>CAJXIY010000008.1 GCA_913054495.1 uncultured Gammaproteobacteria bacterium | reverse complement strand
CGGCGGGCAGATCGTGATGGCACCGGTTACCTACATGGTGGATGGGGTGCAGTACTTGTCGGTTATCTCCGGCCATGCCCTGTCAACATTTGCACTGCGAGACAGGTGACCATGATCCCGGTGAGATATTCAGGTTTCACCAAAAAAAGGCAGTGTTGCAGATGGTGTGGTAGTCACTTCTATCGATGATCCCGATGCCAACGGAACCCAGGAACGTGTGATTGCCGACGCCGCTGGCCATGTTTATGGTTCCCTCACCGGCGGTATGGCCCTGCGAAAATATACCAGGAAGTAAGCCTTTGGCTGGTTGCTAGGTTGCAGGCGCCCCTACTGGTTCAATCACTCGTCTTTGGCTGCCATAACTGGATTGGATTACCTTCCGGGTCAAGCAAGCGTGCGAAACGCCCGTTAGGATATTCTGCTTCATCTACTTCAACTTCGATCCCCGCCATCTCGAGTTGTTTCACCATGGCATCGAGGTCATTAACACGGAAATTGATCATCCAGGATTGCGAAGGCCTGCCAAAAAATTCTGTATCATTTTCGAAAGGGGCGAAAATGGTAGGACCTTGTTCTTGTTGTCATGGCTCGTCTTCGTAACTTGTTGGGCTGCGAGTTACACCCAAATGCTCCTCATACCATTCGGCCAGCTTACCCGGATCATTCGCACGATAAATAAACCACCAATTCCCGTTACTCGTTCCATTGCAGTTTCTTCATTCTGGTCAGAATTGTTTTGTCCGTAGGCTAATCCGGATAAGGAAACGCTAACACAGAATAGAAATAGTGTGGATAAACGAATCTCAGACAGCATTGTCGATTCTCCTTTAAACCATTTAATATGAAAGGCAGGGTCAGGTTGCCCGGTGAAATTTGGAAGCGCACTGCCAGGGATAATGTGGACTACCCCACAGGATACTGCGGCGGTTATCGGTCAATTCCCTGCCGAGGCACAAAGTAATTTGAGCATGTTGATGGTCCCTTTCCGACTTTAACTTCATAAAATTGCGCTCTCGACAGTATAGGGCGCGGCTCTGACCGGTTTCAATGAATTCCGCATTTCTTCACGGAACCGGCCTGGGCCCTGTGGGCTGCGTCTTAACAAGCAGAAAAGCGTGGTCTGAGTCCCTATATTTCGGTACTCTTCGGGACTGGGATATTCAGTCGCACCCCCGCCCGTGATTCGCCACTGCAATTCCCTCGTTAATTAATACTGGAGGAGTTTATGCATACTCTAATTACAAAAAGAATTTCACTGCTTGCAGCTGTCTTGATGGTGTTTTCTTCGAGTGTTGTGGTCGCTCAAGACACCACCGAATGGCTAACTCTGGGTGGCGATTATGCCCATACCCGATCTACACTGGCCGCTGAGATTACGGCAGAAAATTTTGCTGAGCTCGAGGTCGTCTGGGAATGGGATGGTGCCAGCTTCGGCGCTGTGAGCGGACGCTCTACACCCTCCTTGATCGATGGCAAGTTATATACCGTGGCGGGTAACAAGCGCCATGTCATCGCGCTCGATCCTAAAACCGGTGAAACCATCTGGTCGTATCGGGAACCCGATACGCCCCGTGGCGAGTACTCTATGCGTGCCGATTACGGCAAGGGCGTGGGTTACGCCAAAATTGATGGCAGGGGTGTGATTTATATCATTTCACCAGGGTTTTTCCTGACCGCCCTGGATGCCGATACCGGTGTACCTATAGAAGGCTTCGGTCGACCCGTTCCCATCGATGGCTTCCCGCAAACTGGCGTCGTCGATCTGCTGGCCGATCTGGGACATCCCTATGACCCTTATGAAGGGCTGCCTCTGGAAACCGGCTATATCACTTCCTCCTCGCCACCGCTGGTGGTTAATGACGTGGTTATCGTCGGCAACTCTGCAGAGCAGGGCTACCACCAGTCTCGTATCGAAAATGTGCCGGGTGACATCCTTGCCTATGACGCTCGGACCGGTGCCCTGAAGTGGAAATTCAACGTGATCCCACAGCCCGGCGAGTACGGCCATGAGACCTGGGAAAATGATGCCTGGGAATGGACGGGTGATGTGTCTTCCTGGGCGCCTCTATCCGCCGATCCTGAAAACAACCTGGTTTTTATTCCTACCAACAGTGCCACCATCGATTACTACGGTGGTTTCCGACCTGGGGATAACCTCTATGGGGCGAGCATCATTGCGCTCGATACCCGTACCGGAGAGCGGGCCTGGCATTTTCAGATGGTCCATCATGAAGTCTGGAATTTTGACAATCCGACGGCGCCAGTGTTGCTGGACCTAAACATGCCGGGTCGAGGCAGTGTGCCTGCGGTCATGCAAGTGACGAAGCAATCCTGGGTCTATGCCTTCGATCGAATTACCGGTGAGCCCCTGTGGCCAATCGTGGAGCGACCCGTGCCTGCGTCCATCGTCCCCGGCGAGGTGCTGTCTCCGACGCAACCCCATGTTACGAAACCAGCCCCTTACGACATACAGGGCATAACTATCGACGATCTGGCGGATTTCACGCCGGAGATCCGGCGCCAGGCAATCGAAGCCCTGGCGGATTATCAGATGGGGCCACTGTTCAACCCACCCATTCATGCCGGTAATTCAACCGGAAAATTTGCCGCCATGAACTGCCCCGGTGGTGGTGGCGGCGCCAACATCACCGCGCCTGCGGTGGCTGATCCTGCTACTGGAATGCTCTATGTTTCCTCCCACAGTTCCTGCTTCGCTTTGCGTCTGATTCCCGGTGAGGAAGCTGACCTGCTGTATCCAAATACAACCGGTGCAACACTTTCGCAGTGGGCGAATGCGGGTCCCGGTGCGACTGCAAGGCCGCCGCGACATCCGGCAGGCATCCCCATCTTGAAGCCACCCTATAGTCGCATTACCGCTATCGATATGAACACCGGCGAACATGCCTGGATGATTCCTACTGGGGAAACTTCGGACCGAATCCTGAATAATCCAGCCCTCGCTGGCATCGATATCGGCAACACCGGCACCGGTGCACTGGTGCCGATGGTAGTCACTGGCAATATGCTGGTGTATTCGGATTCCGCCCATGACGGCACGCCGATGCTGTACGCCATCGATAAGACAAGTGGTGAAACCATGGCGCAGATTGAAGTCCCGGCACGGAGCAGTTATGGCATGAGTTCATGGGTGCACGATGGTCATCAGTACATCATTCTGCAAACCGGTTCTAAGCTGACAGCGATGGCTTTACCCGGTGCGATGGTGGAGGCGGGCGCCGCCCACTAATTGCCAGTAGAAAATGATCGAAGATCGCAAGGGCTGGAGAGATTCTTTTCTCCAGCCCTTTTCGTTTCTGTCCCTATTTTTGCTAAGAGGCCAGCTGCGGTCCCGCAGCTACCAGACCTTTGCCTTCATTGGTGTCGGTGAATTTCACGAAGTTGGCTATGAACAGTTCGGCCAGGCTGTGCGCCTTCTCGTCCCATTCATCGGCATCGGCATAGGTGTGGCGCGGATCCAGAATATCGCCCTCCACAGAATCGATAGCGATGGGCACCTCGAGATTAAAATACGGTAGGCTGAAGGTTTCCGCTTTATCGATGGAGCCGTCGAGAATCGCGTGGATGATGGCCCGAGTCGCCTTGATCGAGATGCGCTTGCCGGTACCATTCCAGCCGGTGTTGACCAGGTAGGCCGTAGAACCCGCTGCTTCCATGCGCTTGACCAGTTCATGGGCATACTTGGTTGGGTGCAAGGACAGGAATGCCGCTCCGAAACAGCTTGAAAAAGTCGGCGTAGGTTCGGTTATACCGCGCTCGGTGCCGGCTAATTTTGCGGTGAAGCCAGACAGGAAGTGGTATTTGGTCTGGTTGGGCGTGAGCTTGGATACCGGCGGTAACACACCGAAGGCATCCGCGGTGAGAAAGATCACTTTTTCCGCATGGCCGCCCTTGGATATGGGTTTCACTATATTGTCAATGTGATAGATAGGGTAGGAGACGCGGGTATTTTCGGTCTTGGAGCCATCGGCGTAATCAATCACACCCGCTGCATCCACCGACACATTTTCCAGCAGGGCATCACGCCGAATAGCCCGGTAAATGTCGGGCTCGCTTTCCTCGCTGAGGTTAATGGTCTTGGCGTAGCAACCGCCTTCGAAATTGAACACGCCGTCATCGTCCCAGCCATGTTCATCGTCACCTATAAGCGCACGCTCGGGATCGGTGGACAGCGTGGTCTTGCCGGTACCGGACAGACCAAAGAAGATGGCGGCATCGCCATCTTTGCCGATATTTGCGGAGCAGTGCATGGAAGCCATGCCGCGCAGAGGCAACAGATAATTCATCATGGAGAACATGCCTTTCTTCATTTCTCCGCCATACCAGGTGCCACCGATGAGTTGCATCTTCTCGGTGAGGTTGAAGGCAATAAAGTTCTCGGAATTGAGGCCCATGCTTTCCCAGTCAGGATTGGTGCTCTTGGCGCCGTTCATGACGATGAAATCAGGTTCGAAATCTGCCATCTGCTCCGGGCTAGGTCGAATAAACATGTTTTTGACGAAATGTGCCTGCCAGGCCACTTCCATGATGAACCGCACCTTTAAGTGGCTGTTTTCATTGGCTCCGCAAATCGTGTCCATCACATACAGACGCTTGCCGCTCAAGCGCTCGGCTACAATTGACTTCAAGTGATCCCAGGTGTCTTTATCGATGGGCTTGTTGTCATTCTTACCTTGATCTGACCACCACACCGTATCTCTGGATGTGTCATCGCGGACGATGTACTTATCTTTCGGCGACCTGCCGGTAAAAATACCGGTATCTACGGCGACCGCGCCGCACTGGGTTATCGCGCCTTTCTCGTAGCCTTCCAGATCATCCCGGGTCTCTTGTTCGAACAAAAATTCATAAGAGGGGTTGTAGTAGATTTCCTCTACGTCACTAATACCGTATTGTCTCAGGTCGGGCGCGGGGGTTTGATTTTCTGTCATGCTGGTAGGCCTTTTACGATCGCTTGGAGAAGGAGTCACTGCTATAAAATTAGAGTATCGAGCGTATTGTACCTTCGGGAAAATTATTTTCCAGCGATGATGTCATTAGCAGCAAATATTTCCTTGCCCGGAGGTGTTGCTGAATCCGTCCTCAGCCTTCCAGTTCCTCCCAGCGCTGGTAAGCTCGCTCAAGGTTTGCTTGATTGTCCGCTACTTCTTTCAGGGCCTGCTGGATTCTCTCCTGATCCTGGCGATAGAAATCCGAATTGGCGATTTGGGTTTCGAACTCCCTCTGCCGCGTTTCCAATTGTTCAATTAACTCGGGCAGGGCCTTCAAGGCTTGTTGATCCTTACGGGATAGCTGCTTCGCTTGGGTGCCCGCCTTGCCACTTCCGGGCTCCGAACAGACCTTGCGAGCTTGGGATGAATTACGCTTTTTTGCGCCGGTTTCTGTCAATAACTCGTTGTCCTGCAAGCCTTTTAAGCGGCCACCCCCGGCCACCCAGTCGGCGTACCCACCCACATATTCTTTAACCCGCGCATCACCTTCGAACACCATTAGGCTGGTGACGACATTATCCATGAATTCCCGATCGTGACTGACTAAAAGGACTGTGCCCTTGAATTTCAGCAGGATATCTTCCAGTAATTCCAGGGTTTCTATATCCAGGTCATTGGTGGGTTCGTCGAAGACCAGGATATTAGCGGGCCGGGTGAAGAGTTTCGCCAGGATCGCCCGGTTTTGTTCGCCGCCGGACAGGGCCTTCGCCGGCGTACGAATTCGATCCGGCGCAAATAGAAAATCGCCGAGGTAACTGATGGCATGCTTTCTCTTGCCATCAATTTCGATGAATTCCTGACCACCACAGACGTTGTCGATGAGATTTTTCTCCAGGTCCAGGGTCTCCCGCAGCTGATCGAAATAGGCGATCTCCAGTTTGCTGCCCAGTTTGACCGTACCGGATTCCGGGGTCAGTTTTCCCAGCAGAATTTTTAACAGCGTGGACTTGCCGGCACCATTGGCGCCGACGATTCCAATCCGGTCGCCTCGCAGAATGGTGGTGGAGAAATCTTTAATAACAGCAACGCCATCGAAGCCATGGGATACCTTGATAAGCTCGGCGACAATCTTCCCGGAAGCCGCGGCTGCGTCTACCTTGAAACTGGCGCTACGCTGTATCTCCCGTCGCGCACTGCGTTCACTGCGCAGTGCCTGCAGGGCCCGCACCCGACCCTCGTTGCGGGTTCGTCGTGCCTTTATTCCCTGGCGTATCCACACTTCCTCCTGGGAGAGCTTTTTATCGAATAAGGCATTCGCTCGCGCTTCTACCGCCAGTTGCTGCTGCCGATAACGTAGGAATTTGTGATAGTCACCCTCGAATTGATAGAGCTGCCCTCTATCGAGTTCGACGATGTGGTTAACGACCTGCTTCAGGAAATTGCGATCGTGAGTCACCAGCAACAGAGCACCCCGGTATGCCTGTAATTGTTTTTCCAGCCATTCGATCGCCGGGATATCAAGATGGTTGGTCGGTTCATCGAGGAACAGGACTTCTGGCTCCCGCACCAGGGCACAGGCCAGTGCCACGCGGCGGCGCCAGCCACCAGACAATTCCGACATGAGCTTGTCCGCCGGCAACTGCAACTGACTGATTACCGTATCCACCTTCTGACTCAGATTCCAACCGTCCCGGGCCTCGAGCTGAGCCTGCACCTGCTCCAGTTTTTTCATATCGGCGTGATCAAAATCGGCGATCAGGTGGTGATACTGTGTCAGCAATTCACCCAGCTCAGGCAATGCGCCGGCCACCATGTCATACACCGACTGCTCGGTGGCTACCGGCAATGATTGATCCAGCCAAGCTATTTTTACCCCGGGTCGCAACCAACGCTCACCGGCATCAGGCATCATAGACCCTGCAATAATTTTCATAAGCGTCGTCTTGCCGGCACCATTTCGACCCAGCAGCCCGATCTTGGTGCCCTTATGCACGGTCAGGTCGACCGCATCGAGCAGCACATGGCTACCGAAATGAATGGAGATTTTGTCGAGGCGAAGCAGCGGCATCTAAAAGTGGTCGGCAGCGAAGCAGGTGTGGGATTGGTGTCGGAGTATACTCCCACATTGCTCCGCCACGGTAATACATCGAAACAAGTGGGTTTGGGATTCTGGACTTCAGGGAAATCCGGGATAATTTAGCTCACCGCCCCCTATCGGCTCCTCTGTTTTAAGCAAAGGTAAAGATTGTCAGATCGCCACAGCTTAGAAGCTGAGCCGAAAACCGATGGCCAGGCTGTTATCGGAAAAGGAAACCACCGTCTGATCCCGGTCGAGTTGCACGTAGTTGACGTAGAGGAATGCATTGCCGTTGAGAATGCGGTCCACACCAAGAACAAATTGCTCATCTTTGTTAGATAGCACGCTGTACTCGGTGATGCCGTACTGCCCCTTTATTCGCCAGTCTTCATTGATTCTATGTTCAGCACTTATGAACCAGGATTCCTCGTCGGCATCTATATCGATGCGGTCGGCTTGCTGCCAGATGAAACCTACTTCGGTGGCGCCGATGTAAAAATTTGTCATCAAACGCGTGAGATCCTGCTTGTCTATATCGTTATTGGTGGCAATCGCCGCGGTGACAAAATCGTTGGAGAAATTGAGGGACAGGGTTGAGCCATGGGCGAGGTCGCTATTGCCGGTGACGGCGCTTGCGTCTTCTGCGGTAATGATTCCCGCCGTAGCAGAAAATCCCATCCAGTCTGGTGTCGTGTACATGAGCAGATCGCTGATGCGGTCTTCACCCTCCATGAAGTTCTTGATATCAGCCACTGCCTGGTCGTTGAAGCGGTCCACTTCGCGGCCGGCAGTTTTCGCAGGGGTATCATATCTGCCGGCAATGATTCGACCGAAATTCCCTTGCAAGCCGATATAAGTATTTCGGTTCTCGAACAGATCCTTGCCTCTGGCGGCAATGCTGTCGTCGTCATCGAAATTTACTTCCAGTTCGAGCTGATAAATGGCTTCGAGAGAGTCAGAAATTTGATAGCTGCCCCTGAAGCCAACGCGGGAGGCATTGCTGTTGAGCTGCCATTCCTGCTGTTGTGGGAGCAGGGAGTTTAGATTGATCTGATTCGCCGTGATGTCGGCTCTGCCATAGAATTCAAATTCAGATTGTCCGCGGCTGATTCCGCTCGCCAGGCCTATAAGCATGGCGAAACTTACTGTCGATAGAGACAGGGCAGGGTTCTTCACTTTTTACATCCCAATTAACTACAAGTTTCAATGTCGACCACGCCTTCCTCCATGCCTGTGAACAGTATTGACAAGTTAAACTGTCATTACTTTTTTAGGGCAAGCTCAAGGTCACTAACCTGGCATCCCCGCGACCGCCGACTGCAATAGTCACGTACTGCTTGCCATCGATCGAGTAAGTCATGGGCGTACCGGTCGGCCGAAGTGGCAACTCAATCTCATGAATAATTTCACCGCTAGCCTTATTAAACGCCCTCAACAGATTTCGATCACCATCCCTCTGCGCCATAAACAACAGAGTCTTGGTCAGTAGGGGTCCGGTCCTGTCGCTGCTTCCTACTGGTCCGGGGTCAAGTATCCCCATGTCAATAATCTGCTGCCGTATACCTTCACCATGTGGCACCATCCAGACGTGGTCCCCGCTGTTGAGATCAATAGCCGTGATGCGCCCATAAGGGGGTTTAATCAACGGTAGATTCTGGGGCCCTGAAACTGATCTCGCGCCACCACGCACGTAGCCCATCTCTTCCCGTCCTCGCCTGGCTTCTATCAGCTGCACTACAATCGGTGCAGAAGCCGAAGGAATGTAATACAGCCCTGTCTCAGGATCAAAAGCGGCGCCATGCCACTCTCCTCCCCCTCCCCAACCGGGAAATTGTATTGTTCCGCGCAACGTGGGTGGTATGAACAGACGCCCATAGTCAAATTTCTCGATATTCTGTAGGGCCTCGCTCCGTAATGCCGGTGAGAAATCTATCAAGGTTTCATCTGATATACCCTGGGGCTCAAATGCTGCCGGCTTGGTTGGAAAGGGCTGGGTAGGTGACAGACGTTCATTAGGGACCGAGCTTTGCGGCACCGCTCGTTCCTCGATAGGCCAGACAGGTTCTCCGGTGACTCGATCAAATACATAGGTGAAACCCTGCTTGGAAATTGCCGCAACAGCCTTGATCGGGCGACCATCTACGGTAATGTCCACCAGAGTAGGCGCTGCGGGTAGATCATAGTCCCACACACCGTGATGAATCATCTGAAAATGCCAGATTCGCTCTCCGGTATTGACGTCTACCGCAACCAGGCTTTCCGCAAACAGGTTATCCCCTTTTCGCATGCCGCCATACCAGTCATTGGTCGGCGTACCGATGGGTATGTAGGCGATCCCCAATTCATCATCAGCACTCATGATGGTCCATGCATTAGTGCTCCCGGTGTATTCCCAGGAGCCGTCTTCCCAGGTTTCGTTTCCAAATTCACCGGCTTGGGGAATAGTTTCGAACATCCACTCCAGCGCCCCTGTTTCCGGATTAAATGCGCGCACATGACCCGGTGGCGTTTCTAAGCTAGCGGGAGCATCATTGACAATTGAATTGACGATTACCTTGTTATTGGTAACCAGTACTGGCGATACGACACCGTAATCTCGCTTATTTATCTCCCTGCCCAGTCCCTGGCTAAGATCTACCCTGCCACCGTCTCCGAAAGCCGAATCGACCTGCCCGGTCTCGGCGTCCAGGGCCCACAAATAAGAATCATTGGTAGCGAAGAAGATCCTGCGCTTCCCGCTTCCTTCCCAGTAAGCAACACCTCGAGTGTTATAACCAAGGTTCGCTGGGCGTCCTGCCTCCCAGGCTCGCGTATCGAACACCCAACGTGCTTCACCGCTTTGTGCATCCAGGGCCACCACGCGACCAAATGAAGTTGGAATATACATGATACCTTCCACGACTATAGGCGTAGCCTTGTAGGGACCGGGGACAGCGGTGGAATTGGTTCCGGCAATATTGGCGGCAACTGTCTCATTATCAACACTGTCCCAGCTCCAGGCTACGACCAGGTCGTCTACGTTCTGGGCTGTAATCTGGTCCAATGTTGAGTACTTGCTGGAGCCGTTGTCTCCGCCGTAACTGGGCCAATCGGCGGCAGTACCATTGAGGATGAAAATTGAGAGAAAGCTGGCGGTTAGGTATTTCAGGAGATTTCTTAAAGACATACTGCCCCCGGGCTAATTAATAGTGTGAGCCGAGGATACTACACGATTTAGGGATGCCTATAAAAGCCTTAGGTGAATGGTACGAATGTGGCGGAGGGAGGTGAAACCGGGGATTTCGAAGCATCAGCCTGGAGTGCAGGTCAAACGACGAGGCTTCTCACGGGTATTGACAAGTTAACCCCTGAAATCGATGAAAGAGCCAAACGGTATGTTGATTAATTTGAGGTGGAAATCGGTGGTGTCTGTAAGCTTTCGATTGGTTCATACGGCAAATTGTCACAGAAGGGGGATTAACTTGTCAGTATCCCCCTGGCTCCTAACTCCCCTCGGCGGCTTGCTCGGCCATGGCTACCTCTGCTAATCGACGCAGCTTGGCTCGTTGGATCTTGGTTCCGTTTGGACTCTCGGTGGTAGGAAACGTATTTATTTCAAGAAAAGCCACCGGCACTTTAAAGCGCGCCAAGCCTTGCTTACAATATTGGCCTAGTGCCTCCTGATCCAGTTCACCCAGCGTTGTTGGAATCACGAAAGCAAACGGCCGCATCACTTCCCCGACTCTAACAGCTACCACCTGTGCAGCCTCTACTTGCGGGTGTTCCGCCAGATGGCTTTCGATCTCAACGGGGCTCACCAGATAACCGCCAAGCCGCAGGGTATCTCCCATGCGCGCCTCAAATACGAAGCTGTCTTCTGATGTGGTATAGCCCAGGTCGCCGGAGCGCAGATAGCCGTCTGCGGTCATTGCCTCCGAGGTGGCGTCGGGATCTTCGAAATATTCCAGCATCAGGCTTGGACCCTTGAGTTCCAACTCTCCACTTTCCCCATGGCCCATCAGTTCGCCCGTCTCGGGATTGCGTGTCCGCACTTTGGCCTGATCAGAAATCAATTTACCGCCCGGCACATATCGTTCGTCATACGGTAATGTATGATCGCGGCGAGCAAACAGGGCCTGCACTTCACTCATGCCATATAGGCCAACCAACTTGACACCACGCGCGTGGGCCCGGCGTGCCACTTCATCGGCTGACATATTGAACGCGCCGTAGGCACAACACACCAGCCCCGGCATCGCCTGCTCTCGTGGGTCGGCTGCCAGCATCGCGATGATCATGTCGTCGGTGGCACTGAAGTAACGCACCTTATGAGTATCGATTAAGGCAACGGCCTCGGCTGCATCGAAAGAGTTTTGCAGCACCGTCGGTCGGCCGCCGGCTATCGCCGCAGTGATATGGTTGAAACCAAACACTCCACATAGGGGCAAGGTCTGCAGGAAGCAGCCATCTTCAAACTCACCTACGATCAAGGGTTCCAAATTACGCCAAACATCCTGGGCATGTTGTGCGATTCCTGTCTGCCGATGCAGGACAAATTTAGGTGCCTTGGTGGTGCCCGAGGTGGTGAAAATATTGCAACCGACATCAGGACCCGAGTGATCCTGATCGTAAGGATCTGCGGCAACAAGCTCTTCGTAGCCGAGCTGGTTTTTCGCGGCAATCGCAGACGGCACATCGTTCACCACTTGGCCCTCGTCATAGAGGATGACCGTTTCCAATTGACCCAACGCGTCTTCGGGAATCTCCGAAAGGATTTCCAGGAAATCAATATTGCGAAACCCCGGCCACAGCACCATCAGCTTGGCGCCGGAACGCCGGACGATGTCGCTCACCTCTACGCTTCGATAGCGGGTATTCACGGCAACGGCGATAGCACCCAAACGAGTACAGGCCAGATAGAGGGCAATATAGGCGATGGTATTGGGTAGCCAAAAGGCGACGCGGTCACCGGATTTCACTCCCAGGTTGCTCAATCCTCGGGCTGCTTTTAAAGACAGCTGGTTTAAAGCACCATAGGTCATTTGTTGTTTACCGTAGATCACCGCGGTGTCGTCGCAGTGACGGGCAACATTACGCTCCATTAAAGCGGTTACTGTGTCGATGTATGTTGTTATCATACTGCGGCTATCCTACCGAATAAATTGGTTCAACAGGGTACAATTCGCATAGACATACCAGTTTCTGGTACTGACAAGTTAAACGCCGATCTGCGACAATTTGGCGCACGAATCGATCAAAAATATACAAAAGACACAGATTTCCCCCTCAAATTATCCAACATGCCGTCTGGCTCTACCATCGATTCAACCTAAGCCATAGAGATATCGAAGATTTGCTGGCTGAACTAGGTATTGAGGTGAGCTAAAAGGCAGTGCGCTCGCGACATTCGTGCGTCCCTGCACAGCAGAAAGCGACTGGGCGAGCTGCGGCCTGAAATTGCAAACAATTCAAAAATGGTTGAATTGGAGGACAGATGGCCCGCTAGATTAGTCAATGTCGTGGAGATTTAAGGAGATTTCCGGATTTCCGAAGGACCTCAGTGTTAGCAGGACGATAATTTTCGCCAAATGACGGTGTGGACACTTAGAGAGATAGCTTTTATGCTGCTTCTACGCAAGAATTGGCTATCCGCAAGAATGAATTCAGCATCGAGGGCCCATCCAATTCCGCTTCTCAGATCGACGGGAAGAAAAGGAGCGATCACAGCGTTGACTTCCTACGAGCGCAGCCTCGAATCACTTCATCGACACCCGGTACCCCAGTGGTTCCAGGACGCCAAACTGGGCATCTTCATTCATTGGGGACTCTTCTCCATCCCCGCCTTTGCGCCACGCTTGCGTCACATCTCTGAAGCCTTCATCGATCACTATCGCATCTCAGCGGCGATGACTCCCTATACCGAGTGGTACCAGAACGCGATCCGTGTCCCCGAGAGCCCCTCGGCAAAGCACCACGCCGACGTCTGGCAGGGCCGTCCCTACGCCGACTTCAAGCAGACCTTCGAAGCGGGGCTCGAGAACTGGGACCCAGCAGAGTGGGCGCGACTCTTCAAGCGTGCGGGTGCCCGCTATGTCGTCCTCGTGACCAAACACCACGACGGATTCTGCCTCTGGCCGAGCGAGGTCAAGAATCCGAATCAGGACGCCTGGACGACCAAACGCGACGTCGTCGGAGAACTCGCGAGCGCGGTTCGCGCGGAGGGGCTTCGCTTCGGGGTCTACTACTCCGGTGGCATCGACTGGTCGTTCAACACCAAGCCCGTCCGTACCATCGTGCAATTCATCGGTTCGACGCCCGGTGGAGACTATCCCGCCTATGCCGAAGCCCAGGTGCGCGAGCTGATCGAACGCTACGAACCCAGCATTCTCTGGAACGATATCTCTTGGCCCACACCCCTGGCACCGATGTTGAAGCTCTTTGTCGACTACTACGATGCAGTGCCCGAGGGAGTGATCAACGACCGCTGGATGCATCGAAACTGGAAGGTGAAATTGATCTCTCTACCCCCGATCAAGCGCCTCGCCGACCTCTGGCTCGAAAGCAAAATCCGCAAGGATGCGGCCAAGGGCGAGTACTCCCCGGATATCATCCCGCCAATGCCAGCGCATTGTGACTTTCGCACCCCCGAGTACACGAGCTACCCAGAGATCCAGAAACGAAAGTGGGAGTGCACCCGGGGCATGAGCCCCTCTTTCGGATACAACCAACAAGACAAAGAAGAAGACTACGAAGATCGAACCGAACTCGTGCACAGCTTCGTCGATTCGGTTTCGAAGAACGGCAACCTGCTGCTCAACGTCGGTCCTCGAGGAGTCGACGCGACGATTCCAGAGATGCAATCCTCCCGTCTCGAATTCCTGGGAGATTGGCTGGATCGCGATGGTGATGCGATCTACGGGCCCACGCCCTGGAGTGCGGCGGAGTCCGAAACTACCGACTGCGATCCGGTCCACTTGACGCGCCGGGGCGAGGTTCTATACGTCACGATTCTCGGGCAACCAGACGGGCCCGAGATTTCATTTTCTGTGCCCGGTCGATTGCCTGAAGAACTGGTCGCGACGCGTCTGGATCGGGGAAAACCAGTCGGGGTTCGACGGCAGGGCGATGTATTGACATTGCAGCTCGACGAGCCACTCCGACCTGCGCCCGCCCACTCGTTCTCCATTGCGACAGCGCGCTAAGCAGGATTACTTAAGGCAGTGCAAACACAATCAACTCGGCATCATCATCACGGCCACCGCCAGCTACTGCGATGTATTGCCGACCTTCATGCATGTAGCTCATGGGTGCGCCGTGTAATCGCTGTTCTACCATGACCGTCGCCACCAGCTCGCCGGTGGCTTTGTCGTGGGCTACCAGGATCGAGCCGTGGGCATCTTCATCGATCTCGTCTTTCTGCGCCAGGTAAGAAATCAGTAAGGTTTTGGTGACCAGGATTCCACCTTCCGCTACCACGTCATCATAAACACTGCCCAGTGGACCGAGATCAAGATTTGCGATCAACGGGTGATCCGTAGGACCCTTACCGAAAGGTATTTGCCAGATATGTTCGCCGGTATTCAAATCGATCGCCGTTATGCGCCGGTAGGGTGGTTTCAATAGTGGCAAGCCGAGGGGACCGACCCGCCTGTCCATCTGAATCACATAGGGCCAATCTGAGCTGCCTTCCGGAGGGACTATCAGCGACATACCCATGGGTCGAGTCGCGGAGGGAATGTAGAGAATCTGGGTCTCCGGATCCATGGTAGCGCCTGGGAAATTAGCTCCGCCTCCGGCGCCTGGCACCACGAAAGTGGCGCGCTTGCCGTTTGCGCCTCTTACGATGGGCGGGGTAAAAATCGGTCCCAGCACGAACTCGGAGGCGAGTTCCAATGCCGCTGCCTTTATCTCCGGGGTGAAATCTATGAGGTCGTCTTCGCTGACGCCGATGCGGTCAAAGGGTAGGGGCCAGGTCGGGTGTGGTTGGGTCGGACTGGCTCTCTCGCCGGGTACTGTGCTCGGGGCCACAGCCCGTTCCTCGATTGGCCATACTGGCTCGCCAGAAACGCGATCGAAGACGTAGGTAAAACCGGTCTTGGAGACCTGGGCTACAGCCTTGATTTCGCGGCCGTCGACGGTGATATCGATGAGGTTGGGAGCCGAGGCGATATCATAGTCCCAGAGTCCGTGATGTACGGTTTGAAAGTGCCAGACCCGCTCTCCAGTATCGGCCTTGAGGACCACCAGGGATTCGGCATAGACATTTTCACCGAGTCGCATGCCGCCCCAGTAATCGTTGGTCGGGGTGGAAACCGGCAGGTAGACGAGGCCAAGTTCATCGTCGGCGGCCATGAACGTCCAGACATTGGTGTTGCCGGCGATTCTCCAGGAGTCGTTCTCCCAGGTCTCCACAAATTCTTCATCGCCCTGCGGAATGGTATTAAAGCGCCACTTGAATTCACCGCTGCGGGCGTCGTACCCCCGCACATGCCCCGGTGGGCTCCTGTTCAGCATGGCGTAGTCGAATATTTTTGAGCCAATAATTACTGTATTTCCCACGGCAATAGGCGGTGCGCCATGGGTGATGTTACGAATCTCAAATTCGAGTCGGCCTAGATTCTCCTTCAAATCGATGAAGCCATTGTCACCGAAATCGGGATCTGCGCGCCCGGTCGCCACGTCGATAGAGACCAGTTGTTTGCCCAGGGTAGCGAGAAAGATGCGCTCTACTTCGCCATCGGTCCAATACTCGATGCCTCGAGTCTGCACCGGCGAAAAATTAGGAGGCCCCAGACGGTAACTCTCGGGATCGAAAAGCCAGAATTCTTCACCGCTGGTGGCATCCAGTGCTACCACCTGGCCGTGATTGGTGACGGTGTAGATCCGCCCTGCAACCATCAGGGGAGTGGCCCGATAGTCTCCAGTGAAGTACAGCAGATCCTCATCGATACGGTAATCGGCAGACTTCCAGCGCCACGCCACCTCGAGTTGATCAAAATTGCTGGCATCGATCTGGTCCAGACCAGCATATTTTGACGAGGCATGATCGCCACCATGATGGTGCCATTCGCCGGCTGTACCCGTCAGGCTCACATCATCAGAGCGCGGCGCGCAGCCAACAAAAAAAACCACTACCAGGAAATTTGCTATAAGCATCCGAGTTAATCGAGTCATCTTATTCTGACCTCATAATGAGCTGCGTTTCTGAAACCCGTTATTTCTCAAGGTAGGGCAAATACGATGAGTTCCGCATCATCATCACGCCCACCACCGGCGACCCCGATGTACTGCCGACCATCGACCATATAGCTCATGGGCGCGCCGTGCAGGCGTTGCTCCACCAGTAATTCTGCCACCAATGCGCCAGTGTCCTTGTCGTGTGCGCGCAGAATCGAGCCATGGGCGTTTTCATCTATCTCATCTTTTTGTGCCAGGTAGGAAATCACCAGGGTCTCGGTTACCAGGATGCCGCCCTCGGCAACAACGTCGTTGAACCTGGTGCCCAGGTCACCCAGATTAAGGTGGGCGATGGCCGGATGCTCGCTCGGGCCCTTGCCGAAAGGAATCTGCCAGCTATGTGCGCCGGTGTTCAGGTCGATCGCCGTTATGCGTCTATAGGGTGGCTTGATCAGCGGCAGACCCCGGGGTCCTTCGGTACCGACATATTGGATGACATAAGGCCATGCCGAAGTGCCTACCGGCGGCTCGATCAGGGACATGCCGATGGGCCGTGTCTGTGACGGGATGTAGAGCGTAGCGGTAGTGGGGTCCATAGAGGCGCCCGGGAAGTTCGCGCCACCGGCGGCACCAGGGACCACATAAGTTGCCCGCTTGCCGTTCTGATCCTTGACTATGGGCGGGGTAAATATCGGTCCCAGGACGAACTGTTTGGATATTTCCAGTGCTTCCGCTTTCAACTCCGGGGTGAAATCGATCAGGTCGTCTTCGGTAATGCCAATCTGCTCGAAGGGCAGGGGCCAGGTGGGATGGGGTTGGGTCGGGTTCGTCCTCTCACCGGGCACCGTGCTCTGCGGCACCGCCCGCTCCTCGATTGGCCAAACCGGCTCGCCAGTGACACGATCGAAGACATAGGTAAAGCCGGTTTTAGAGACCTGGGCTACGGCCTTGATTTGGCGACCATCGACTTCGATATCGATGAGGTTCGGGGCGGAGGCGATATCGTAATCCCAGACGCCGTGATGGACGGTCTGGAAATGCCAGACCCGTTCGCCGCTTTCTGCGTTCAGCACAAGCAGGCTTTCGGCGAATACGTTCTCGCCATGACGCATGCCACCCCAGTAATCGTTGGTCGGTGTGGAGACCGGAAGATAGACCAGTCCCAGTTCATCGTCGGCGGACATGAATGACCAAACATTGGTATTACCTGCGGTTCTCCAGGAATCGTTCTCCCAGGTTTCGACAAACTCCTCACCCGCCTGGGGAATGGTATTGAAACGCCACTTAAATTCACCGCTACGCACATCGTAGGCGCGGACATGACCCGGTGGGCTTCGATTTTGCATGGTGTAGTCGAATATCTTAGAGCCGACGATCACGGTGTCGCCGACGGCAATCGGCGGGGCGCCATGCGTGATGTTGCGAACTTCGAATTCCAGACGACCCAGGTCAGCCGTCAGGTCCACGATGCCGTTATCGCCAAAGTTGGGATCGGGCCGTCCCGTGGCAATATCGATGGAGATAAGTTGTTTGCCCAAGGTGGCGATAAAGATTCTCTGCTCGGTGCCATCTGTCCAATATTCGATACCGCGAGTTTGTACCGGAGAGAAATTAGGTGGCCCTGCCCGATAACTTTCTGGATCATAAAGCCACAATTCTTCACCGCTAGCTGCATCCAGCGCTACCACTTGGCCATGATTCGTTGCCGTATAAACACGACCGCCGATCATCAGCGGCGTGGCGCGATAGTCGCCGGTGAAATACAGAAGCTCTTCATCGATTCGATAATCGGCGGATTTCCAGCGCCAGGCGATTTCGAGTTGGGCAAAGTTGCCGGCGTCAATTTGACTGTAGGGAGCGTACTTTGTCGAAGCATGGTCGGCGCCATGATGGCGCCATTCACCCAATGAGGCAGCTGGACTCTCCTTCTCGGCTTCAGGCGCGCAGGCGAGCAGCAAGGCCGACAGCAATAATAATCTCACGGTCATCTCAGTTGTCTTCATGCTTTATTTCCGCCTCTCGTAACTTGTGTACTCGTTGAAGTTCACGATCCAGTTCGACCTGGCTTTCCGCCAGTCGATCGAGATCGGAAGTGTCGCGCAGTACATAAATACTATAGGCCTGATCATCTCGCACTACGGTCTGCATTCTCACTTTTACCCAGAAAGAATCGCCATTGGTATGTTTCATCTGGGACTGAAATTCAGTCGGGTCACTCACATTTTCATGCCGGTAGTTATCGAGAAAAAGCTTGTCGATAGGAATCTTGCCAACAGTCTGTTGTCCGGAGTAACCAAATTGCTGTTCTGCTCTCATATTCCAGCTTCGCAATAAGCCAACTTCATCTGTTGTCAAAATGACATCCAGCGAATGATCGAGAATAAATTGCAGGTCTTTTTCTCTTTGCATTTCATCCGCCAGTAGCTTTTCAACACGATGGTGGGCAAATTCCACTTCGGTTAACACCAGCGCCGCCATCATCACCGGAAATAACAATAACTCCATATAATAAACAAGCAGATAAGTGTCACCGAATTCAATGGCTGGGCTCGCGGCACGGACAATCAGCAGTAATATGCTGGTCATCAACAGGAAAAATCGACTCGGCGAGAGCGTATCGCTGGTTAACCAGGAGCGCCAAACGATCAGGGCGGTAAGAAAAAGTATAGGTAGAGAGTAGAGGTACTGGTTTTGACTGCTCTCAGGAAAATAAATTGTAAATTGAATGCCAACGCTAACAACAAAACCTAACGCCGATATCCACATGAGCGCGAGACTATTTCTACCAACTTCTCCCTTTATTCGAATAAGTGCCAAGACGAATATCAAAGATGCGGAAAACTGCAGCAATACGGAAAGGAAATTCCACTGCGGAGATTCAGGGAAGACATTCAGCATCAAATCGGGTAGTTGTCTTGAGGCCTCGATTAAACCTGCTCCACAGGCTATGGCGAGATAGAGTTTTCTCGAGTTTCGATAGTTAAGCCAAAGTCCCGCGATCGCTATCAGGATGATGAGGACGATAAAGCCCTGGGCGAGCAGGAAATAGGACAGCGCGTTATTTTCCATTCTGTATAGTTGGTCCGGGCAAAGGTGTCGGCCTAATACCCCGACGCCAGCTTCCAATTATTGCGATTCAACAGCCTGCTAGAATAACATGGTTGGAGAAGAGTTCGCTCGCGCTGGTGAGGACCTTGATAGCGGATCGGGAGGAGACTGGTATGCCGAGTATTCAGGACTGCAGCAGGACTTCGCAGGCATCTGTTTACGGCACCGGCCCATATGCTCTATATTCTGCACCATCCTACAAACAACATAGGATTTGGACATGGACTGGCCAGGGAACCACGAGGCAGTGCGCTAAGGCATCGCCGCAGGGATTGCAGCCATCGCCGTTGCTTTCGCCCTCGCTTACCGGTCTTATGGGCTATTGCGTGGGTCTGTTGCCAAGCTGGATAACTTCAATCCTGATAGTCCGGAGTAGGTCACGACAAACTTATGACTAGAAATGTGCCTGGATAGCTGATGCAAATAAACCCCTATCTAAAACTGATGGCCGATAAACAGGCCTCCGATCTTTTCTTTAGTACCGGAGCACCGGTCAATATCAAGATCGAAGGCAAAACTTCGCCCGTAATTGACAAACCTCTGCCTCCGGGGATGGTAAAGCAACTTGCCTACAGAATTATCAATGATGAGCAGAAAAAATCTTTCGAAGAAGGCATGGAGCTGAATTTCGCTTTCTCGGTAGAGTATATAGGGCGATTTCGTGTCCATCTTTACCGTCAGCGTGGTGACACCGCCATGGTGATTCGCTACATTAAGTCCCGCATTCCATCGATCGAAGATCTGAACTTGCCGACGATACTGAAACAGTTGGTTGTATAAGCGCAAGGATTAGTGTTGTTGGTCGGCGCCACCGGTGCGGGAAAATCCACTACATTGGCGTCGATGATAGACCATCGGAATACCACTATGACCGGTCATATCCTGACCATAGAAGAGCCGATAGAGTATCTCCACCCACAGAAGAAATCCGTCGTAAATCAGCGCGAAGTAGGTCTGGACACTCTCAGCTTTGCCAATGCCTTGATAAATGCCAAGCGCGAGGCGCCAGATGTCATCCTAGTTGGTGAAATCCGCGATCGGGAGGCCATGCAACAACTTCTCGCGTATGCAGATACCGGTCATTTGTGCCTGGCGACGGTGCATGCCAATAACGCCAATCAGACTCTGGATCGCATTATCCAATTCTTTCCAGACTCCGCGCGTCCTCAACTATTGCAGGATCTTTCTGCAAACCTGCGGGCGATCGTCTCGCAGCGATTGATCCCGGGTATTGGCGGTAAGCGCGTGCCCGCTGTGGAGATCTTGCTCAAATCGCCCGAAATAGCTGGTTTGATTGCGAAGGGAGACGTGGGTTCGCTTACTCAAGCCATTGCAAAGAGTTCGGAGCCAGGAATGCAGACCCTCGACCAATCCTTGTTCGCACTCTATGAGAGCGGCAAGATTAGCGAGCACGAGGCATTGGAAAACGCCGTCTTCCCTGAGGAGTTGGCTAAAAAATTTCGCCATGCCAGCGGTGCCAGGGATGATGCCAGTTACGAAGGTTTTACGATCGGTAGTTAGTCAAAGCCCAGGGCGCCCTGGCATTAAGATCTTGCTCAGTCCTGACTTGGAAGTTCCTTGATATACAAATCCTGCTTCGAATAGGGGATTTCTATGTTGTGCTCGATAAACTTATGGTAAATCTCACAGTTCAATTTATCCACCACACTGCCGCGTAAAACCGGCCTGCTTATCCACACCAGCAAATCAAAATCCAGGCTGGATGCACCGAACAGACGAAATCTCACCTTGGGTTCGGGGTTGGAGCAAACAATCTCCTCGGCATGAGCAATGTCCAATAAGATTTCACGGACTTTGTCGATATCGGTGCCGTAGGCAACACCCACAGAAATCCGGCAACGATATTTTTCATGGGGTCCACCGGATTCGTTGATGATCTTGGTATTACCCATGACCGAGTTGGGAATGGTTACCTCGACGTCGGCGCGGGTCAGTATGCGGGTACTGCGAATGCCAATGTGTGTTACTTCGCCGCGCTCGCCCGTATCCAGCACGATAAAATCACCAATTTTGTAAGGTGCGTCGGCCATGATAAACACACCAGAAAACAGATTCGCCAGGGTATCCTTGGCCGCAAAACCCACCGCGATACCCACGATACCGGCAGATGCCAGCCAGGCGGTCATGTCGATATGCCAGGCCGAGAACAGGAAGTAAACCGCCATGACGACAATGATGATATTGATCAGGTTAAGAAACAGGGGAAGCGTTTGCGAGTGCACTATTTTTATTTTGTCTTCAATCCTGGAAATGCGTGTCAGCAACATGCGGTTGGCGCGAAGGAAGAAGGTGGCCCAAACCACTAATGCAAGAGTTTGGATCACCGAGAAGATAATGTTGAGAGTCAGCTGGGGCGGTGCCAGGATCAGGCTTGCGCTGGCCAGGCCCAATAATAGGATGCTGTTATAGATGGGTGAGTGTAATAAGGCGAATAAATGGTCATCGAACTCGAAATGTGTCTTTGACGCCAGTTTCTTCAAACCGGTGATAATGACTCGGTTGAATATCCAGGCTGCCATGAAAGACAGTATTACAGCCAACATAGCCTGGATATAAGGGTTGTCACCGAAAACAGTCAAAGCCGGAGAAATGAAGGACTGAAATTGTTCAAACATGATGCATGCTCATTACTGATTTCCCGAATTTCAATGACTTAGTGTACTTGAATACGACTTTTTTGAAAGTTAATGGGGGTTGAGCGGGTTTGAAGGTATAAAGAGATTCAACTTAAGGTGATTGCCATGTGGAACATAACTGTACTGTTTGTGGCCTCACTCTTGTTGTGCGCTTCGAGTACTGTCTATGCCGATAATGTGTGGCGACTTCGAAAAGACGAGGACAATATTCAGGTGTACACCAGGAAGGTGGATGGCTCACCCTTCGATGCCGTGAGAACAGTTACCGTCATGCAGGATGTCAGGTTGTCGGCATTGACTGCACTAATCATCGACGCAGAAGCCTGTACGAATTGGGCCAGCCGTTGTGTGGAATCTTATGTTTACCAGCGCCTGAGCGAATCAGATGCCTATGTCTATACCCACAGCAATATGCCGTTTCCGATCAAGAA
The DNA here is from genome assembly GCA_913054495.1 of uncultured Gammaproteobacteria bacterium. Taxonomy (GTDB): domain Bacteria; phylum Pseudomonadota; class Gammaproteobacteria; order Pseudomonadales; family Pseudohongiellaceae; genus UBA9145. Next base: position 36,558 of record CAJXIY010000008.1, on the reverse strand, counting down.
CCGGGATGTACTGACCCACGCGGTCTGGAGTCAGGATGCGACCAGCTTAACAGTCAGGGTCGATAGTGAGGCGACCACCGGCATTCTGGATAATATCGCCGGTAGGCTGCGTTTAACCCAGCTAAGATTGGGTTGGATTTTCAAACCGCTGGAGTCAGGCGCCGTTGAAATTAGCAATGAAGCCCATATCGATCCGGGCTCGAGCCTGCCCGGGTGGATTACCAATTTGTTATTGGTAAGCATCCCCTATGAAACGATGCATGGGTTTGTGCTTGAAGTGACCAAAGCCAAATACCAAGACGCGGTAATTAGTTTTGTCACCGAGCCACAGGCGCGGTAATAGGCTCTGCATCAAAGGCACGATCTTTGGCGAGAGGGTTAAATTCGATCCCATCAATATTGGGGATGTATTTCTCAACCGATATTGCTAGTTGAAAATTTGATAGCAATTACGATAAATATCGCGACAACATACCAAATGACGGGGTTCAGACCGGCTCGCCGCTGGCTGGAATTCCTGGACTTATGGCGCTAGTTAACGACTGTTTACTGTAGCGTGTAGTGGCCCATGTAGATGCCAACGAAGAATTGTTAAGCTGGGCGATGGAATTCAAGCTGGATAGCCTTTATTCTTACGCCACACAGCCGTGCTAATCGATCTGTACTTAGCTGGCCAAACGAGTCGGCACTATATCGCGAACTGCCTGTATCTGAATTCAAGGAATGACTGAAGCATATGTCCAAATCAAACTCTTACCGGGCCGGTAAACATTTTCTGCAAATTCCGGGGCCGTCTAATGTGCCGGATCGAGTCCTTCGAGCCATGGCCCAGCCAACTATCGATCATCGTGGTTCGGAGTTCGCCGAGCTGACACTGCGGATTCTGGACAAACTGGCTCTGGTGTTCAAAACCAGCTCTCCTGTATTCATCTTCCCAGCATCCGGCACCGGCGGCTGGGAGTCTGCACTGCTGAATACTCTGTCACCGAGGGACAAGGTGTTAGCTTTCGAGACCGGGCATTTCGCCATCCTCTGGAAAGATGTTGCCGAGAAGCTGGGTTTGGAAGTGGAGTGGGTTACTGGTGACTGGCGCCATGGAATCGATCCAGCAGTGGTCGAAGAACGATTGCGGGCCGACAATGGAAATGAAATCAAGGCAGTGCTGGCGCTGCACAACGAAACGTCCACTGGAGCTACCAGTCGGATAAAGCAAATTCGAGCAGCGATGGATGCCGCCAATCACCCGGCACTGTTTATAGTGGATGCGGTCTCCTCATTAGCCTGCGCTGAGCTGCGCCACGATGACTGGGGCGTGGATGTAACCATCAGCGGTTCGCAGAAAGGACTGATGTTGCCGCCGGGACTGTGTTTTAACGCTGTCAGCGAAAAGGCACTGGAAGCGAGTAAGGCATCGAGATTCCAGCATTCCTACTGGAGTTGGCAGGCGATGCTCGAGCCTAATCAACAGGGTTATTTCCCCTACACGCCGAGTACCAACCTGTTGTATGGTTTGGATGAAGCTTTGGACATGTTGCATGCAGAAGGCATGGACGCTGTAATCCAACGCCATGGGCGCCTGGCCCATGCTACTCGATTAGCCGTTGAGGCCTGGGGTCTGGAGAATCTCTGTCTCAACGCCGACGAATATTCTAATTCCACCACGGCGGTAGTTTTGCCCGAAGGACACGATGCCGATAGCTTGCGCGCCATTATTCTGGAGCGTTTCAATATGTCGTTGGGTATGGGCCTGGGCAAGGTAAAAGGCAAGGTATTTCGCATCGGGCACCTCGGCGACTTTAATGATTTGATGCTGGCAGGTACCCTGGCTGGTGTTGAGATGGGTCTGGGTCTGGCTGCGATCCCCCATAACAAGGGTGGCGTGATCGCAGCTATGGATTATCTTGCGTCCCAATAGTGGAAGAACGAGTTACAAGAACAACTAATAAGAACAACTAACGGAGATTCCATGGATCCAGCAACAGCGGTTACTACAAGCCCGGCTTTATCTCTGATTGGTTTCGCAGTCGTCATTTTTCTCTTGCTTTTCCTGATTGCCAAATGGAAGTGGCACGTATTTTTCGCGCTGCTAATCCCCATTCTTCTGTTCGGTGTCTTACCTGGAATTCAACGCAATAATTTCATCGACGCCTTCGAAACCGGCTTCGGTAATACCTTAGGATCGATCGGCGTAGTGATAGTGCTTGGTTCCATTATTGCCGAAGCGCTAAAGCACACTGGCGCCATACAGGTCATCACTCGATCTATGGTGAAGTTGATTGGTTCGAATCGAATGCCGCTGGCATTGACCATGACCGGGTTCGTCATTGGCGTCGCGATTTTTTCGGACGTGGCTTATGTCATCTTGAATCCCCTGGTACATTCCGCCGCCAAGTCTATGGGTGTGGGCATCGCCGTGATGTCCACCGGCCTGGTCGGTGCACTGCAACTAACCCATGCCATCGTACCGCCCACGCCAGGGCCACTGGCAGCAGCGGCGCTGCTGGGTGCGGATATCGGCAAGACTATTATTTTCGGCAGCATAGCCTGCCTGTTCGGATCCATGAGTTGTTGGGCGTGGGGAGTCTACGTTGCCGGTCCAAGAATCAAGACCCAGGCCTCGGATGAATTCGATGGTCGCAATTTTGACAATGCCGAGGAGGACCTACCCAGTACGTTAAGCTCCTACACACCTATTCTTATCCCAATCGTACTAATCGGTACCCAGAGTGTCGTCAGTCTGTTGTTCGATGAGGGACATATTCTGCGAACAATTTTCTCCTATCTGGGCTGGCCGGTTATCGCCCTATCCATCGGCGTGTGGTTGGCCTATCGCAACATCAAGAGTGAGGATGCGAAGGACAAAGCCAAGGACGAATGGGTGGAAGCGGCGTTAAGAACTTCGGCCATGATCCTGGTTGTGACCGGCCTCGGCGGTTCGCTGAGTGCCATCTTGCGCGGCACGCCAGCAGTAGATTACATCGCCATGTTGTTCACCGAATATGGCCTGCCAACGATCATGCTGCCTTTTCTAATAGGTATCATTGGTAACCTGATCACGGGTTCCACAACTGTCGGTGTCATCACCGCGGCCTCACTGGTGGCGCCGATGTTGGGAGGTCTTGGCTTATCACCGGAAGCGGCGATGCTGGCGGGTGCCAGTGGTTCGGTCATTATCAAGTACGTGAACAGCAGTTACTTCTGGGTTTGTACTTCGCTCACCAAGTTGAGTGTCTCCGACGCTGTGTTCAGCTATGGCGGTGCGACCCTGGTGGGTGGTTTAACGTCATTCGCCGTGGTCTGTGTCATGTGGGTTGTGGGATTGATTTAGATAAATGGGGTCGATAAATGGGGTCAGAGTAAAAATACAGTAGTTTTGCCATGATATATGACAAACCAAATCGTAGTGCTCGAAACTACTGTATTTTTACTCTGACCCCATTTATCCAGCTCTAAGCGGACATGCCGCGGGCAGATATAGGCCATACCGCTTCTACCCGGTCATTACGAATCGCGTACATCTGATCGTAGAGATTAACCACCGGATCGCAGTGAGAAACGATGAGTTCCAGTTTGTCGCCCACCTTGTAATTACGGGACGGATCATCTTCATAGATGATGGTGCCGAATTCGTCGGATCCGGAGCGATAATGCATGCCGCTCTCGCCCTTGATTATTGGCCAGGGCTGATTGATGGTGCAGGCTTTGGCTCCGGCATCGGAGGTGGCACGGCCGGCGTGTTGGGCGTTGAGTACGGTGGCCATGATTGTCAATGAGGTGTGAAAGTCGGAATAAACCTCGCGGTCTGTCTCACCGCCGATACCAATATACTGGGCGTCCATGAAAACATAACTGCCCACCTGTACATCAGTCATGCCCCTGGTGCCATGGTCTATATTGTAAGTGCCGGTGCCGCCGCCACTGAATATTTCGGTGTTTAAACCCGAGGCCTGCATCAACTCGAAGGTGTCAGTGGCAGCAGTCATCCGCTCGAGTGTCTGCGCCTTGCGGGTCTCGAAGCCGACCACATGTTGCGCCGCAGCGTCATAACACAGCATGCCCATTAGTCGTAAACCCGGCAGTTGATCGACCAGTTGTGCCAGTTGCAGGGCAGGCTGACCGAAGGGAATTCCGGTACGCCGAATCCCCGGATCGACATCCACCACCACATCGGCAACGAGTCCCTTGGCCACGGCAGCTGCGGATAACAGCCGTGCGTTCTCGGGCGCATCCGTGGCCTGAATAAAACCCGGGCACAGCGCCCGCAGGTCCATGGCGCGGTTGATCTTTGTCGGCGTTACATTGCCGGTGGTATTGAGTATTCGATCGATGCCATTTTGGAACATGGCTTCCGCTTCGCTTACCTTGGCGGTACAAATACCAACCGAGCCTCGGTCCATTTGCATCTGCGCAATGATTGGAGTTTTGTGAGTCTTCGCATGGGGTCGGCTGGCGATGCCATTGCTGGACATGGTCTGGGCCATTTTGTCCAGGTTGGCCTCCAACAGATCCAGATCGACACACAGCGCCGGCGTGTCCAGCTCCCACTTGGAAACGTTGACAGACATCTCTCCACTGGCGTAGAACGCCTGCATCTCTGCAGAAGTGTAAGCCATGACTGAAGATGGAGCCCAGATGGCAGCGGTGCCACTGGCTTGCAGGAAATGACGGCGGGAGAGGGAGTTTGAATTCACGGTGCACCTCGTATTAATCGGCGGCGGGACATGGCAGGAGGATAAATGGGGTCAGAGTAAAAATACAGTAGTTTTGCTATGATCTTTGACGAATCAAACCAAGGTGATCGAAACTACTGTATTTTTACTCTGACCCCATTTACCCCCCTTTATCCAGAAAGGGCCATTTCTAGTACTCTTGCTACGTGCATGGCTTCTCGGCCGGTGCCGTCGCGTATTTGATTCCTGCAGCTGGTGCCGTCGGCTATTATGAGAGTATCTGCATCCGCCGCCCTCACCGCCGGCAGGAGATTCAGTTCTCCCATCTTCATGGATATCTCGTAGTGTTTGGCGTCGTAACCAAACGCGCCGGCCATACCGCAGCAACCAGATTTAATAGTTTCAAGCTCGAGATCGGGTATCAGCGCCAACACCTGTTGTACCGAAGACATGACATCGAAGGCTTTCTGGTGGCAATGGCCGTGTAACAGGGCTTGCTTTATGGGCAGGGGCTTAAGCTTTAGATGTAATCGACCTTTCCCATGTTCGGCGGCGAGGAATTCTTCCAGCAGAAAGGCATTTTCGGCCAGTTCGTCAGTGTCGGCCCCCGGCAGCAGGGATGGAAATTCATCACGTAACGTCAACAGGCATGAGGGTTCCAATCCGATGATCGGCACTCCACGCTCGACAAACGGCATCAGCGTATCGATCATTCTTTCGGCCTCAACCCGTGCCTCGTTGACCAGTCCGCCGCTGAGGAAGGTGCGTCCACAACACAGGGGTCGACCCTTATCGAGTGGCCTCGGACATCGAACCTTGTAGCCGGCGGCAGTCAGCACCGCCAACGCAGCTCGCGCGTTTTCCGGTTCGAAACAGCCGTTGAAGGTGTCCACTAACAGCACGACTTCCCTTGCATTTTCCTCGACTGGGGCTTGTTGTGAAATCTCTTTCTCGGCATTGAATTGATCTCGTCGCCATCGCGGTAGTCGGCGCCGACTGCTGAAACCCAGTAACAATTCAGACAATTTAGCCAGTCCGGGAATCTGATCCCGCAGGTTCAGCAGGACAGAAAAATTTCCTGACCAATAGGCGTAGCGAGGCAGGAAGGCCACCAGGTAATCTTTTATCGGCAATCTGTGTTTTCCGTAGTACTGGTGCAGGAACTCGATCTTCATCTTGGCCATGTCCACGCCGGTTGGACATTCCCGTTTACACCCCTTGCAGCTAACGCACAGCTCCATGGTCTCGAACATGGCATCTGACACCAGCGCATCGGCGCCAAGCTGCCCGCTGATAGCGAGTCTCAGGCTGTTAGCACGACCCCGTGTCAGGTGCTGCTCTTCACCGGTGACCCGATATGAGGGACACATAACCGCAACATCGGCCTTACGGCAGGCGCCGTTGTTGTTACACATTTCGATGGCCCGGTTGAAACCACCCCAGGCCGACCAGTCCATGGTTGTCGCTATGGGCTGGGCGGCATAACCCGGTGCGAAACGGAACAGATCGCGATCGTCCATCTTCGAGGCACGCACAATCTTGCCTGGATTGAAGGTGCCTGCCGGGTCGAAGCTGTCCTTGATTTCTTCGAACGATGCCACCATCCGGCGTCCGAACATGGATTCATGAAATTCCGATCTGGCGAGGCCATCGCCGTGTTCACCAGAGTGAGATCCTTTGTATTCTCGTACCATTTCCAGGGTTTCTTCGACAATGGCACGCATCTTGGTGGCGCCGGATGCTTCCTTCATATTAAGTATGGGGCGCACATGCAGGCAGCCAACAGAGGCATGGGCATAAAAGGTGCCGGTTGTCCCGTGTTTGTGAAAGATGTCCGTCAGCCGCCTTGTGTATTCGGCGAGATCCTTGAGATCGACGGCACAGTCTTCGATGAATGAGACGGGCTTGCCGTCACCTTTCATCGACATCATGATATTGAGACCGGATTTTCGTACCTCCCAGATCGATTGCTGAAATTCAGTGTCAGTTGCCTCCACCACTGCGTCGGGGAAGCCCAGCTCAGCCATGAGATCAACCAGCTGCTTCATGCTCTGTAGTTGCTGGGCCTGTTCCTCACCGGCAAACTCAACCAGCAGCAAGGCTTCGGGCTCGCCCTGCACGAAGCGATCGACTATGGCCGCATACATGGGAATATCCCGGGCCAGGTTAATCATGGTGCGATCCACCAGCTCAACTGCCGAGGGATTGAGTTCGACGATGTGCTGAGTGGCATCCATCGCCTTGTAAAAACTGGGAAAGTGACACACGCCCAACACCTTATGTTCTGGTATGACTTGCAGGTTCAGGTGTATGCGCTGGAAGAAGGCAAGGGTGCCTTCCGATCCTACCAGCAAGTGAGACATGTTAGGTTTATCTTTGGTGAGTACGTCGATGTTGTAACCACCCACTCTGCGCAACAGATTTGGAAAGCGTTGCGCTATCTCCGCGGCCTCTCTTGCTCCGAGATCAAGCAATTTGTTGAATAACTCGGCATGACTGGCGTTTTCCCCATTGACTTGTCTCGAAGCCAGGGAATTGAATTGGACCTCGCTGCCATCCGCCATCAGGGCATCGATGGCGCGCACGTTGTGTACCATGTTGCCATAGCGGATAGAGCGTGAGCCGCAACTGTTATTGCCGGCCATGCCACCGAGGGTAGCGCGATTGGCGGTGGATACATCCACGGGGAAAAACAAGCCGTGGGGTTTTAGATAATTGTTGAGTTGATCCAGCACCATGCCCGGTTGTACACATACGGTGCGGTTTTCGGCGTCGAATTCCAGCACTTGGTTGAGGTATCGCGTGGTGTCCATGATCAGGGCCTCACCGATGGCCTGACCAGTCTGCGAAGTGCCGGCTCCGCGGGGTAATACCGGAATGCCCTCGTCAACCGCTATCTGCAGCGCGGTCTGCACGTCCTCTGCGTTTCTCGGCACGGTAACGCCGATGGGCTGTATCTGATAGATAGAGGCGTCGGTGCTGTAGCGACCGCGACTGAAATCATCGAAGTACACATCACCCTGAAGCTCTCGCCGTAGCCGAGTCGCTAACGCACTTTTGCTGCCGTTGACCATTAGTCGCTCTCTAGTCGTATGGTCCGATTGTATCCATCCCGCTGTGCAGTGTAGACACTTGGTTTGTAAACTGATACGCCGGCAGGCATAGATTATGCCTGGTCAGCCTATTCTGAAGCAGACCCAGGATTTATTAGCTGCCAACTGCCGATCTAAATTGCAGTACGAAGCTCAGGTAGATCAAGCCTGCAATTGAAGCTACGCCGTACTGAAGTCGCATGTTCGGAGATAAAATGCCTGCCAGTATCAACAACCCTACAGTCGTCAGATACAGCGCTATCGACCAGTCACCTGTACTGAATGCCCGCAGCATTGGACCAGGCAGAAAAGCGACTGAAAACACCAGAAGAAAGGGCACCCGGAGAGTCTGGTAACGTTTCGCGATTTTTGTGGAATTCACCCTCACTCGGGATGAGTAGCCTGGTAGCAATAAAAAGGAAACAAGGAACACTTAGCAAGATAATAAATTGCGAGAGGCTAAAAACCTCGTCTCTACTGCTGCCCCATAGACTGAACCACCAGCCGACATGCGTCAGCAGAAGAAAGGAAAACCAGATCAAGAATAACCACGAGTGTTCTGTTTCTTTGCGATGCTGGATCAGGTCGGCGTAACCACCGAGTATTCTAGCTATACCCAATGCGATAACGATCGAGATGAGGGTTATGGTAAATTCGAATGGGCTCATGTTGCAGAAGTGCTCGTAGTAGGACTGGACTACTTATTGTAATGAAGAATAATGAATTTCGAGTGTTGTGTAAAAACTAATTGGATTACCGTCATGGCGGGGAAGTTTGCCCCTTGATTACTCATCGACGCCAATTTGGTTTTTCTGCATAATAGTCCTTCTCACCATTTAAAACTGGCGCGCAGGGAATGATTACACGACGCAAGGCGCTGAAAGCCCTAGGCATCAGCTCGCTGGGCGCCAGCACCGGGCTGGTTATGCCTTCGCTTGCTACTGCGCAAGCGGTATCAGACCAGGGCAATCCGCTCAGGATTCCTCAGCTGGCTGAAGGTGAGCTTACAAACAACTCTCGACAATTTCAGCTGCGTCTGCAACGGGGAAGCCGTAATTTTTTTGCCGACACCGCAACTGCCACCTTTGGCATCAATGGGGATTATCTAGGGCCCACCCTGCGATTTCGCCGTAATGAGGCAGTCTCTCTACATATCCAGAACGGCTTGGGTGAACCAACTACCTTGCACTGGCATGGATTTCATTTGCCCACCAGCGCAGACGGTGGACCCCACGACGTTATCGCAATCGGGGACACCTGGAACCCGCAATTTACTGTGGTGCAGTTTGCCGGCACCTTCTGGTATCACTCACATATGTTAAACACCGCCGGAGAGCAGGTATACAAGGGTCTGGCGGGCATGATCATCGTGGAAGATGATGAGCAACAGATCGAGCTACCGTCTGCCTATGGTGTCGATGACATACCGCTGCTGATCCAGGACCGCCGCTTTAACGACGACGGTTCATTTCAGTACATGTCTACGTATGAAGATACGGTGGTAGGGATGCGTGGCGACGTTATCCTGGTCAACGGCACCAGGCAGCCCTATTTTGTGCCTACGACGAAGCTGGTTCGGTTTCGCCTGCTTAATGCGGCGAACGCCCGCACCTTCGTTTTCGCCTTTAGCGATGGCCGCGAATTTCAACAGATCGCCAGTGATGGTGGCTGCCTGGAAACAGCCGTGACCATGAATCAGCTGGAGTTGTCCCCGGCAGAGCGGGCAGAGATCGTGGTAGATTTTAGCGATGGTCAGGATGTTCGGTTGATCAGCGTTGGCAAGGTGTCCAACTTTCCTGAATTTCCCGGAGCCATGAGCGTCATGATGCGCTCGCTGAATACACAGAATTTCGACATCCTCGACATTCGTGGACAGGGACGACTACAAGATAGTGCGCCAGTACCGGATCGACTCGCTTCTATCTATCGCCTGCCAGAGGCAGCCGCCACCAACACCCGAACATTCCGGCTATCCATGGGTGCAGGCATGCGCAGCGGCGACGACCGCGGCCCCGGCACTGGGAGTCGTAATGGTAACGGCGGCGGCCACGGCGGCGGCAATTTTTCTATTAATGGTCGGCGCATGGATATGAATTACATCAACGAGAGGATTCAATTCAATACCACTGAAATATGGGAGCTGACTAACAACTCTCCTATGATGCACCCCTTTCATGTACACAACGGACAATTTCAAGTGCTCGACCGTAACGGTCAACAGCCACCGGCAAACGAAATGGGCTGGAAAGATACGGTCAGGGTCGGGTCGGGTGAACTGGTGCGCATCATCATGCGTTTTACCGACTTCGTTGACGAAAAAAATCCGTATATGTATCACTGTCACGTGCTGGAACACGAAGACCGTGGCATGATGGGACAATTCCTGATTGTAGAATAAATCTGTCCACTTTTTTATTATCTGGCATATACGATAGTACCCACATGCTCGCCGTTGACCGCGCGGGCAATATTCTCCGGCTTGCGACCGTCAACCAGCTGAAATTCGTGGGCCAGTTGGGCAGTTTCGAGTACCTCGAGTAGGACCTCATCGAAGGGCAGGGTGGGCAGATCTTCCTGTTTGAGCTCGGCCACACTTATCCGATCGATAAACTGAGCCGCCGGATTCACTTTCGGATCTTCCGTGTACAGTCCCTGCACGTCTTTGACTAAGATGGTGGACTTGCAGCCAAAACATTCCGCCAGAATCAAACAGCCAGTATCGGTTCGATGGGGAGGGATTTTCCCCAGCGCCGGCGGATGCTCCCACAGCGAATAGGGGGGGACTCCGTTGAAGATGACGCCGGGGGCGGAATGAATAAACAGGGGCAGCAGGTGGCCGAATATTTCCGGTGGAATGGCGACGACACCGTGAGGTGCCAGCAGGGTGCCGAGAATATGGGCGTTGCCCAGGGCATCTGCCATGGAAAGCTGGGCCAACACGCCGGTGGGCAGTTCCAGATCCAGGCCCACTGAAAATACATGGCGGGAACGAGCGCCGCCACCGACACCGAGGATGAGTTTCTCTTTCTTCAGTATTTTTCCGAGCATTTCAACTACGGGTAGAACGATATCGCGCCCGGCTTCCAGAATCGACCGACTGCCAATTTTTACCACATGGACATCGGGCAACATGCGCACGACTGGGGTGTCCGTGGCGGCCATGACATCTTTATCGAGCAGACTCTCTCTTGCCAGCAGAGAATTCATATGATGTCGATAGTCAAAATACTTCGCCATAATTGCTTGTTCCAGGTCTCATCAACGATAATCGTCTGAGTTCAGTCTGCGGTGATGATCGTTCCCACGTCTTCGTCATTTAGAGCCCTGGTCAAATTTCCTGCTACCAGGCCGTTGATAATGCGTATTGATCGGGTGTTCTTCGCGTTCTCCATCATCTCCAGCACGCTGTGTTCGATAACTAAGTCTTGTAAATCCATAGCCTTCAGCTCCTGCACCGTAATCCTGGGAATGAATTTTGCATTTCGGTCCTTCTTTGGATCGGCGGTGTACAGGCCATTTTCATCCTTAATATAGATCATCGATCGGGTGCCGAAGGTTTCACTAACCAGATAGGTGCCGGTATCGGTGCGATTGGGAGGGATGCGGCCCACTTTTGGGTTAGGTTGCCAGAATGTATAAGGCGGCATGCCGAAGAAAATTACAGCCTGCCTCTCTGCCAGATACAAGGGGAGCTGCGGGAATTGGACAGGCTCGATAAAGGGGATGCCCTGATCGGCCAACAGATAATGCAACATTCTGGCATTCTGCATGCTAACAAAGGTGCCAAGTACACTTAATACGCCGGTGGGCATCCCCAGGTCGATGCCGACACTATAGGCATGACGAGCCCTGGTGCCGGCGCCGGTACCAATGATCATCTGGTGATACGGTAAATTTGTTTTAATTTCTTCAATGAGGGGGAATACTGCCTTGCGGCCCCTATCGATGAAACTCTGACCACCGATCTTCAACACATTGGCCTCGGGCAAAATTTGCATCGTGTGCGGACGGTCGGTCCAGGCCAGCAGCGACTTGTCTGTGAGGCTGCCATCGACCAGTGCCGAGCCAAGCTCGTTAAGTAATGTGTCTTTCATCTTTATTTCAATCTATGGCGAAGCAGTAAAACAGCCCGGCGCCACCCGTGCTCTCGAGATTCTGTTGGCTGCAACCACTAGAGGGGTGCGCAGAATTCCATGAACTGCTGGATTCTCCACGCCCCATCCTGTCATGGTGGCCGACCTGGGCGCGACCTTCAGCGCTCGAAGTCCAGTTGTCACAGCTGCGCCCATCATCCCCCCCGAATGCGGTGCCGTCGGCCTGCGAGCCGGTGAGTATGTCGTGCCTATTGGGTGTATCGCCGACGCCGTTAACAGGATTGAGCGATTCCGTTGCCGCCTTTTCCTTGCTGATGCGGTTGCCAGGCCCATGAAGTTGCTCGATGTTTGCCGCGATGAGTAATCCTTCGGCGTTGTACCAGGGGCCATCGCCGATACGGTCGCGGGCATTTATAGCGCCTTGATTGCCGGCTGCCGCGGTGCTGAGATAGGCGCGCCACGTATGATCTCCCGCATACTCGGCCGCAGCCAGCGCCTGGCAGTGCGCATCTGCGCCGCTGAGGCCGCCAAGATTGCCACCGCTGCCCAGCCCACGGCTGGTAATAAAGAAGCTCGTCACCGACTTGGCTCCGCCCATGGCCAGCTCTTCGGGAACATCTTCCGTGCTCGTGGAGAGTGGATTGTCCGCCGTGGTCTCGGCAGCCCAAAGCTGACTGCAGACAAGGACGATGAGGCTTGAAGACATCACGATCCCCAGACTTCTCGCGCTGGTTTTGTAAAGATTCATTTTTTCTCTCCCGCTTAAGCGAAGAAAGCATAAACGGTTCTGAGGCAAAAAACTCTACAAATGAGCTTGGCTCGACGGCGGGCTAGGGCAAAGTCTTTTTAATTCCTATCTCGATTCGTTCAAAACATGGCGATGGGATTTACCGGTGAGCCGGTGCCATTGGGAATCGGCAGGGGTGCGATCGTTAACATAAATTCCCATCTTCCCAGTGTCTCGGCCATTTCACTTAGCGCTTCCAGATCGGCACGGTCGATCAGATGAATGCCCAGCATGGTCAAGGCAAAGTCGTGCAATGCAAGAGTAGGGAGATCGCCTTCAGGGCGTGGCGTATAACCGGGGGTCTCCCAGCCTAGAATGGCGATATCTCGCTGCTTTAGCCAGGGAATCACCTCATTGTCGAAACCGGCGGCTTCGGCCCAGGTATCGAACGCACCGACCGCATCTCGTCGTGCCCATCTGCCCCAGCGCAGGAGCATGGCATCACCCGCACCTGCTTTCACGCCGGTCTTTTCTTCCCAGGACTCCAGATCTGCTATGGTGATACGGGTGCCGGGTTCCAGATAGGGGACGCCCTTGAGTTTAGGAATATCGTATAACACGCCGCGGGTTACGATGCCGTCCTTCATCGTCAGCACAGCATTTTTTAGTGCGCCGTCATCTAGGGTAACCAGGTCTGCAACAGGGTAGCCGTTCCACATCTTGCCGCCGAAGAAGCGATGTGCGAAGCCGTCGATGTGTGTGGTACCGGCGCCATGGATGCATTCGTAGTTTATTCTGTCGCTGGCACCACCGGCAGTGGCATTGATCATCTCCCAGCGTATCGGACAGGGATTGTCCACACTTGCTACGGTGTCAGCGTTCCTGGCCAGCGAAACCGTAACGCCGGCCTGCACCAGGGCCGCCGCTTCCCTTCTCTTTTGCGGCGTGATCAAGTTCAGTGCGCCGAGTTCGTCATCCGGACCCCAGCGTCCCCAGTTTGAGAGATCCTCCTGCCACTGCAGGAACAGTGCATCGGAGATGAAAGCGCCGACTTCGGGACCATTCGTATTGGTTACCACAGCGCTGATATCGGCGTCGGCGCTGCCTGCCGGGACGGCCGTAGACTGCGTCGCAGCGGACTGGGCAGGTTCTTCGCTGCCACAGTTTGCCAGTCCAACAAGTAGTAGGATGAGCAGTACGGGCTGTGCTAACTGGCTGATTTTTACTCTCATGGCGTGCTCCCCGCTGCGTTGCTGTTGGCAAGCCATTTTGACCGATGTTTCCATTGGAAAACAAGACGCTAGCCATGAATTTGATCTATTATGTTGCAGCCGCAATTAATAATATCAAGCGTCCGGAGCTGATTATGCCAAAGTACGCGAAATCTTTTCTGTCCGTGTTTCTGCTCGTCTTCAGTATTCCCGTTGCCGCCCAGGTTTACCAGAACTGGAACCTGGTCTTCCCCACCTCGCAATCTGGCGCGGCACAGGAGCATTTCCTCGACGCCGTCACTTACATGCACCTGCATATGTTCGAGGATGCCGAAGAACAATTTCGCGAGGCACAGACCCTGGCACCGGATTTTGTCATGGCCTATTGGGGTGAAGCCCTCACCCAGCATCGCACCATCTGGAATATCCACCGTCTGGATGTAGCTCGCGAGGTACTGGCGCGATTGGGCGCTACGCCTGCGGAGCGCGCGGCCAAGGCACCGAGTGCAAGAGAGAAAGCTTACCTGGCAGCGGTCGAGACACTGTTCGGCGCCGGCGAGTTTCGGCTTCGACAGAGCGCTTATTCAAATGCCATGGGGGAACTGAGGCAAGCCTATCCGGATGACATCGAGGCATCCGCGCTATATGCCCTGTCATTAATGCGGGAAACGCCCATCGATATGACACGGCAGCAGACCCGTTCATTAATGGCCACAATTTCCATGCAGGTGTTGGCGCAAAATCCCCGCCACCCCGGCGCCAATCGCTATCTGATCCAAAGCACGGACGATCCGGAAAACACCGACATTGGATTGTTGGCGGTGAATAACCTGCGCCTCATAGATACGGATGCCGCAGAAGCATTGCACATCCCATCTCATTACTACTTGCAGCACGGCATGTGGGAAGCCGTGGCCGACTCCAATATGCGGGCGTTTGAGTCATCCATGGCCTGGGTGGAGGAAAATGATTTCTCGTTGCAGGATTTGAATGCCCATAACTACGGTCACCTGGTGCAGTTTGCTAACTATGGATACCTGCAGGCTGGTAATTTAAACCAGGCAGCGAAGATTCGTGAGCGTGTCCGCAGCGACTATATCGCCAGTGGATTGGCAGCAGAAATTGAAACACCATTGGCCGACGTGTACGCGCGCTGGATCCTGGATCTGGAGAGGTGGCAGGATGCGGAGCTATTGGCGGAGTTGGCCAGTGAATACTCGATCCGCAGTCCGGGACTCTGGCAGGCGATCGGCATCGCCGCGGCCCGCTCTGGCAATCTGGTACTCGCAAACGAAGCGGTGAAATTACTTGCCAATCTCAGCGATAATCCTGCCAGCCAGGCTGTCAATTCTTCTCGGCAGGTGGAGGGCCTGATCCATCTTGCCCAGGGACACGATGATATCGCCCTGGGAATTCTCAGCGAGGCGGCACAGTTAAACTGGGCGCAACCAGTCACCCTGTTAGGCGTACCGCCGCGCCCCTTAAAACCTGCTATGGAGACCTATGGTGAGGCCTTGCTGGAAACCGGCGACGCCGGCGCCGCGCTGGTTCAATTTCAGCAGGGTCTAACTCGCTATCGCGGCCGCAGCAATTTATTGCTCGGCGCAGCCCGAGCCGCCGAGGTGCTGGGCCGAGGCGACCTCGTTAAACGCTATTATTCACAATTGGCGGAAATCTGGCAGCGCGCCGATAGCAGTCATCCCTTTATAAATGAAGTCCGCACTAAAACTTCCAGGTAAAAGCTGGAAGCCGCAAACCTGGTTTGTTTCACATTGCCAATGCAGAGGTAAGCTCAATGTTTGTTATTAGATTAATTTTTATAGTCTGTATTTCCACCCCGGTTTGGGCGCAGCAATCGGTGCCGGAGATACCATTCGAAACCGTTCCCAACTTTCTCAAATACTCACCGGATATGAACCTCGGTGAAATTTTGGGAGTGGCAGTAAACTCCCAGGGCAATATCGTGGTGCTTAATCATCCGGGCAGCGCAAATTATGGGCCGATCTGGTCCAATTCAACCACGCAGCTTTTGGAGTTCGATAAAGCAGGGCGTTTCCTGCGGGAAATCGGCAAGGGTGTCTATGGCATCGCCTACTCGCACCAGGTGCGATTCGATCAGTATGACAATCTCTGGGTCGTCGACAAGGGTGCCAATTCGGTCATGCAGTTTGACCCCCAGGGTTATGTGCTGATGAATATCGGTCGGCGCGAGGAAGGCTATCACGGTGATGTGGAACTGGCGTCCCAGACTGAGGCTAGAGCCTTCGGCGGTTATTTTGGCGGACCCACCGATGTGGCCTGGGACAGTGACAACAACATCTACGTCAGCGATGGTTATGTCAATTCCCGCATGACCAAATTCGATCCTGACGGAAATTTTCTAATGGACTGGGGTTCATTCGGTACCGATATCGGTCAATTCAATCTTCCCCACGCGCTGCAAATAGACCGCAACGATAATATTTATGTAGCGGATCGTGATAACAGAAGAATCCAGGTGTTCGATACCGACGGAAATTATCAGCGCATGATCGTACTGGACGTTCCCTATCCGCCAGATTACCAACCGCCCTTTAGCGCGAAGAATCCCGATCGAGCCATCAGGGAGACGCAGCCCTGGGCCATGTGTATTACCAATACCACACCGCAGTATCTGTTCGTGGCAGACAACGAGCCTGGCCGTATCTACAAGATCAGTACTGACGGCACCATACTCGGCTGGTTGGGTAAGTCGGGTCGACGGGACGGACAATTTAACTGGGTTCACGGGCTGGATTGCTCCCAGGAAGATGTGCTCTATGTCGCCGATATGAACAACTGGCGGGTGCAGAAGCTGTTGCTGAAGTAATCTAAAAGGTCGGAAAAGGAGGATAGACCACGGTTTCTCGTTAAAATAGGTTCGACTGTTCAGGTAAGCTATCAAGAAAACGTGGTCTGTCCCCCTTTTACCCTTGGACTTCGCTCGGGATAGCTTTTATCCTCCACGGTACCTGTACTTGTATAATCAGGAACCTGCTTCCCCACAATCGATAACAAAGGGGTGAAAACCAGTGAATTCAAGACTTACCCGCAGACATTTCATCAAAGGGGTGATTTACAGCAGCGCCGCTGCCACCTCAGGCGCCGGCTTTTATCTCGCCAATGCCGCATCAAATCGGCAGCCCGGCGCTGTCGAGCGACTGATTTCTATCAATGTCAACGGTCGTACTCGAAGAGTCGATGTACAACCCCAGGAAACCCTCGCCCACACTATTCGCTACCGCCTGAACCTGACCGGTACCAAAGTCAGCTGCAATCGGGGTGAATGTGGGTCCTGCACGGTATTGATCGACGACACGGCGATTTACTCCTGCTCGATCCTGACCCACCAGGTCAAGGGCAAGGAGATAACTACAGTGGAAGGATTGAGAGCGGCAGATGGCAGCTTGCATCCGGTGCAACAGGCTTTTATCGAGGAACTGAGCCCCCAGTGTGGTTTTTGCACACCGGGCCAGGTGATGTCGGCAGTTGCTCTGTTGCGAGCCAATCCCAACCCGACTCGGGAACAGGCCCGCCTGGGATTATCCGGCAATCTATGCCGTTGTGGCGCCTATGATCATTATCTCAATGGCGTGATGCGCGCTGCGGAGCTTATCTCATGACTTATATGCATATAGGAAAAGATTTCGTACCACCCGATGTCGAAGGCAAGGTGACTGGTGCGGCCAAATATGTGGAGGATTTCCGCCGTGAAGGCATGGTATTCGCCAGATTACTGACCAGCCCCATGCCCAGTGGCAGAATATTGAGTATCGATGCCTCGGCAGCGCTGAGAATGGACGGGGTGCTGGGCATCATCACGGCAGATGATTTGCCGCCTTCCACGCCGCCTGAAAATCCAATGCTGGCGAGAGACTACGTGACCTACGTGGGGCAGCCGATTTTAGCCGTCGCTGCTTTAACGGAACAGATCGCCGAAAACGCCCTGGCCAATATTAAAGTGGAGTTTGAACGCAGAGATTTCGTGGTGGACCCCTTGACCAGCCTGGTTGAGGGTGGCCCCGATGCCTACCCGGAAGGCAATGCCATGGTGCGGGAGATTCCCGAAACCGAGGATGAAAATGCCGAGGTTGTGGGGGCTATTCGACCAGTAAAGTGGCCCGTCGCGGAAATTGAGAGATTTCGCGCCGGCAAGGAACCCATGGGCGTCTCCTTCACGGACGGTTGGGAATATGGCGAGCTGGATGCACGCTTTGCCGAGTGCGAAGTTGTTATTGAGGAGTCGTTCGTAACGGCGGGCACGCCCCACCATTGTATGGAGCCCCGCACCAGCATGGTGTATTGGGAGAATGGCAAGTGCTATTTCCACGCCTCAACCCAAAGCCAGAGCGCTGTCGATGAACCCCTGGCGGCGCAACTGGGAATAGACCCGGCAGATCTGTGCATCATCAATGAGAACACCGGCGGTGGTTTTGGCTCCAAGGGTCGGAACTACCCCACGATGGGCGTGACGGGCAATCTGTCCCGATTACTCAATCGTCCCGTACAACTGCGCATAACCCGAGAAGAAGAGTATTACATCGGTGTTGGCCGACCCGGCATGCAGGGCTGGATCAAGGTCGGCCTGCGGGCCGATGGTACCGTGGCGGCGGTAGACCTGATCATCGTCAGCGATGGCGGACCCGGTGGGCGTGACAGTGCCTCCTCGTCGGCTGGACATATATCCGTGTTGTTTCAGCCCGATGCCATGCGCCTGAGAAATATCCCCATCTTCACCAACACCGCACCCCGTGGCGCCCAACGCGGCCCAGGCCAGAACGAGATGGCGGCAGCGTTGTCGCCGATTATGGACAAGGCGGCGAATGCGCTGGGCATGGATCGAGTGGAGTTCCGCAAGCTCAACGCACCCAATAGCGATTCCGGGATCTACCAGGCCCAGGGTCCGGTGACCAGCGCCTTCATGGCAGATACCATCAGCAAGGGTGCCGAACTATTCGACTGGGAAGGCAAACGCAATCAGCCCAAGCGTCGGGGCAACAAGCTCCGGGGTATCGGCGTAGGCCAGGGCTACCACGGTGCCGGCGGCTATGGTTACGACGGCCTGGTGCGCATCCTGCCGACAGGGAAGATTCAGCTACACTGCGGCGTGGGAAATTTGGGTACCTATTCGTACGCCGCCACAGTCAGGGCAGCAGCGGAAGTGTTACAGGTGAACTGGGAAAACTGTGAGATCGTGCGCGCCAGAACTGACCGCCATCTGCCATGGAGTTCCACCCAGGGTGGCAGCAATACGATCTTTACCCACAGTCGTGCCAACTATGTAGCCGCCATGGATGCGCTGAAGAAATTGAAGGAAATCGCCGCCGCCGAATTTGGCGGTAGCGTGGAAGAATATGACATCGCCGATGAACGCGTCTTCAAGGTGGCCGATCCCTCCCTGGGATTGAGTTACGGCGAAGCCGCGCAGAGGGCGATCGCTATGGGTGGCCATTACAGCGGCGCCGAATATCCCGAAGATATTCATCCCATCACCCAGCGCGCGGTGCAGGGTGTTGCCGGCTCCGGCCTGATTGGCGTCGCCAAAGACAATCTACCGAGAAAGGGGACACCCCCGGGCATGATTGTTGGCTATGTCGAGTTAGAAATCGATGTCGACACCGGTAAGTTTGAGATTTTGGAATATGTGGCGGTGGCGGATTGTGGCACGGTCATGCACCCCCAGGGTTTTTCTCAGCAGATGAACGGTGGCGGTGTCTGGGGCATCGGCATGGCGGGTTACGAACGCCATGTTTATGATCCACAGAATGGTCTGCCGGCCAACGCCGGATTCTATCAAGCCAGGCTACCGACGATGATGGATGTGCCTGCCAATATGGTGAACGCGGCGGTGGATATTGCCGATCCGTTCAATCCGATGGGCGGCAGAGGCATCGGTGAGCCATCTCAGGGTTGTGCGGTAGCCGCCATCACCAGCGCTCTGGCCGATGCCCTGGACGGTCATCTGTTTAATCGGGTTCCGGTGACTGCAGATATGATCGTTAATCATCTGGCGCAGAACGGATTTGGACCTGAGTCGCTTAAGTTAAATACATTCTAGTGCTGGATTTGATAGTGGGCTTAACAAGCAGCACTTGGCTGCTGACAGTTCGGGCTGTAATATATAATTAGTTACCTAGATCTTATGCTGTCCGTTCCAGAATTTGGGAGAATCCGTTGATGAAAAGCAATTTTAGATTTCGAGTAGGAATTTTTGGTGCCACTCGCCCAGCCTTGCTGCTCGCCTGCCTGCTGCTTCCGTGGAATACACAGGCGGCAAAATTCGCTCCCACCTTCACCGTGGATGTTGCGCCGATACTGTTTGAAAAGTGTGCCAGTTGCCATAACCCTGAAGGCATCGGGCCGATGCCGCTGCTTGACTATGCCGACGTAAAGCCCTGGGCAGGCCTGATAAGTTACAAGGTACAGGCTAGAGAAATGCCGCCCTGGCACCTGGACAAGACCACCGGCATCCAGAACTACAAGAATGACATCTCGCTCTCGGATGAGCAGATTGCCACTATCGTGGCCTGGGTAGAGTCCGGTTCTCCGGAGGGCGACCCATCCGCGTTGCCACCTATGCCGGCTTTGCCTAACGGCGCCCAATGGCAGATGGCCGAATTGCTCGGTCCACCGGATTTCGTCGTCAAGGCGCCTCCCTATACGATTGCCCCCAATGCCCAGGATCAATGGTGGGTGCGCAACACCCCCTTTGAAGGCTTGATCGATGGGCCGCGTTATGTGCGGGCCACGGAATTAAAGGGTAGCTATCCTCTTGGGGTTAAGGTACTTCATCACGGCCACGCGACGCTCACATCGGAAGATGGACACGGTGGTCGAGCCTCGGGCCCGGTTGGCAGACAGGGCGTTGGCAAGAGTGGTGATCTGTTTCCCGAAGGCACCGGCATGCTAATCTATCCAAGCGGACAGATTACCTGGAATCTTCACTATTTCCCCATCGCCCAGGAAGTGCGAAACGAACAGGCTGAAGCGGCAGTCTGGCTCTACCCCAAAGGCTATAAACCAGAATTTGAGACCAGGGGCGAGCAATTTTTCGCCGCCGATACCGGGCCCGGTGGTTTGTGGGCAGGCGATCTATTATTGCCACCTCATTCCATTAAATCCCAACAGGGTGTCCGGGTCCTGGATCGACCGGCACTCATAACCAGCTTCCGGCCGCATATGCACATGCGTGGCAGAGCCCAGTCACTGGAAGCGATATACCCCGATGGCCGCAGTGAAATGCTGGCGCGCGTGGATAAGTATAATCATAACTGGCAGATCTCCTATAAATTTGACGACGACGCGGCGCCCTTATTACCCAAGGGTACCCGGTTGATAATTACGTCCACCTGGGACAACACCGGCGCCAATCCCAACAATCCGGATCCTCGACAATGGGTGGTGTTCGGCCAGCGGGGTGTGGATGAGATGTCTCATTTGTGGTTAGGCATTACCTATCTAACAGACGATCAGTTTGAGCGCCTAAGCGCCGAGCGACGAGGCAGATTGACTGCACAAAACGGACCCTAGTCAGTAATGGGAATGAATCGTAAAAGCGCAGCATTGCTGCTGCTCACCCTTGGGGTGAGCGCTGCCAGCTCATTGGCGGCGCAGACTTCGACGAGCCTCGATCTTTTCAATTCAGCCCCTCTGCAAGCCAGTGGCCAGAACGTTATTCCGCTGTTCGATGGCTGGTTTCCCAATGCCGATGGTACTTATACGCTCTGTTTCGGCTATTTCAATATGAACACCGAACAGTCCCTGGATGTTCCTCTTGGCGAGGCTAACAAGCTTGAACCGGCCCTGTATGATGGCGTGCAGCCCACCCATTTCGACCCGGTGCCGAATCCAACTCTTACCCGCGCCTTCCGCCACCACTGGTGTGTTTTCTCCGTAATCGTCCCTGAAGATTTCGGAGATTCAAAAATTCTCTGGACGCTTGAAACCCAGGGTGACAGGTTGGAAGTGCCAGGCTGGCTATTGCCTGCTTATGTCCTCGACGAAGAATTCACAACAGGCCGTGACACGGTGGCGCCATATTTGAGCCTGAACGATGATCCACCGAATTTCAGAGGACGCAAGGGCTTATGGGAAGGCCCCCGCATCGCCAAGGTGGGAGAACCGCTACCTTTGATTGCTCGTATCATGCACCCCGAAACCGGTACCTGGTTGGGCTGGAGCCTGCACCAGGGTCCGGGACAGGTGGAATTCAGCCCAGCCGAGTTACGACTGGATGTAGCGAATGGGACAGCGACTACCACTGCGACTTTTGACCAGGCAGGCTCTTACGTGCTTCGTGTGCAGGCAATCAATGACACCGAGCAGCAAGGGAATCCGACCTACGGGTTTGAGTTTTACTGCTGTTGGACCAACGGCTATGTCAGAGTCGATGTGGTCGAGTAGGAAGTTAGCCATCTGCATAGGCAGGTATGCTCTGGCCCCGGCATCGCGAGTGGAGACTTGACCCGCGGTAATTCTACAGCTACCTTGCCCTAAATTAGCGAGAGGACAGCATTATGTTCCATATTATTACCGCTCCAGTCTTGCGCTCGCGGGCAAGGATCATCTGCATGGTTATCGCCATGTTCCTGGTCAGTGTCGCCAGCGCCGACATAGAACAGAGCCGGCTCGATGCGATCGCCGCCGATCTTCTGGCACGGGTAGACGCAGGCAAGTTATCCGGTGTGGTTGCCATGGTAACCAAGGATGGCGAGATTCAGATGAATCAGGCCTTTGGCTATCAGAATGTGGAAGACAAGGTGCCCATGAGCACCGACTCTATCTTCCGTATTTTTTCCATGACCAAACCGGTGACGGGCACCGCCCTGATGATCCTGTACGACGAAGGCAAGTTTCAGCTAAGTGATCCGGTGGAAAAACACCTGCCTCAGCTCGCCGGCATGACAGTCTTCAAGTCGCAAAACGAAGATGGCTCTTTCGAAACCGAGCCTGCCAATCACGCCATGACGATTCGTGAACTGATGAGCCACACCGGTGGCTTGCTGTATACCCCGCCGTTGTCCCGGGGGCCAGTCGCCGAAGCCTACTCCAAGGTAGGCATCAACAATCTGCCTAACTATACCCTGGCCGAGAGTATTCCGGCGCTGGGACATATTCCCTTAGGCCACCAGCCTGGAACCCAGTGGGTTTACAGTATTTCCGTGGACGTGCAGGGCTACCTGGTGGAAGTACTCTCAGGCCAGAGCTTCGACGTGTTTCTGCAGGAGCGCATCTTTGGCCCACTGGGCATGGTAGATACCGGCTTCTATGTGATGGCAGATAAAGCGGAACGATTGGCACGGCAATACCGGCCGGGCGCTGATGGCAAGCTCACCCGCACCGATAGAGGTGCGTTTTTAAACGAGCCCAAATTCTTCTCCGGTGGTGGTGGTCTTACTTCCACGGCCAGCGACTATATGAAATTTGCGCAGATGCAATTAAATGGTGGCAGCCTCAATGGCAAGCGCATTCTTTCCGAAGAAGCTGTTCAGATCATGCGCTCGAATCAATTGCCGGACGCGGTGGAAAACATCGGTCAATTGTATCCGGGTAATGTGTTTGGTGTTGACTTTGCCATCGTCAATGATTCAGAAAAATACAATGGGGCGCCAGTCGGCACACATTGGTGGTGGGGCATAGCAGGAACCTGGTTCTGGATCGACCCTGTGGAAAATATTGTCTTTGTGGGCATGATTCAGAACGACGATATTCTCTACTCGCTGGAGGTACATGCGGCCATGCGGGAGCTGATTTACAATCCTCTATAAATGCGTTGAGGACAGACTAAAGTCTGTCCCCGATTTGTGCAATATAAGCAGCCTCTTCTCGGTCTACTCCCTAGATAAGCTCAGTCGCGGATTGCGTCCTGTGGTTTTAACTCTGTTTCAATTGTAAAAACATAATCGATGCTAATCATTGCCCTAGTTTTATCCACGCTTTTTCTCGCCTATAACAACGGTGCTAACGACAACTTCAAAGGTGTTGCCACACTGTATGGTAGTGGGGTCTTAAGCTATAAATCAGCGATTACCATCGTCACCATCGCGACATTCATTGGCTCCATCTCTGCAATTTTTTTAGCCCAGTCTCTGGTGAGCAGTTTTTCCGGCAAGGGGCTGGTGCCCGATGATATAGCCGGTACCGTTCATTTCCTCATTGCGGTGGGGTTGGCGCCGGCGCAACGGTGCTGGTCGCCACTCGTCTGGGGCTTCCCATCTCCACTACTCATAGCCTGATTGGTGGTCTGCTGGGGGCCGGCATCATCGCGGCTGCCGGGGAAGTCAATTTTTATAATCTTTCGGGTACCTTCCTGATACCGTTGCTGCTGAATCCGTTTATCGCCTTCGCCTTGAGCATGAGTGTTTATTACCTGTTTAATCGATGCCGTAAGGCACTGGGCCTGACCAAGGAAAGCTGTATCTGTGTCGGCGAGAAGAAGGAATTCGTGCCGATTCGCAGCCTGGTAACCGCGGAGATGGGACGCGTCGATGCCACTGTGGGGGAATATCGTCAATTCAGCCCTCAGCTCACGATCGCTGACAGCAGCGAATGTGTAGACCTCTACACAGATCGAGTCTGGGGGATTGCACTGCAAAAAATACTCGATGCCGGTCATGTGCTCAGCGCCGCAGCCGTATCTTTCGCCCGTGGCCTCAATGACACTCCAAAGATAGCAGGTTTGCTGGTGGCGGCGGCAACACTGGAAATTCGAATCAGCATGATTTTGATCGCAGCGGCGATGGCTGTCGGTGGTCTGCTCTCCGCTTATCGTGTGGCCACAACCATGAGCAAGAAGATTTCTACGATCAATCATGGACAGGGATTCTCGGCTAACCTGGTCACCAGCTTCCTGGTGATCATTGCCAGCAAGTTTGGTGTACCTGTTTCCACCACCCACGTCTCGCTCGGGGCTATCTTCGGCATCGGCGTGCTAGGCAAGAAACAGAATGGCAAGGTGGTCAGAAGCATCCTGTTGTCCTGGCTAATTACTCTACCGGTAGCGGCCCTGGCAAGTGCGGTGGCATATGCGCTGGCAAATCTGGTTTTAACCAGCTAATTCGAGTTGCGCGACGCCCCGCGGTCGAGCCATAGACAGAACAGATCCCCTAGTTCAATTTCATCCCTGGATCGGCCTCGACGAGTACGGAAAAGTTGTTCACTGCTTCGCCCCAGAAGTCCTTTATCTTCAAGTAATAGGTCTGGCTTTCGAGGTCGATTAGAATTTCCGGATTATAGTCTGTCGCAGAATCATCATCTTCAGCAATCAGTTGCAACTCGTCATCGGACAGCTGATAAAGTTCGGCCACCAAGTCATTCAAATCTAAATCTCCGGTTGGTCGAATAGCATATGAGGCCGGATTCTCGATAGTAAATGCGAGCCAAATCTCGAGCGACGGGTTCTCTGGTACAGCATATGAAAATGGTGAATCTAATTGCAACTCAGCAACGGTTTCGGGTAATTCAATTGCCGCGGCAATGGCAGTGCCGCGAATCTTTAACTCGGCGCTACTGAACAAACTACCGGAGTAGCTGGTAATACGCAGGTAATAGATGCCAGGTATCAGCCTTACAGAAATTTCCGGGTTCAAATTTCCCGCGGAATCGTCATCGGATAGAATCAATAGCAAACTGACTGCACCATATAAACCTGCAACCAAGTCAATATCCTGATTGATCACCGTTATCACATAGTCATCCAGCGCCGTTATCTCAATTGGAATCCAATGTACGTTTAATTCTCGAGTCGTTAGGGTGTAGTCCGCATTCATCAATGACAATGGCTCTGGATCGCTATAGGGTGGGGCGTCATCAGGCGCGCCGGTACTATTTGATCCAGCGGGTTGTAAAAAAAGTCGGCTTCATCAATTACGATGTAAGAATCGATTTGGATGGACGCATTTCGCAAAATATTGAACACGAATTCTTCTTGATCGCGCGGTAAGCGATTTTGTAGTTCTTCGATGAGAGGACCCAGAATCCTGTCTCTTTCCTCCTGACTTAAAGTCTGCAGGTTAGTTTGAATGCTTGCAGCTATCGCGGCCAATTCACCGGCTACTCGATTAGTGTCTTCTTGTTCCAGTTTTTCATTCAGTTCGGTGAACAACTCTTCAAAATCCACAGCATCAGCGCTAACGCGGGTGCTAGCTTCGGCGCTGAGTAGCGCCTGGCCATCGGATCGGGACAATCCGATCGCCTCGAGACCATTGATAACGATGGGTTCATAGGCCACTCCAGCCAGAAAGGCTAGAGTAACGAGGCGAGCTGTGTCTTCTCTGTTGGTATTGCTCAAGACAACGACCAGCACAAAGCCGGCGATCGCACCCAGCAGCATCGCAATGACTGGATTTAAGAATTAAAGAGAATCCAGATCGGCAGAGACACCATTGCCCAGGACCCAGGTGAGTAAGCCACCTATCGATCCAGGAAGCGCGACGAGCCAAATCAGGTTTTTTGACAACCGTACCCGTGAGAGTGGTTTCCTGGTTCCTTCCTCGTCTGCAATATTCGCATCGAGATCGTCAGTTAGACTAGACATACCGGTGTTCTCCACTTGATACCGGGCAATTACTCTGCAAATTTCCTTGCAAGGAAATTACCCAAGTCGATTTTGACCCGTCAAATCGATGGTGTATCACTATAATTGACTAAACGCAATCGTGGCGATCACCCGTTTAAGCGGTCTGAATTTTTATGCTCCCTGCATCCACCAATTTCGATTGGGTGGGGCGTATTGCTGCGGCAACACATTTTTGGAGTATTTATCGTGCAATAAACTCTTTCCTGAGTTGTAATTAAGTTTTACAAGTTATGGTCAATTTAAGGAGTTTGTGCCGATAATCCGTGCACCTATGTGCTGTCTTTAGCGTTTATAAGTGAGTAATCACAGGATCCCTGCAAATGAAGTTGAAATTCCGTAACCTGACGCTAGCCGCGTCTATCGCAGTGTTTACCTGCATTAGCTCTCCTCAATTATTGGCTCAGGATACAGTCGATGATGGCACTACTATCCTCTACCCGTCTTCCTATTTTGCCGAATTTTCACCTATTACCGCCAAAGATATGCTGGATCGGATTCCTGGTGTGGGCTCGACCACTGGTGGTGGTAGTTTTGGGGGTGGGGGCTTCAGAGGTGGTGGCGGTGGTCGGGGCGGTCGTGGTTTCGGCAGTGGCAGTGGTGGCAGCGAGATACTGATAAATGGCAAGCGCACGGCCGGCAAGAATAATCAAACCAGTAGTGTGCTGGGTCGCATAAACGCCAATCAGGTCGACTATATTCAAATTATTCGCGGTACATCCGGTGAACTGGATGTTAGGGGCAGCGGCCAGGTAATTAATGTTGTGCTGTTCGAAGAGCTATCCAGTGCCAGCACTCGAATCGAAGTGAATATGGATAGGTACAGGGATTCCAAGACCCAGCCCGGAGGGTCAATTTCCTATAGTAATAAACTCGGCGACCTCGGATTCGTCCTCAGTGCGATTGCAGAGCCACGCTACGATCATAGTGAGAGTAATGAGGACAGTATCCTCGGGGATTTTTCGCCTAATGATAATGTGCACGAAGATCGCATACGCAAGCAAACCAGCTACGATCTGAGCGCAAATTTTGACTATGAGATAAGTGACCGTAGCAGCGCCCGCTTTAACGCGCTCTACTCACAGAATGACGACCCTACCAGGGTGACTCGTCGTACCACTGATTTAACGGTCATCCCCAATACCCTCGAGCGCCAGTTCGAAGTTATTCCCGGAGAACAGAACAATTGGGAAATTGGCGGTGACTATGAAACGTTTTTCAGCAATGGGGACCGCTTCAAGATCCTGTTTATTGCCAATCAGGATAATCGTGACACGGTGCGCGAACGTTTCGATGTTGCCGACGACGGTAGCCTGACAAAAAACCTGTTCCTGGATTCAGGTAGTGTGACTGAGGAGCGTATTGTACGCGGGTCCTATACCATGGATATTTTCGAAAGCCAGGACATCGAGTTTGGCGCAGAGCGTGCCCAGACTACGCTGGCTTCAAATTTGGCACTGGGAACAGACGGCACAGGGACGCCGTCAGCGGATTTCGGTGGCCTGGTACCCGTTGACGTTTCCAATGCCAATTCTACGGTTGAGGAAATTCGTTACGAGCCATTTATTATTCATAACTGGATATTTAATCCCAGGATGTCGCTGGAAAGCACCCTGCTATATGAGTTTTCTGAGATTACGCAAAGTGGCGATGTTTCTAATAAACGCGATTTCGATTTCATCAAACCGAAATTGGATTTTCGCTATGATCTGACATCGACGCTTCAACTCCGAGCCTTAATAGAAAAACAGGTCAGGCAATTGAGCTTCAGCGATTTTGTCGCCGCCACGGACAATCAGGATGAAGACAGCAATACCATTGCGGGTAATGCCAATCTAACCCAGGAGTGGTTCTGGAAGTACGAGTTGAATGCTGAATACCGCCTGCCAGATGATGTGGGTGTGGTTGACGGCAATATCTGGTATCACCAGCACCACGATGTGATCGAGCGTATCGACGTGTCGCCTTCGGAGGACGATCTGCAATCGGCCAATGGCAATATAGGCGACGGTGACATGTACGGGCTGCGGCTTAATGCCAGTATCAGGATGAAGATGATTAATATGCCCAATCTGTTGGTATCTTCGCGCTTTAGTGTTGCTGACTCGAAGATCGAGGATCCCTTCACCGGCATCGATAGACGCTTTGCGTTCTTTAGTCGCGGTCGCTGGTCATTGAGTTTTCGCCATGACCTGCCACAGTGGAATCTCAACTACGGTGCCAGCTGGAGTAACCGCTTCGACGGCAACCAAAAATTCTTTGACATCGATGATGTAGTCAGCTCCCTCGGGGAGCCCAACGTGTCAGTCTTCGCCGAACTGATCGCCTTCGGTGGCACTTCGTTTCGCTTCGATGTTCGAGACGCCACCAACAACGAGCAGTGCCGCGAACGTATCCGTTATTTGGGTCGCTTGTCTGCCGGCATTATCGAGGAAATCGAGGACCGCTGCAGCAGTCGTGGCGTCGTCATGTCGCTGAAGATCAATGCCACCTTTTGATGATCGAGTAACCCGAGTTGAATGTAGACTTAGGGACGAAACAATATCCCTCCGCCCGTGATGTATCCCCACAAAAATACAGAGAAAATTGTCGGTGGTTGATGCGTATAACGGGGCTTAGCAAGGGGTACTGTTTTTCCGTTCCGGTGGGCCATCCCTGGCCCGGTCCCGCGTCCATCCCTGGCGCTAGTCACTACAAAACAGCACCCCTTGCCAATCCCCTATCGAATTCAGCGTTCTTTTCAAACCGCAAATCCCATTGCTTTTGGAAGTAAAGTCGCAGCAGTGGTTAGTCATTGACTCTGTAGCTATTTTTGGAAAAACAAAAAGTAAGAGCAATTGCTTGTCTGTGGCTTGTGCCTCGGATATAGATAAGAACACGAGCAAGCTTGGAGTAGGGGGGTTGTTTTGCCGTGACTAGCGCCCAGGGACGGAGCGCGGGACGGGCCAGGGATGGCCCACCGGAACGGCAAAATAACCCCCCTGCTCCGAGTTTGCGTCCCAGACGTATGACACAATCATCTAGAAGGGGTTCTAACGCATTTTAATTGAGTTTAACTATCTGATTTAACTTAATATATTGTGAACTTACCAGAGAGGCCAAGGGATTTTGTATAGTTCTTCATCTACTACGGCAGCCGCAACCGACGTGTTTTCGTTTCAACCAACCCGTTAACACTATCTGTTCCTTCCCGGTTGGTCTATTCTGGCGCTTCCTTCCATTTCCCTGGAGGCTCGAGCCATGACTGTAATCTCTAAAGCAATAAATTCCCAACTTCGATTTGTCCTTAAACTAGTCGGCCTGGCACTCGCTGTACTGGTAATCAACAGCAGTTCCGCGCAACAGTTTCAGGTACATCCTTCGACCCAGGATCCTTCAGTCATGGTTACGCTCGAGACCCTGAGCCAATGGGAGAAAGAGCTATCCAACTGGGGCCGCTGGGGACCAGATGACCAGCGTGGCACCCTGAATCTTATTACAGCGGAAAAAACCCGCCAGGCAGCAGCCCTGGTTCAGGTCGGTGAGACCGTGACCCTACAGCACTTCGTCACCGATGAGAAAACCATGGATAGCCAGGCCTTCGGGCCCAGCAAGCATTGGATGAGCCGGCTCGATCCGGTTACCGGGGAGCCCACTTTTGCCCTGGATGAGATTCAATTCTCCCTGCACGACGGCATGCTTTCACATGTGGATGCACTGTGCCATTACCGCACCGAAATTGACGGAGAGTACATCATATTCAATGGATACCCGCAAAATCTGACCGCGAGTGGATGTGAAGATCTGGCCATCGATAAGATGGGCACTTCCTATGTCACTCGGGGGGTGCTGGTGGATATGCCGCTGCTGCGTGGCGTGGAATGGCTGGATCCGAGCACGCCCATCTACGTGTCCGATCTGGAGGCATGGGAAGAATTTGCCGGTGTTAAAATCAGCAGTGGCGATGCACTTTTCATTCGCACCGGCAGATGGGCGATGCGCGATGCAGAAGGCCCATGGGCCTACGGGCAGGGAGGCGCTGGATTGCACGCCTCGGTACTGCCCTGGTTGCACGAAAGAGATGTAGCGATGCTAATCAGCGATGCGGTCAATGATGTACAGCCATCTGGCGTCGCCGGTATTAATCGACCCATTCATCAGCTCACCCAAGTCAATCTGGGCCTGCCCATCGTTGATAACGGCTATCTTAAGGACGTGGCCGCTACCGCGGCACGTCTGCAGCGCTGGGAATTTTTGACGGCGATCCAGATCAATCCTATTAAGGGAGGAACGGCTAGCCCGTTCAATGCCCTGGCAGCGTTTTAGAGCACACAGGGTCAGAGCGCTTTTCTTGCAGCCGTTGCATCTGAGTCCAATCACCAGGACGAAAAGAGCCAAGACTTCTTTTCTCGGGGGCATTATGACAAATCGATCTCACCTGGTAGCTCTGCTGGCAGTTTTTATTAGTGAGCTGTGCGCGCAAGGGCTGGGGCCGGGATTTATCGACCCCTATCCGGTGTTGCGGGCAGCCGCCGACGCCATCGGTACCGATCGCCTGGATTGCGTCAGTATTTCTGGCAGTGCTTATGCGGGCATGGTGGGCCAACAGCGCCTGAACGGATACGAGGTAGATTGGCCACGGGGTGAACCGTTGCGAAATTACACCCGGGTGATGAATTGGGGAGCCGGCACCATGCTGGAGCGTTTCGACCGGGAACCGGGTAATAATCCGGCTGCTTGGAAGTACGGCCTGGGTTGGAAGGGTGGAACGGCTATTCAAAAAGAAGTACGGCAGTCGTTTATGGTCAATGGCGATTACGCCTGGCACCAGGATGGGGTCAATGGTGAGGCTATCGCGGCACCAAGCGATGATGCCCAGCGCTGGCAGCTCGATATGTGGATCAATCCCCACGGTTTTTTGAAGGCGGCGATGTTGCCGGGCGCCAATCCCAGGGCGAGCTGGCGTTGGGAACTGGGGGAGATGGGTCGCGACGGCGCCACCGTTAATCCCGAAAAAATGGCCGTGGTTTCCATTACCGTGATGGGAAAATACCGGGTCGACGCCACCATCAATGCGCAGAATCTACTGCAACGAATCCACACCTGGGTGCCTGATCCGGTGCTGGGTGACACCAATTACGAACACGAATTCAGCAACGACAGCTATATCGATCTTGGCGATGGTATTCGCTTTCCCACTGTGTGGCACTCCCATACCGGCTGGGACGACAACTACCAGACTCAGAGTATCAATGCGGGGCATAACGCCTACGGTGGGCAGCAGCGGAATATCCAGGCCAATGTGTGCTCGGACCCGGTTACGGTGCCAGCCATAGTGAGACGGGCCAGTTTTCCCGTGCAGATTAATATCGAAGAGCTGGCCGAGGGCGTGTGGCTATTCGGCGGCGGCTCCCATAATAGCGTCGTCGTGGAGTTCGATAACTATATTGCGGTGGTGGAAGCGCCCCTGAATGAGCGGCGCAATCTTGCAGTCCTCGATGAAATCGTAAAATTGATTCCGGACAAGCCGGTTCGTTTCCTGATCAACACCCATCAACACCATGATCATATCGGTGGTTTGCGCACCTATATGCATATTGGCGCCACCATCATTACCCACTGGAAGAATTACGACTTTTACACCCGCGACTTGCTTAATTATGCACCAAGGACATTGGAGCCGGACATGTTAAGTCTGTGGCCACCTACGGAACTGGCCGAGGGCTATCAGTACGAGACCGTACGAGAAAACTATGTACTTACCGACAATCGGCGCAATATGGAAATATCCTATGTGCATCCCCTGGCCCATGTCGAAGGCATGCTGGTGGCCTATCTTCCTGGGGAGAAAATACTCATCGAGGCGGACCTGTTCGATGCGCCTCTAAATGGAGAGCCCTTGCCCGCCACCGCCAATGCGGCCAATCGAAGCCTGTATGACCATGTGCAGCGACTCGGTCTCGAAGTCGACACGATTGTTCCCATTCATGGGCAAGCGGTATCTTGGGATGATTTTTCCCGACTGATCGGACCATAGAGATGCCTGGCATTAGCAGGGGAGTAATCATCAGGTTTACCGGTGTCTGGACTGCGCTGCTGTTGTTTTCGTCGTCGCTTCACGGAGCCGAGATGCCGTCGGAGGCAGACCCAATGGCGTTTTCCAAGGCCGCGGCGGTCGTCGGCAAGAGTCATTATCTAATTAACTGCCAACAGTGTCACGACGCCGATGGTAGAGCCTTGGCCAATATCGACTATATTGCGGCGGATTTGACCGCCCCCGGCTCGTGGTACTATGGCAGCTCGGCGCTGCATATTTTTAGCAGCATCAAATTTGGTGCCGGGCTGGAGATGCCACCTTTTAAAGCCGAGCTCAGTGATGAGGTAATCTGGCAGATTGTTGCCCATGTTTTGAATATCGGACCACAAGCAAGCCGACCGCAACAAAAATAACTCTTGAGGAAACCCTGATGGCCACTGAAAATAAGAAGAGGAAGTCGGACATCACCGCGGAGGAGGCCAAAGTCTCCCGTCGGAATTTCATTAAGGGGACGGCGCTTGCCGGAGCCGGCGCGGCGGCCATGCTGCAGAGTGAAAACAGTGAGGCGCAGGATTCCAATGAGGCGAAGATTCGCATTCCGGACGAGATTCCCAGGACCCTCGCCGAGGCAGCAAAACCGGCAAATTTTCCCATGACCGGTGCCGAGGTATTTGCCAAATTCTGTAACGATGAAGGCGTCGCCGGTTTCTTCTGCTGTCCCGGCAACTACAACATGATCAATGCCATCGCCGCCGAGGGTATTCCCAGTTATGGTGGACGCTGTGAGGGCAATATGGTCTCCGCAGCAGATGGTTTTATTCGGGTAACCGGAGAAATCGCGGCGACATCTGGTACCGAGGGGCCAGGTTTCACTAATATGATTATGAACATCGGCGCAGCCAATGCGGCGCGCTCTCCGCTGCTGGTGATCGCTAGTAACAAGACTATCGGTGAAGATGACAGCGAACACGGAATTCAGACCGCCTATCAACAATCCCAGACCGATGGCCTGAAGAAATGGGGCAAACGGCTGATCACACCTAACCGAATCTATGAGTACGCAGCCTATGCCTTCAGGCAGCTGAAAACCGGTGTGCCCAAGCCCGTGCACCTGGATTTTCCGGGCGAGATATCCCGCGCTCGCTTCGAAGAACCCGGCGAGTTGCAGTACTACTACGACAAGACTCGATATCGCACCGAATCCAAGGCCCACCCTAATCCGGCCGACATCAGCCGCGCCGTGGATATGATCCAACGATCGCAGCGGCCCATGATCGTTGCCAGTACCGGTGTGTTCTACGATAAAGCCTGGGAAGCGTTGTTGCGTGTGGCTGAGAAGAACGACATCGCGGTGGTGGAGTCGGCACCGCAACGGGGGCATTTTTCAGACGGTCATGCACTGTCTGCCAGTACCGCGCCTGATGCGATTCGCAGCGCGGATCTGGTCATCCTGGTGGGCCAGTATTGTATGCCATCGATCGGTGAGTTTGCCTTCGGACCGGAGGCAAAGTGGATCCGGATCGATCCGGATGCCAGCGACATCGGCCGTAATGTCCCCATCGACCTGGGTATTGTGAGTTCGGAAAATGCGGCCCTGCAGGCATTGGAAGACGCGCTGCCGTCGCGCAGCCGCAGTAGCTGGCGAGATGAATTAGCGGCGGCGAGACATGCCTTCGACGAGCAGAGCGAGGAATATTACAAGCTGGGTTTGAAGTACAGCGCCGACACCGACTCTATTCATCCCGCCGTCATCGGCAGGCAGTTGGGAGACTTTCTCTATAACAATGACTTGGACCGGGAACAGACAACGGTAGTCTCAGGGGGCTACGGCATCGGTCGCTATACCCGGCGTTATCTGCGTGCCTTTCGCCCTGGGCAGATCTGTAATGGTGCCTATCAGTATGGAGCCATTGGACCCGATATTGGTTACACGGTCGGTGTCGGTGCGGCGGTACAGAATGGTGTCGGTCCCCAGGCCCCGTTTAAGGGCTCGCCAGTCGTGGGCATTACCGGTGATGCCGGTGTCGCCTATTCCATCATGGAGTTCGACACCCTGGGTAAGTACCGTATTCCCGCGGTCATGATCGTGTATAACAATAATGCCTGGGGCGTGTGGACCTCCGGTGCCGGCAGAGGTGCGGTGCGGGCCCAGCATATGTATCTGTTTCAGGAAAATCTTCGCTACGATAAAATTGCCGAGGCGCTGGGCTGCAATGGCGAATATGTCACCAGTGCCGAACAGTTTATGCCAGCACTCGAACGCAGTTACGAACTCGCCGCTCGGGAAGGGATTTCTACATTGATTAACTGCCAGGGCAAGAAGGAGTTCTGGACCAACGCTTACCCACCTGCGATGCCGAGACATTTTGCCCCGGGCGCCCTGGCTTACTACAAGTAAGGTAGAGGCCCCTTATGCAGGAGATTGTAAAGGCGGTAAGCAGCGAGTTGCAGAACTACGCCGACCGTGGAATTTTTCAAAATTTTAGTCAGGTGCCATCAAGCAAGAGCGGCTTTGTGGACTTTCGGTTTAGTTGGCTGGCGGATTCTCCTTTTCATCTGAAACTCAATTCGAGCAAGCCTGAACTAGAGTTGAAAGATGTACTGCCGGCGGTGCCGTTTCGTTCCGATATGGACAAGGCATTCAGGACCTTTCTCAGCCAGCGCAGTGATGCCTCGATTCCATCGCATCGGCGCTTGGATGTTGAACGCTTTGCGTTTAATTGTCGCAACCGGCAACAAAATCTCTCGGTGATAATTGGGTTCAGCCCTGGTGATGCCGGTGACGCGGCGAAAACCGCAGTCAATTTATTACACGAAATATTTAATAACTTTCTGGCCGAAGGGCCCTATCAAAACTACATGGTGGAAGTCTTTAATGAGCCGGAAGAGTGAGTTCCTGCTGGTAGATAGGGTGTAGAGAGAGTAGTTTTGAACTGATTCAGGCTGTTAAACTTGGGAGATACTAATGAGAATAATTCACACCCCATCCAGGCGCCGCCTGGCTAAATCCATGTTGTCAGCGGCTGCGGGCATACTGCTTTTTGCTGCGGTGCTGCCGCTTTCAAGCCTGGCTCAGGAAGACGAGTTTGCCGGAGAGCGCATCGTTCATCTGTTACAGGAGCCGCGCCACCGCACCGTCCATCACGACGGCGACCTCTATCTGTTGGATGTGCAGGTCAACCCGGGCGATGTCTCCTTGCCGCATATCCATGATCAGGCCATCTTGCTAACTTATATCAACATGAGTGACGGCCCCCGCAACGGTGATGTGAACAGCAACACCGACTATGCTTCGCAGCCACATACTCATAAAGTTTCGAATGCAGGCCCCGGGCTGTTTCGAATCATCGCACTGGTCAACGCCGGCGCGGGTAACGCCGACCTCATGGCGGACAGACCGAGCGGTTTCTCTGGTGAGCCGCAGCATGAGAACGCCTGGTTTCGTTCTTATCGAGTGGAGTTGGCTCCTGGCGAAGAAACTTCGGTGCAGATTCACAGCCTGTCCAGCTTCGTAGTGCAGGTCGCCGACGGCTTGTTTCATGTGGAGCGCAGTGACGGCATCACCGCCGAGCTGGACGCCCGTGCCGACTGGGTCTGGCACGATCCCAACGAGGCTTATGTGATTCGCAATGTAGGGCGAATCGCGTCTACCGTGGTGATCAACGAGGGTCGTTGATGGGACCCCGTGGATTACGCAATGTTGCGTTTTATCGATTCATAAGCACACAGATAGAGTATAAACAGCAATGAGCGGTGAAATACTCAGGAGGTAAAGCATGAACTCCACACAGAAGATCTCGAGAAACCATTCAGGAATGATCGTCCACATTCAGCAAGCCCTAATCACAGTTAAGAGCATAACTCTATTCAATCCAACGATTTACGCAGATTTTCATGATTGGATTTTTAGCGAGATATACACCAACGGCGACGGCTCCATTCAATACATTGAATTGTTTGCAATCTCCGATGGCCAGCTGAATCTTGCGGGTCACACTATCAGCGCATTTGATGCTGATCGAATCCTCGGACCGGTTTTTACTTTCCCCTCCAATTTGTCTGGATCTACGTATCAAAGTTATTTGCTACTAGCCACAGAGAGTGACGTGGTCCAGCTTTTCTTTACAACCCAGTTAAGCAACTTTCTTTAATCCAG
>CAJXIY010000007.1 GCA_913054495.1 uncultured Gammaproteobacteria bacterium | reverse complement strand
ACGAAGTGCACATGCTCTCCAATCACAGCTTCAATGCCTTATTAAAGACGCTGGAAGAACCCCCTCCCCACGTTAAATTTCTATTTGCCACCACCGATCCACAAAAACTGCCGATCACCATTCTTTCCAGGTGTCTGCAGTTGAATCTTAAAAACCTGAGCCCGCAAATCATCGTCGAATACCTGGGCACGGTGCTGGAGAAGGAACAGATTAAACATGATGAAGGCGCTCTGTGGCAGATCGCCGCCGCCGCCGCCGGCAGTATGCGCGATGCGCTGACTCTGGTGGATCAGGCCATATCCTATTGCGAGGGGGAAATCAGCAACGACGGGGTGATAGAGATGCTAGGCGTGTCGGAGCAGCGGCAGGTTTATGAATTGCTCGACGCAATGGCTGGCGGAGATATTCGGCAGGCCATAAGCCTGGTCCAGGTGATGGCGGAGCAGACGCCGGATTTCAATCACACTCTGGACAGCCTGTTGTCGATTTTGCATCGAATCGCGATGCTGCAGGTACTGCCTGAGGCTATCGATAATAGTTTCGGGGATAGACAGCAAATTCAGCGACTGGCGAGCCGATTTACGGCTGCAGACATACAACTATATTACCAGATTGGACTCAAGGGTCGGGAGGATCTCGGCATGGCTGCCGAAATGCGGGCGGCATTTGAAATGCTGATTATTCGTATGCTGGTTTTTTCGCCTGACTATGTACCCCAGCAGGCAGTCTCTCAGAGTAATCCTGCAGATACCGAAGACCGAGTCGCCAGCCACGAGTCTGAAAACGCGGCCCCGGTAAGCGAAAAAAAAAAGTGCAAGCTAGTTCCTGATGGTGGCAGCCCAGATGTCGGTAATAGCTTGCCCATGGATCACGAACAGTGGCTGCGGTGTTATCCCGCGATCACCGTCAATGGCATAGCTGCCAATATTCTGGCCAACAGCGAATTGAAGAAGGTCACCGACGACTCCCTGTATTTCGTGCTGGATCAGAGTCAAAGCGCCGTATACGGTGATGAGATATTGCCAAAGCTTGGGCAGATCCTCAGCGAATTTTTTGGCAGGGAACTGGCGGTGCATATCGAAGCTGACTCCACCGAGAAAGAGACGCCAGCGGAATTGGCTCAACGACTCAAGCAGGAGCGACATAGCGAAATGGTGAGTGAATTTGAACGCGATGCAAATGTTCAGGAATTGCTAAAGCACTTCTCAGGCACGTTGGCGCGGGACAGCATAGCCCGGTTAAATATTGAGAAAAGCCATGACCGATCTAAATGAAATTATGAAACAGGCGAAGCAGATGCAGGAGCAGTTTCAGAAAGCGCAACAGGACTTGGCAAATTTGGTAATCGAAGGTGAATCCGGTGCGGGGCTGGTGAGGGTGAGCATGAATGGCCGTCATGACGTGGTCAAAGTGAACTTGAGTGATGCCCTGATGGCAGAAGAAAAAGAAGTTGTGGAAGACCTGATTGCAGCCGCCGTCAATGATGCGGTGCGCAAGCTCGAGGAGAAGAGTAAGGAGTCGCTCGGCGGCCTGGCCCATGGAATGAAACTACCGGAAGGATTTAAGTTGCCGTTTTAGCAGGCTATTGAAAAACTCTCAGCCGGCACAATACTGCGTTAAGATATAGCTCAAAATGCTCATTTACATCGTGTAAACTTCGCTTTTTCGCCAGATCTTGCCTTATCTTGCACTCGACTGAGAGCTTTTCAATAACCTGCTAGGGAAGCCGATGAACTCGAGTCCGCTAATAGATCAATTAATGGAAGCCTTTCGCTGCCTGCCGGGTGTAGGGCCTAAATCGGCTCAGAGGATGACGCTGCACCTGCTGGAAAGAGACCGAGAGGGAGGCAGGAAACTTAGCGCGGCATTGGCGCTTGCTCTCGAACGCGTGGGCAATTGTGTGCAGTGCAGAACCCTGACAGAAGAAGCGGTTTGCAGAATCTGTGCAAGCGCCTCCAGGGACCGCAAGATCTGTTGTGTCGTCGAATCCCCCGTGGATATTTACGCCGTCGAGCAGTCCGGCACCTTCCGCGGCATCTATTTTGTCCTGATGGGGCACTTGTCGCCGATTGATGGCATCGGTCCGGAGCAATTGGGTATCTCTCAACTGCTGGACAAGGTCAAGCACGAGGACAGCGACATCGAAGAGGTAATCATTGCCTGTAATCCCACAGTGGAAGGCGATGCCACCGCCTATTACCTGGCAGAACAACTCAAGCATTGCCATATCCTGGTGTCGCGCATAGCCCATGGAGTTCCGGTTGGCGGCGAACTCGAATTTGTCGATGCCAGTACCTTGAGCCATGCCTTTGCCGGTCGCAAGGCCATGGACGAGTCCTGATCGTCATGAACGGCAACGCAAAACTGCCTCGTATATTTGTCGATGACGGCGCCCAGTTCAGCGCCCTCTGCCAACAGTGGCGAGAGGCGGAAAGCCTGGCGCTAGACACCGAGTTCGTTAGGACCAGCACCTTCTATTCGAACATTGGCTTGTTGCAAATCGCCGACCTTCATGCCTGTTACCTGGTGGATCCCTTGCGCATAAGCGATTGGACCGAGTTTTCATTGCTGTTAAGTGATTCTCGATGTTGCTTCGTCATCCACTCCTGTAGTGAAGATCTGAATCTGCTGTTTACCGCCCTCAAGGTTTTGCCGGCAAGAGTCTTCGACACGCAAATCGCGGCGGCGTTTCTGAATATGGGATACAGCGTGAGCTATCAGTCCTTGGTTAGCGAGCTGTTGGGTATCGATGTGGTGAAAGATGAGACGCGCTCCGACTGGTTGCGGCGGCCGTTAACGGACACCCAGATCGCCTATGCCGCGGCCGACGTTGACTACTTGCTGCAATTGCAGGCTTTGTTAGAGCAACAACTTCAGGACAAGGGTGTTCTGGAATGGTTTGCCGGAGAATGTGAGCAGCGTATACGCATGGCCCCCGAATTTGAAGAAAAAAAGAACTGGCAATCGCTTTACGCCGGCTTCAGCAATGCCTGGCGTCTGAGTGATGAAGGCCTGCGAATGTTACAGACGCTCAGCTACTGGCGGGAGCAGGAGGCCCGACGTCGGAACAAACCCCGGTCTTGGATTGCCAAGGATCAGGATTTATTAGGCATTGCCATGCACCTGGCGGAGGATGAGAATGGCTCCCTGTCTGACTTGATCGCGGCCGGATCCGTCGACAGGAGATTGCTCGATCGATACGGAAATAAGCTGCTGCGACTGGTGCAATCCAACAACAGCGATTTTGCCAACATCGACCGGGGACTATTGAATACACCGCTGACAGCGCCACTGCGGAAAAAATTAAAAGCTTGCCAGGTTTTGGTGAGCCGCAAGGCGGCGGAATTGGATATTGCGCCAGAGCTGCTGGGGCGTAAAAAAACGCTGCAGGAATTGATTCGCGGTTTCGAGAACAGCGGCCAGCTACACTGGGAAGGAGAGCTGTCTGGCTGGCGCCGACAGGTATTAGAAGCCGATTTCACTCGAGTCCTGATGGGCGAGAACCAGGATAACGACAATGGCTCATAGTTTGGGAGAGGGCGAAGCAGTCGATCGGTTTTGGGAGAAGCCTCTTTCGGAGTTAAATGACTCTGAATGGGAGCGGCTCTGTGATGGCTGTGGTCGCTGTTGCCTGAAAAAACTGCAGGACGATGACAGTGGTGAAACCCATTATACCCGTGTGGTATGCCGATACTTCGAATCTGAAACCAGTCGCTGTAGTTGCTATGACCAGAGGACGCAACTGGTGCCGGATTGTGTGAAGGTCAAGCAAGTCGACGCCAGTGCTTTCGCCTGGATGCCAGCCACCTGCGCGTACCGGCTTCGGTTCGAAGACAAGCCCCTATACAGTTGGCATCCATTGATTGCGGGGTCCAGGCAAGCCATGGAGAGTGCAGAAATACCCATAGTGGGCAGAACACTCTCTGAAGAATTTGTCCATCGAGATGGCTACCAGGAACACATCATTCGCTGGGTAGAGTGCTAATGGAGTCTGCGCCTAATTACTGGGTGATTTGGTCTGTCTATCTGCTAGCCGCTGCGGTATTTTACGGAATTTTCTGGCAGCTCACCCGCTTCAAGACAGCGCGCTGGGGTGCTTACGTCATGCGTGGGTTACTGGCGGCAATAATACTCACGCCATGGTACGCCAATCCCCAGGAAACGGTGCTGGCGCCGGCGCTGATGGTGGTCCTCATGGACGCTATAACCCTGGACGGCGCCGAGGCGGTGAGGGCGCTGGTGCCACTAAGCCTGGCTATCATTATCTCTCTGCTGCTGGCGTTCGCCGCCCTGTTAATTAATACAAGAAGAGAGAATAAGGAGTTTAAAAACAATGAGTTATGATGGGTTTTTAATCTTTAATAACGAACGCCATTGAGATATCCGAACCGCGGCTCTGCGGTTCTGCGGGGGGATAGCCCAGCGCCACTTCAAACCGCCTCTACGGCGCCGCCGCTGCCTTGGTTTTCCTGTATTAATGACAGAGTGCTGTTTACAATACGCGCACTTTAAACCAGCATCGGAAGTCTGTTCATGAAATTTACTGGTACCCAAGAATATGTCGCCACCGACGAGCTACAAATGGCAGTTAACGCGGCGATACGGCTGCAAAGACCACTACTGATCAAGGGTGAACCTGGCACCGGCAAGACCACGCTAGCAGAACAGATCGCCCAGTCTCTCGACCTGCCCCTGATCCAATGGCATATAAAATCCACTACCAAAGCCCAACAAGGTTTGTATGAGTATGACGCCGTATCCCGGCTCAGAGATTCCCAATTAGGTGAAGAGAAAGTTCATGATATCTCGAACTATATTATTCCAGGGAAAATATGGCAGGCATTTAGTTCAGAACAGAAGTGCGTATTGCTGATCGATGAGATTGACAAAGCCGATATTGAGTTCCCCAACGATTTGTTGCTGGAGCTGGACAAGATGGAGTTTTATGTTTACGAGACCAAGGAATTAATCAAGGCCCAAACCAGGCCTATCATCCTGATCACCAGCAACAATGAGAAGGAGCTTCCCGATGCGTTCTTGCGCCGCTGTTTCTTTCACTACATCGAATTTCCCGACACCCTGACGATGGAGAAGATCGTCGCCGTACATTACCCATATATCAAGAAGCAGTTGCTGAGCCAGGCCATGGATGTATTCTTCGACCTGAGGAAAATACCAGGCCTGAAGAAGAAGCCCTCGACTTCAGAGCTGATCGATTGGTTGAAATTATTAATGGCTGACGATATTCCTGCGGATGTTCTGAAGAATCACGATGCGCGGAATGCGATTCCGCCCCTGTATGGGGCCCTGTTGAAGAATGAACAAGATGTGCACCTGCTCGAAAAACTGGCTTTCATGCACAGAGCCAATCGCTGATGCTGATAAACTTTTTCTTGGCGCTGAAACAAGAGCGGCTGCCGGTTTCATTCACCGAGTTGTTTGCGCTACTGGAATGTCTTAAACAAAATGTCGTATTCGGCAATGTCGATGATTTCTATTATTTGTCCCGGCTATGCCTGGTAAAGGATGAGAAGAACTTCGATAAATTTGATCTCGCATTCGCTAAGTATTTTGAAAACATCGACATCCTTGACGATCTTTCTCACTATGAAATTCCTGATGACTGGCTGCGCAAACAGATAGAGTCCATGCTATCCGATGAAGAGAAGGCGAGGATCGAGGCGCTAGGTGGCCTGGACAAGCTGATGGAAGAATTCAGGAAGCGCATGGAAGAACAGCAAAAACGCCACCAAGGCGGCAATAAATGGATAGGCACGGGTGGCACGTCCCCATTCGGAGCCTATGGTTATAACCCGGAAGGGATTCGCATCGGGCAGCCCGAAGGTCGCAATCAACGGGCGGTCAAGGTCTGGGATAAACGCAATTATCGAGACCTGGATGATTCGGTAGAAATCGGAACCCGCAATATCAAGATGGCATTGCGCCGCCTGCGTAAATTTGCCCGCACCGGTGCCATTGAAGAATTGGACATCGACGACACCATTTCCTCGACTGCAAGAAATGCAGGACTACTGGATATCAAGATGGTGCCAGAAAGACACAATGCCGTTAAGGTCCTATTGTTTTTCGATGTGGGTGGATCCATGGACCCTCATGTAAAAATCTGCGAAGAATTATTCTCCGCCGCACGTTCCGAATTCAAGCATCTGAAGTACTATTACTTTCACAATTTTATCTACGAATCCGTGTGGACAAAAAGCCATCGCAGGCATGCTGAAACCACGCCTACGTTCGATCTCATCAACAAGTACACGAAGGATTACAAGATTATCTTCGTCGGTGACGCCACCATGGCCCCCTACGAGATTACCCATGTCGGCGGCAGTATCGAGCACTACAATGAGGAGGCCGGCGCAACCTGGCTAAGGCGACTTACAGATACCTACGATCACATGGTGTGGATTAACCCAACGCCGAAGGACTATTGGGAACACAGCTATTCCATCGAAATCGTCAGGGAGCTGACAAAGGATCGAATGTTTCCCTTATCGGTCAAAGGGCTCGAAGAGGCGATGGCCCTGCTGGCGAAGTAGTCCCATGATTGAAAAACTACCAGACGATCTCAGACCTGAAAAATATTCATCCCTTGGCCAGGTGATCGAATATATCGCCACCGAACATGCCCAACTGCCGGCATTCAGCTGTTTTGCCCGTACCCTGCGTTATCAAGACGTCGATGAATTGAGCAGCCGCTTCGCCCATTACCTGCAAAATCAAACGACGCTGGTGCCGGGTGACAGGATTGCCATCCAGCTTCCAAACCTCCTCCAGTTTCCCGTGGTTTTCTATGGCGCAGTAAAGGCGGGCCTGATCGTCGTCAATACCAACCCCCTATATACCGCCACCGAAATGGTCCACCAATTTAAAGATTCCGGGGTGAAGGCGATTGTGATACTGGCGAATTTTTGTGCCAAGCTGGAACAGATTATCGTCGATACCGATATTGAAACCGTCATCGTGACGCAATTGGGGGATTTACAAAAACCGGGCAAACGTCTGCTGCTGAATCTTGGCGCAAAATACCTGAAGAAGATGGTGCCTGAATATAGCCTGCCCGCCAGTGTCGATTTTAACATCGCAATAAAATCACCAAACAGTTATAACAAAGATACGGCTCACGGTGCCGGCGATGATGTTGCGCTAATCCTCTACACCGGTGGCACCACCGGCGCTGCCAAAGGGGCCATGCTCAGCCACAATAATCTGATCGCGAATATGATGCAATTGCGGGCGCGCTGCCTGTTGGTGATCGAGGACAAGGTTGAGAATATCGTGGCGCCGTTGCCGCTGTATCACAGCTATGCGTTTCTATTACATTGCCTGGTCATGCCTTACGCGGGCAACCATAATATTCTGATTACTAATCCACGTGATCTGGACTCCCTGGTCGGTCTGCTAAGAAAAACAGTGGTTACTGGAATCGTGGCAATCAATACCTTGTACCTGGCCTTGCTGCGGCACCCAGACATCGCGGCCGTAGATTTCAGCCAGTTAAAATTTAGTGGCGCCGGTGGCATGGCGATGACCACGTCGGTTGCCGAAGAGTGGGAGAGAGTCACCGCTTGCGAGATCATCCAGGGATATGGCTTGACTGAGTGCTCGCCAGTGATCGCCGTGAACATTCCCGGCGCAGTGAGACTGGGCACAGTGGGGCCGGTGGTCCCGGAGACTGAAATCAGGATTGTCGACGACGAGGGCCTGGATGTGCCCAAGGGTGAAAAAGGGGAGCTCTGGGTGCGAGGCCCTCAAGTGATGCTAGGGTACTGGCAACAGCAGCAGGCGACGGCGG
This sequence comes from uncultured Gammaproteobacteria bacterium, assembly GCA_913054495.1. Taxonomy (GTDB): domain Bacteria; phylum Pseudomonadota; class Gammaproteobacteria; order Pseudomonadales; family Pseudohongiellaceae; genus UBA9145. The sequence goes on along the minus strand of CAJXIY010000007.1, from coordinate 55,564 downwards.
AGACAATCACCGCGGACGATTGGCTCAAGACCGGTGACTATGTGCAAATCGATGCAGACGATTACCTGTCTATCGTAGATAGAAAGAAAGACATGATTCTTGTTTCCGGCTTCAATGTATTTCCCACTGAAATCGAGGACTGGCTCAGCCGGCATCCGGATGTGCTCGAATGCGCCGCTATTGGCGTGGCAAACGAACGCACCGGCGAGTCTGTCAAGCTGTTCGTGGTCCCCAGGGGCCGCGATATTGCCGAACAAGAATTGATCGCCCACTGCAAGCAAGGGCTAACCGCCTACAAAATTCCCAGGGAAATAGTCTTTGTCGCGGACCTGCCCAAGTCAAACATTGGTAAAATACTTCGGCGTGAATTAAGAGAGATCTGACTACAGCAACTGCCGGAGTGTCGCTTGCTTAACAAAATGCGGAATCAGCTGGATAGATGTCAGTTGCTTGACAGGAATCGTCTGCGTCGAAAAATTTCAGAGCTCGAGAAACACCCGGGGCAGGGAGATTCTTACCGGCGTAAGCTGGATGCGCTGACCGGCGCTATCACTAAATCCCAACATGCGGTCCAGCAGCGGATTGCCGCCATTCCCACCGAAATCGATTATCCAGCCGAGCTGCCGATCACTGCAGAGGCTGAGAAAATAAGCCGACTCATCGCGGATCACCAGGTGGTGGTGGTGGCCGGTGACACCGGATCGGGAAAAACCACACAAATTCCCAAGATGTGCCTGGCGGCAGGTCTTGGTCGCCTGGGATTGATCGGCCATACCCAGCCCCGGCGCCTGGCTGCTGCCTCCGTTGCCAACAGAATCGCAGAAGAATTGCATTGCGAATTGGGGCAGGGCGTGGGTTACCAGGTGCGCTTCAATGAAATCCTCTCGAGCGGCACCTATCTGAAGTTGATGACCGACGGCATCTTATTGGCGGAGATCCAGCAGGACAGGTTTCTGAATAAATATGAGGTGCTCATCATCGATGAGGCGCACGAGAGATCCTTAAACATAGATTTCCTCCTCGGTTTCCTGAAGCAACTGCTCGCCCGCAGGAAAGATCTGAAACTCATCATCACCTCCGCCACCATCGATGTAGAAAAATTCGCGGCACACTTCAATGATGCCCCGATAGTTTCTGTCTCGGGGAGAACCTACCCCATAGAAACCCAATATCGGCCGCTGAATGTGAGCAAGACAGAGATGGCAGACGAGGATCTGCAAATTGACGCCATAGTTTCTGCCTTGCATGGCATCATTAATTCGGACCGGCAACAGAATCGGATTAGCGGGGACGTGCTGGTGTTTCTCAGCAGCGAGAGAGAAATTCGGGACACGGCCAACAAATTACGCAGGCAGAAATTTGCCGATACCGAGATCCTGCCGCTGTATGCGCGGCTGCGGCACTCGGAACAGTTAAGGGTATTCAGGGCGCACCAGGGCAGGCGTATCGTGCTGGCGACCAATGTCGCGGAGACATCGATAACGGTGCCGGGGATCAATTATGTAATCGACACCGGCTTCGCACGTATCAGTCGCTATAGCTTTCAGAGCAAGGTGCAACGCCTGCCGATCGAGCCAGTATCCCAGGCCAGCGCGAACCAGCGCCATGGACGCTGTGGTCGATTGGCTGATGGGATCTGTATCCGCCTGTACTCAGAGGAGGATTTTAACTCCAGAGACGAGTTCACCGATCCTGAAATCAAGCGCACGAATCTGGCATCGGTTATTTTACGCATGAAGCAACTTAGGCTCGGCGATGTGGAACTATTTCCCTTCCTCGAGCCTCCCCAGCAAAAAGCTATCAATGAAGGTTTCAAGTTGCTGATCGAGTTGAACGCGCTCAATCCGAAACAGGAGCTCACGGATTGCGGCAGGAAAATGGCCCAGCTGCCAGTGGATCCCAGGTATGGACGTATGATTGTGCTGGCCCATGAGCAGGGCTGCCTACGTGAAATTCTCATCATCGTCAGTGCCTTGAGTATCCAGGATCCCAGGGAATTATCGACGGAGAATCGGCAGCAGGCTGCGCAAAAACTCGCTCGCTTTCAGCATAGCGATTCTGATTTTCTTGGCTTTGTAAATTTGTGGGATCGATACGAACGTCAACGCCAGGAACTCACCCAGGCGCAGCTGAAAAAATATTGCAAAACTAATTTTCTGTCCTATATGCGGATGCGTGAATGGCGCGAGGTGCATCGACAGCTTTTGCTGGGAAGTCAACAGTTGGGACTGCGTGTTAACAAGGATGGGGCCGAGTACCAGTCAATCCATCAGTGCATCATCGGCGGGGCGCTGAATCAGATCGCCTGCAAGGCAGAGGGCAGGATGTATCTTGGCAGTCGAAACCGGAAATTCTCCCTGTTTTCTTCATCCGTCCTCGGTGGCAGTCAGAGCAAATGGATCGTGACTTCGGCCCTGATAGAAACCTCCCAGACCTTCGCCACCCTGGCGGCAAAAATTCAGCCACATTGGGTAGAGCAGATGGCCCTGCATCTGCTCAAGCGCAGCTACTTCGAACCCCATTGGAGTAAGAAGCGTCAGCAGGTGATGGTCTATGAGAAGGTGCATCTTTATGGTCTAGTGCTGCTGGAGCGAGAGCTAATACGTTTTAAAAAGATTGATCCGGTGGCGGCACGGGAAATATTTATCGGCGCCGGTATCGCTGCCAATCAACTGGTCACCGCGGCCACATTTTACCAGCACAATATGGATTTCCTGGCCGAGCTCAAGCGCCTGGAAGAGAAGATCAGGCGGCCAGATTTTTTCGTCAGCGAGCGGGAGATTAGCCGATTTTATGACGCTCGCCTGCCCGCGGATGTATGCTCAACCCAGGATCTCGAACGCTGGCTCAGGACCGAATCGAAAGATGGCTCGAAGCCACTCGAGATGAATCGGCAAAACCTGATGGACTCCGCGACAGAATTGTCCGAATTTGGCGAGTTTCCTGACCAGGCTTCCGTGCAGAAAAATCAGCTGGCACTCGACTATGTGTTTGACCCCGGCGCCCTGGCAGATGGCGCCACCATCGAAGTGCCTCTGGCATTACTGAATCAGCTTACCCAGGCAGAGGTGGACTGGTCGGTACCGGGGATTATCAGGCAGAAATGCATCGCCTTGATCAAGGGCTTACCAAAATCTCTGCGGAAGAATTTCATTCCCGTCAGTGGCTTCGTTGCCGAAATCATGGGGCAGATGCACAGCTCAGATGGTGAGCTTATCGATTCGCTGCTGGCCCAGATCCACAGGCTCAAAAAACTCAAGCTCAACCGGGAAGCGCTCGCCGCCGTGGTCTTGCCTGCCCATCTTAAGGTGAAAGTGAGGGTAGTCGACGAGGCAGGTACCGAACTTGCGTTTGGAGATGATCTCGCGCAGATAAAGCAGAAGCTCAAACTCAGCCCCGACAAGATGTCGCCATCAAATCAGGAAGTGAGTGATCGACACGAACTGGAACTCCAGGGATTGACCCACTGGAGTTTCGATGAGTTGCCCCTGAGCATTGAAACCGGCGACACCCTGGTGTTGCTCCGATATCCGGCACTGGTCGATAAGATCTATGGGGTTGACCTGGTGCTGCTGGGAGATCGATCTGAGGCGCAGGCGGCTACGATAAACGGAGTGGTGAGACTGTGCATGTTTAGAAGCGTGCAACAAAAAAACAGCATAAAGAAAAAATTCACAAGATTCGTCAAGGCCAGTGCTCTGATGTGGTCAAGCCAGTTGACGGGGCTAGCCCAGGCAGCGGTAATGGAGAGCTATATCGCAGCCTTCGGTCTGAATCAGGCGCTGCCCCGAAGTAAATCTGAATTCGAAGCATTACTCGAACAGGGCAAGCCCAGAATATTGAGCGTTGCGGACCAGATCGAACAGCTATTGGATTCGATCGTGGCAGAGCATTTCAGTCTGTCGCGCCGCTTGCGGAAAATCACCAACGCAGAACTGAAATATCTCACAGATGACATCGACAGCCAATTACAGAATCTGGTATTCGAGGGGTTTTTATCTGCAAGCGGCCTCGAGCGCTTGCGAGAGTATCCCAGGTATTTTCGGGCTGTCAGCTCACGACTCGAAAAAATGCCGAATATGGGTGAGAAGGATAGGGTGCATACGGCGCAGCTGGCACAGTACTGGGAAAAATATGAAACCCTGCGGCGGCGCCGGCCTGAAAATAAGTGTTCAGGCTTGAATCTGCTGCGTTGGATGCTGGAAGAATTTCGAGTGTCGCTGTTCGCGCAAGGACTGGGAACTTCGATGCCCGTCTCTGCGAAAAGGATTGACGCACAATTTGAAAAACTGCTTTCCTGACACGCCCGTTCGTGGAATCCTAAGCGTGCGCATCAGCAAACTAGCACAGCCCGGAGAAATTGAGCGACTACTGTGAATTTTCGAGATCCAATGCCAAGGCGTGTCTTCCGGTGCAGGTCCTGGCTTCGACTCCTGAGATGGATTGCCTTGTTCGTGGCCATCACCGTGTTGGCGTCGAACGCGATGGCGCAAACTCACGATCCTTGGCGGGTTAATAACGAGCGCATCTTCAAGTTCAACGACTTCATGGATGAGATAGCGGTGAAGCCGATAGCGAGAACTTATCGCCTCTTCGTGCCGCGTTTCGGGCGTCAGATTATCGGAAATTTCTTCAGCAACATCGATGACATAAACGTCTTCGTGAACGATCTTCTACAGTTAAAATTTGATGCTGCCGTATCAGATTCCGGACGCTTCCTGATTAATTCTTCTATCGGCCTGCTCGGGTTTTTCGATGTGGCAACCGGTTTTGAACTGCGTAAGAATGAAGAAGACTTCGGTCAGACCCTCGCCTATTGGGGCGTGGGCACTGGACCCTACGTGGTATTGCCGGTGTTTGGGGCCAGCAATGTGAGAGATTCTTTTGGGCTGGTACTGGATACATTGTTTAACCCTATGCAGTACCAGGATGACGAGTCATTGCGACTCACATTTTGGTTATTGGAGGAACTGGATGCGCGCTCAAGGGTACTGGCGCTGGATGAACTAATCGTTGGGGACGAGTATCTGTTTATCCGGGAGGCCTATATTCAACGTCGGGAGTTTCTGATTTCAGACGGTCGGAACGCAGAAGTATTTGGCAGTTTTTAGGCTGAGGCATCACTGCGTTGTTCAGAGGTGCCCTAGTGGGCAATCAATCCGCCGCACCGCTTCGCGCACTGTGTTTGGTTCTCATGAAGTCCTTGTGTGATACATAAATGAGATCCGAAATTCTTCGGATCAGGTGCTCTTCGTACTTATCGAGCTTGGCATCCGAGTAGGCAATTCGCCACATATTTTCGATCAGCGCAAGCTTGTGGGCATAGTCGTAGCCAGCGTTAATCAGACTGGTGAATTCGTACAGTGAAGTTGCCTGCTGGGCTTCGGTTTCGGCTAGGGCAACCAGATCCGCCAGGTCCTCGTCGCTGATATCGAGCTGCTTCGACAATACCTCGATGAATTCGGCGGCCTCCCTGTCGTCCAGTTCGTGATCCGATTTCATTACTTCGATGAGCAGACAGGCGCTGGCGAGATCGGTTTTCAAGACACCGGATTCGGGCTCCTCTGCGGTGGCTTGTACGAGTTTGGATTCAAAAAAAACCTTGATGGCTTTAAGCATAGTGGGTACCAGAAATTCTCGGCGCTGGGGGTCAAACCTAGGGCACCTCTGAATAATACAGTAATGTCTCAGCGAGTCCTCAAGCATTTAGTTGCAAGGCACACTTCGTCGGCAATGGTGTCGCCCTTGGCAAGAAGTGTAACGCCGCAAATGAATGCTTCAGGGCTCGCCCTTTGGGGCTTTCAGGCGGGTCTGCACTCGGCGTTAGCGCTGCTTGAAAGGTGGTCTACATTCCTGCGCAACCCTGCCTTGATTGCAGACCCGCCTGAAAGCCTGAGCATCACTGTATTATTCAGAGGTGTCCTAGCAGTTTACGTGAGTTATGGCATCAAGTAATACCTCGATGCCGGCGTCCTTCCTGTAGCTGTTCTCGCTCAGGTGGCGGCGATATTGCTTGCCGCCTTTCTGTCCCCGAAACAGCCCTAACAGGTGTCTGGTCATGTGTCGCAATGGGGTGCCTTGGGAGAGCTGTTGTTCGATGTAGGGAAGGTATTCATGGATGTATTGCAGGCGGTTTTTGTCTGCGGCGATCTCTCCGAACAGGCGGCTGTCGACGCCGTGCAACAGATACGGATTTTGATAGGCTTCCCGCCCTAACATCACGCCGTCTACTTTTTGCAGCAGCTCCTCCACGGTATCGAGAGTACTTACCCCGCCGTTGAGGATGATATCGAGCTCAGGGAATCGCGCCTTAATGGCATATACCCGTTCATAGTTCAGGGGTGGCAGCTGCCGGTTTTCCTTGGGACTGAGACCGGAAAGAATCGCTTTTCTGGCGTGGATAATGAAAATCTCACAGCCGGCCTCGGCAACAATCTGGACAAAATCAATCAGTTCATGCTCGCTGTCGCGGTCATCGATGCCAATTCGACACTTGACTGTTACCGGCACCGATACCGCCTCGCGCATATTTGCTATGCATCTCGCAACCAGAGGTGGATCGCCCATCAGGCAAGCGCCAAAGGCCCCAGACTGCACACGATTGCTGGGACAGCCCACATTCAGATTGATCTCGTCGAAGCCGGCATCTTCCCCCAGTCTTGCCGCCTCCGCCAACTCTTCCGGGTCACTACCGCCGAGTTGTAGTGCGATGGGGTGCTCTATGGCATGGTGCTGCAGTAAATAACTGGCATCGCCATGTTTCAAGGCAGCGCTGGTCACCATTTCCGTGTACAGCAAGGCCCGATCCGAAAATTGACGCAGAAATACACGATCATGTCTATCGGTCCAGTCCATCATCGGGGCAACACAGAATTTATGATCGGGCATGGGAGTCGGAGAATCACTATGGGGAGCAGTTTTTATCTAATGCGCGCACACAAGTCAAGGCTCAGGATACCCCGACGATCGTTATCCCCAATAGGATTTGAATACGAATCGGGTATAATCTCCTGCTTGTCTTCGCAATCATAGTCCGCTCACTGCCCTGATCAATGACCCAGATTCGTACCAGAATTGCACCTTCCCCCACCGGGGACCCCCACGTAGGTACGGCCTATATTGCACTGTTTAATCGCTGCTTTGCTCATAAAAACGGTGGCAAATTTATTCTGCGAATTGAAGACACCGACCGCCAACGCAGCAGCGCGAAATCTGAAACCGATATCCTGGCAGCATTACAGTGGCTGGGTCTGTCCTGGGATGAGGGTCCAGGATGCGAAGGCGAGTTCGGACCGTATCGGCAGAGTGAAAGATCTGAAATTTACTCGGCTCATATCGAGAAACTACTGGTGGGTGGCTTCGCATTTCCATGCTTCTGTAGCGCGGAGCGGCTGACTGAGTTGAGACATCAACAGATGCAGGACAAGCAGGCTATTGGCTACGATGGTCGCTGTCTGCAGCTGTCGGAGGAAGAAGTTTCGAGTCGATTGGAGAAGGGAATAGATCATGTCATCCGCATGAAAATCCCGGAACACGGAGCGTGTGAATTTGACGACTTGTTAAGAGGTCATATTTCCATCAGCTGGTCCCAGGTCGATATGCAGGTGTTGATGAAAACTGATGGCCTGCCAACCTATCATTTTGCGAATGTGGTCGATGATCACCTGATGCAAATTACCCATGTCATCAGGGGAGAAGAGTGGATCAATTCGATGCCGAAGCACCTGCTCCTGTATCAATACTTTGACTGGCAAGCGCCGGTTTTTTGCCATATGCCACTATTGCGAAACCCGGACAAGAGCAAGCTCAGCAAGCGCAAGAATCCAACCAGCATCGGTTATTATCGAGCGATGGGGTACTTGCCGGAGGCGCTTCTTAATTACCTGGGCCTGATGGGTTGGAGTCTGCCCTCCGGAGAAGAGAAGTTTTCCCTGCAGGAGATGACAGGCCACTTCGACCTGGAACGGGTATCACTTGGCGGGCCGGTTTTTGATATAGAAAAACTCGACTGGCTCAATGGCAGGTATATTCGGGAAGACCTCAGCGATGATCAGTTTGCGCAGCAATATGCGCAGTGGGCTTTCGATGCCGATAAGGTCAAGCGAATCATACCCTTGCTTAAACAAAGGGTGGAGCGATTCAGCGACGTGGCTGAACTGGGTGGCTTCTTTATCTCTGGGCTGCCCCAGCTTGAGCCTGAAAGCTTTCAGCACAAGCAACTAAGCACAGAAACCTTGCTTAAAATACTGCAGTTTTCGCTCTGGCGCCTGGAGCAAATTAGCCCGTGGAACCGAGATAATATAGAGCTTGGATTACAGACTCTGGCGAGGGATCTGCAACTGAAAATCAGAGAATTTCTGTTTCCTCTATTTGTGGCGATCAGTGGTAAGTCAGTATCAACCTCGGTCTTCGATTCGATGGCTATCCTCGAGTTGGATATCTGTCGCGCCCGGATTCGACATGCGATCGCCGTACTCCGCGGCATCTCCAAAAAACGGGCGAAGTCGCTGGAGACGGAATACAGGGGCCTGAAAGCCTGAGCATCACTGTATTATTCAGAGGTGCCCCAGTCCCATTACGCGAGATTGACAGATTCGGCGGCTGTGCTTAGAATGCGCCTTCTTTTCAACCGGACACTAGCTGCGAAGGCTTTGTCTCGCGTCATCCAATATGGGGCCTTAGCTCAGCTGGGAGAGCGCAACGCTGGCAGCGTTGAGGTCAACGGTTCGATCCCGTTAGGCTCCACCAATTATTTCTAGTGACAGGGTTACAGGCACCGGTTCGGTGTCGCCGGCTTGGCTCGGATCCAGTTAGTTTGCCGCTGCCAGTTCGTGGGGGCTGGACCTATGCCGGGTAGTCTCTTTGGGTGTGACCCTTGTATAACTGCCGGGGGCGGCCGATGCGATAAGGGTGGCTCAGCATCTCGTTCCAATGGGAAATCCAGCCTGGAACTCGGCCGGTGGCGAATATCACGGTGAACATGCTGGTGGGTATGCCAATGGCCTTGAGAACAATACCCGAGTAGAAATCCACATTCGGGTACAGTTTTTTCTCGATGAAATACTCATCCTCCAGCGCAATCTTCTCCAGTTTTCTTGCCATGCGAAACAGTGGGTCATCTTCGGCGCCCAGTTCATCCAACACTTCATCGCAAATCTCTCGCATGACCTTGGCCCGGGGATCGAAGTTTTTGTAAACTCGATGTCCGAATCCCATCAGCCGAAAAGGGTCATCTTTGTCTTTGGCCCGCAGTATGAACTCATCGATCCTCGATTCATCACCAATTTCGCCCAGCATCTTCAATACGGATTCGTTGGCACCGCCGTGGGCGGGGCCCCATAAGGCCGCGATACCGGAAGCAATACAGGCGTATGGATTGGAGCCAGTCGATCCGGCCAGGCGCACGGTGGAGGTAGAAGCATTCTGCTCATGATCCGCATGCAAAAGAAAAATAGTATCCATGGCCTTTGCCGCGATAGGGCTGACCTTGGGTGGCTCGCAGGGCGTGCCGAACATCATGTGCAGGAAGTTTTCAGCAAAACCCATGTCGTTCTGTGGATACATGAACGGTTGGCCGACACCGTGCTTGTAACACATCGCCGCCAGGGTTGGGAGTTTAGCGATGATCCGGTGCGCCGCGGAAATTCGCTGCTCTGAATCGTCGATATCCAGGGTGTCGTGATAGAAGGCAGAGAGCCCGCCGACGACGGCGCAGAGCATCGCCATCGGATGGGCGTTGCGGGGGAAACCACGAAAGAACTGGTGGATGTGTTCATCCACCATGGTGTGGTACCTGATGCTATTTTCGAACGATTTGGTCTCGGTGGCGCTGGGCAATTCACCATGCAACAGCAGGTAACAGACTTCCAGAAAATTGGATTTTACTGCCAGTTGTTCGATCGGATAGCCGCGGTATAGCAAGATGCCCTTGCCGCCATCAATAAAGGTGATATCGGAGTCGCAGGCTGCGGTGGACATGAAGCCGGGGTCGTAGGTAAAAACCCCATGACCGACGAGGCTGCTAACGTCGACTACATCAGGACCAGTAGTGCCTTCATAAACGGGTAAATCAATTGGATCGTCAATCCCGTCAATGCGTAGCTGGGCCTTCTTTTCGCTCATGCCTGATCTCCTGTGAGTTTCTTGCAGCTTAGTGATATTACATGAAAAACAATGGCTAGCGGCTGCAAGGTTAGTGCTATTTCGCTCGCGAGACATACCAGCAGAGACGGCAATACTAGGAAGAGAGCGATGCTCTTGTCAAATTTTGTCCGCGGATGAGATGACTTCAGTGTCGCCGTCGACCGCCAAAATCCCGTCAGAAATAGCAAGGGCTCACTGGATTACGTGCAGCTCGCTGCGCCCGCGAGAAGGGATTTTTTAATGAAGGTCTGCGGCCCCGGCTTATGACAAAACATTGTCATAATAGTGGTGCTAGCCACAAGTTTTATTGTATTCGCGTAGCGATAAGAATATAATTTGCGCGCTTACAAATCCCCAAATATTGTAATTATTTCAATCAGTTTGCGCATTCCCAGCCCGACCCCTGGTGGGCTTCTGGAGGATATCGAATGGTTAACGCAATAGGCAAAGAGTGAAAGATAACAGACCTGTAAACATCGATTTAACCACATTCAAGTGGCCACTGCCGGCACTCACATCCATTCTCCATCGTATATCCGGGGTAGTGATATTTGCCGGGGTTGCTCTGCTGCTATATCTGTTGCAGTTGTCTCTCGAATCTGCCGCCGGCTTCGCCGAGGTGGCAGCGCTACTCGACAACATACTGATAAAATTTCTCAGCTGGTCGGTACTGGCGGCGTTGCTGTTCCACCTGATTGCCGGAATTAAACACCTGCTCATGGACATGGGTATAGGTGAGAGTCTGGCCGGAGGCGTGCTGGCGGCGAAGCTGACCCTGGTGTTCGCATTCATCGCCATGATTGCGGCGGGGTTCTGGCTATGGTAACCAGTGTAACAAATCTGGGGCGCTCGGGGCTGTTCGACTGGTTGGTCCAACGCTTTAGCGCGGTGATCCTCGGCGCTTACATGCTCTGTATTCTCGGTAGCATGCTGCTGACTCCCGACATGGATTACGCACATTGGAAGGCATTGTTCGATTCCAATCTCATGCGCATATTCAGTTTAATCACCCTACTGGCTCTCTGCGCCCATGCCTGGATCGGCATGTGGACAGTTTCAACCGATTATCTCACCGAACTCCAAGTCGGCGCTCGCGCCACGTTCATTCGATTACTATTCCAGGCGAGCTGCGCATTATTGACAGTGGTGTATCTGCTCTGGGGCATACAGATATTTTGGGGTGCCTAGATGAAGGGGATGCGTAGCTTAGATTTTGATGCGGTGATAGTGGGAGGCGGTGGCGCCGGCCTGCGCTCGGCCCTGGAACTGGCGCAATCGGGTTATAAAACCGCGGTGATTTCCAAGGTTTTTCCGACCCGTTCACACACGGTTTCCGCCCAGGGTGGCATAACCTGTGCAATTGGCAGCGACGATCCGAACGATGACTGGCGCTGGCACATGTACGATACCGTGAAAGGCTCCGACTACATCGGCGATCAGGATGCTATCGAATACATGTGCAGCGAAGGTCCCCAGACCGTATTCGAACTAGAGCATATGGGGCTGCCATTTTCTCGCACCGAAAGTGGACGAATTTATCAGCGACCATTCGGCGGTCAAACCAAGGATTATGGTAAAGGCGGTCAGGCCGTCCGCACTTGTGCCGCCGCCGACAGGACTGGCCACGCCTTGTTGCATACGCTTTACCAGGTCAACCTGAAAAATAATACCGTCTTCCTCAACGAATGGTATGCCACCGATCTGGTGAAGAATCAAGATGGTGCCGTGGTGGGGGCCATTGCAATCTGCATCGAGACCGGTGAGATCGTATTCGTTAATTCCAGGGCCACGGTAATCGCAACCGGTGGCGCCGGTAGAATCTACGCGTCCACCACCAATGCCCTGATCAATACCGGTGACGGCATTGGCATGGCCCTACGGGCGGGCTATCCGGTGCAGGATATAGAGATGTGGCAGTTCCATCCCACCGGGATTTACGGGGCCGGCACCCTGATCACAGAAGGCTCCCGTGGCGAGGGCGGCTACTTGATCAATAAGGACGGCGAGCGCTTCATGGAGCGTTACGCACCCAATGCAAAAGACCTCGCCGGCAGGGACGTGGTAGCACGGTCCATGGTGTTGGAGATCATGGAAGGCCGGGGCTGTGGTGAGCATGGCGATCATGTGTTGTTGAAACTGGATCATCTGGGAGAAAAGGTTTTGAATTCGAAGCTACCGGGGATTCTTGAATTATCCCGCACCTTCGCCCGTGTCGATCCGGTAACGGATCCCATTCCGGTAGTGCCTACCTGTCACTACATGATGGGCGGCATTCCCACCAATATTAACGGCCAGGCCATTAGCCAGAATCGCGACGGTGAAGATGAAATCATTACCGGCTTGTTCGCCGTGGGAGAGGCGGCCTGTGTATCGGTTCACGGCGCCAATCGACTCGGTGGCAACAGCTTGTTGGACCTGGTGGTGTTTGGGCGCGCCGCCGGCAAGTATATCCAGCAGGAACTGCGCCAGGGCGTGGAGCGCCGCCGGGCGGCCGATTCCGACATCGAGCAGGCGATGGCGCGGCTGACACGCCTGAATGAATCCAGCAGCGGTGAGAGCGTACCGGCGTTGCGCAACGAGTTGCAAAATGTGATGCAGAATCACTTCGGTGTCTTTCGCAGCGGTGAATTCATGCAAGAGGGCATCGAGAAACTCAAGGTCTTGAGGGGTCGTATCGCCGAGGTCCATTTAGAGGACAAGAGCCAGATCTTTAACACCGCTCGTATTGAGGCCCTGGAATTGGAAAACCTGCTTGAGGTGGCTGAAGCGACAGCGATCGCGGCCGAAGCCAGAACTGAGAGTCGTGGCGCCCACGCGCGCGATGACTGCCGCGATCGCGATGACGAAAATTGGTTGTGTCACTCCGTCTACTTCCCGGGGGATAAGCGCGTCGGCAAGCGGGCGGTCAATTTTTCTCCGAAAACGGTGGAAACATTTGAACCACAGATTCGTACTTATTAACATTTTATGAGCTTGCTAAAGCAAAAAGGTGAACTGTGTTAATCAGCATCTATCGCTACAACCCCGAGACCGATGACAAGCCGGTTATGCGGGATATCGAAGTGGAACTCCCGGCCGGCGAAGACCTGATGATCCTGGATGTGCTGGAGTTGGCGAAGCGCAAGGATTCCAGCATCGCCTACCGTCGTTCCTGCCGTGAAGGAGTTTGCGGTTCCGACGGCATGAATATTAACGGTCGCAACGGGCTCGCCTGCATCACGCCGCTGTCGGATGCCTGTAAACCGGGACAGAAGCTGGTGCTGCGGCCCTTGCCCGGTCTGCCGGTGATTCGCGATCTGGTCGTGGACATGTCTGTCTTCTATAAGCAATACGAAAAAGTTAAACCCTATTTGATCAATGACGATCCGCCGCCAGCGATCGAGCGTTTACAGTCACCGGAGGAGCGGGCACAACTGGATGGGCTCTATGAATGTATCCTGTGTGCCTGCTGTAGCACCAGTTGCCCATCGTTTTGGTGGAACCCGGACAAATTCATCGGCCCGGCCGGACTGTTGCAGGCCTATCGATTCCTGGTAGACAGCAGAGATACGGCTACGGCGGAGCGCTTGGCCGAACTCGATGATCCGTTTAGCGTGTTCCGTTGTCGCGGCATCATGAATTGCGTGGCGGTTTGTCCCAAGGGTCTGAACCCGACCCAAGCCATCGGCCATATTCGAAAAATGCTGATACAGCAGGGAACTTAGCGGGCCTGGCGCGACATTAGTTTGATACACGAAGAGTAGGCGAATCCCGGCCCTTATCTAGCTGCGCTTGGAAAGGCAATTTATATGCATGACAGTGTGATGGAAGTAATGTGGAGTAGCGGTCATCTATCCGGCTCCAACGCCAGCTACGTTGAAGACCTCTACGAAGATTTTCTCAGTGACCCGGATTCGATCCCGCAGCAGTGGCGAGACTTCTTCGAGTCGCTGCCCGCCACCAATGGCGATAAGCAAAGAGATGTTTCTCACGCCGAAATTCGCAGGGATTTCAGGGCGCTTGGCAAGGTCAGTCGCTACCAGCAGGTTCTCAGCAACGACGCGGTCGTCAATTCCGAGCATGAAGGCAAGCAGGTACAGGTACTGCAGCTGATCAGTTCCTACCGCGTGCGCGGGCATCAAAAAGCCTCTCTCGATCCGTTGTCCATCATGCCCCGAGAGCGGGTGCCGGATCTCGAACTGGAATTTCATGACCTGTCCCCAATCGATTATTCAACCATATTCCAGACCGGTTCACTTTTTATTAGCAAGGCCAAGGCGCAGTTGCGAGAAATTGTTGACACTCTCGAGCGCATTTATTGCAACTCTATCGGCTACGAATTCATGCATATCGTGAACCTGGAAGAGAAGCAATGGATACAGCAACGCATCGAAAGTAATGACGGCAAACCGATATTCGAGCCCGACATAAAACGGCACCTGCTGGAGAGATTAACTGCGGCGGAAGGGATAGAAAAGCATCTGGACGCAAAGTATCCGGGTACCAAGCGGTTCGGACTGGAAGGATGTGAGAGTCTGATTCCCGCCCTGGACGAGTTGATTCAGCGGGCCGGGAACTACGGGGCCAAGGAAATAGTCCTCGGTATGACGCATCGCGGCAGGCTCAATGTATTGGTGAATATACTGGGGAAAAACCCCGCCGATTTATTCGATGAGTTTGAAGGCAAGGCGACCTACGACAAATCTGGTGACGTAAAGTACCACCAGGGATTTTCGTCGAACATCATGACCGCGGGCGGTGAACTGCACATGGCGCTGGCGTTTAATCCCTCCCATCTGGAGATAGTTGCTCCGGTTGTGGAAGGCTCTGTCAGGGCCCGGCAGTCCAGGAGGAAAGACAAGAAGAGGAAGCTGGTACTTCCTATTATCATTCACGGGGATGCAGCATTTGCAGGACAGGGTGTGGTCATGGAGACGTTCCAGATGTCGCAGACCCGGGCCTATACAACCGGCGGTACCGTTCACATCATAGTCAATAATCAGGTCGGGTTTACAACCAGTCGTCAGGACGATGCTCGCTCCACCGAATACTGTACCGATGTGGCTAAAATGGTGCAAGCGCCAATTTTTCATGTCAATGCCGACGACCCCGAAGCGGTTCTGTTCGTGACTCAGATTGCCATGGATTTTCGTTATCAATTTCACAAGGACGTTGTGATCGACCTGGTCTGTTATCGTCGTAGAGGTCATAACGAAACCGACGAACCTTCTGCGACCCAACCCCTGATGTACGCAGCAATCAGGAAGCATAAATCTACGCGCGTGCTCTACGCGGAACACCTGGCGGCAGAAAACCTGATATCTATCGCGGAGTCGGATGAGATCAACGAGGCCTATCGAACGGCGCTGGACACCGGCGAGCATGTTGCCAAGAGCCTGGTGAAAGAACCTTCGGTGGAGTTGTTTGTAGACTGGAGTCCTTATATTGGTCATGACTGGAGCGCCCATTTCAACACTTCGATGCCGATCACCAGCCTGCGCGCACTGGCAAGAAAACTGGTAGAAATACCGAAAGAATTTGTACTGCAACGGCAGGTTAAAAAGCTATTCGACGATCGTGCCGGCATGGCCGCCGAAGAAATTGCTGTGGATTGGGGCTTCGCCGAACTGCTGGCATACGCAACGATCTTAACCAGCGGCAACAAGGTTAGATTCACCGGTCAGGATGTGAGGCGTGGCACCTTCTCTCACCGACACGCAGTGGTTTTTGATCAACGCAGCGGGGAGCCACATGTTCCTCTGCAAGGACTGGGAAAAGATCAGGGAATTTTCACCATCTATGATTCATTGTTGTCAGAAGCTGCGGTGCTCGCCTTCGAATATGGTTATTCGACTACGATGCCGAACGCCCTGGTTATATGGGAGGCGCAATTCGGGGACTTCGCGAATTCTGCGCAGGTAGTCATCGATCAGTTTATTACCAGTGGCGAGCATAAGTGGGGACGACTCTGTGGTCTGACTTTGCTGCTTCCCCATGGTTATGAAGGCCAGGGCCCGGAACATTCCTCCGCACGACTCGAGCGCTTCCTGCAGCTTTGTGCGGAACACAATATTCAGGTTTGTCTGCCCACGACCTCAGCCCAGGTCTTTCATATGTTACGCAAACAAGTGCTGTGCCCGCTGCGTAAACCATTGATTGTGATGTCACCCAAGAGCCTGCTTCGACATCGGGAAGCCGTGTCCTCCTTGCAGGAATTGGCAGACGGAAGTTTTCAAGTTCTCATCGATGAAACCGATGACCTGGAGCCCGACAAAGTGCGTAAGCTGCTGATCTGCAGCGGCAAGGTCTATTACGATCTGCGGGCGGTGCGTCGCCAGCGAAAGATAGACGATATAGTAATCATTCGCCTGGAACAGCTATACCCTTTTCCACAAGATGACTTCGCGCAGTGTTTGCATCGCTATCAGAACCTCAAGGCGATTGTCTGGTGTCAGGAAGAACCGATGAACCAGGGTGCATGGTATTCCAGCCAGCACCATCTGCGTCGTTCTATCTCTGTGCAATATCCGGATATCTATCTGGAGCATGTCGGACGCGAGGCATCGGCGGCAGCGGCGGCGGGTTATCCGTCCCTGCACAACAGCCAACAGAAGAAATTTGTCGATGATGCCTTGAGTTGATGCGCAGCTCGAATCGGTTTTAGCGCAGCAAAATAGCAAGTAACAGGAACCACCATGACTATTGAAATAAATGCACCCACATTACCTGAATCGGTCCCCGACGGGACTATCGCAACCTGGTATAAAGACGTCGGCGATACGGTGGCTCGTGATGAACTTCTAGTGGATATCGAAACCGACAAGGTCGTGATCGAGGTGGTATCCCCGGCCGATGGAATTCTGCAGGAGATACTAAAACCATCCGGAGAAACGATTGTAAGCAATGAGTTAATTGCCAGTATTTCCTCGACGCAGGGGGTGGCACAAGATTCTTCCACGGCTGCAACTGTCGCCGCAGCAGACCCCGCCAGGAATGGCGACGGCGCCGTCGAAGCCGGGGTGATGATCAGCCCCGCCGCGAGGAAACTGATGGCGGAAAACCAACTGGCCACGGCCACAATTTCGGGCAGCGGCAAAGACGGGCGTATAACCAAGGAAGATGTATTGAATTATTTGGCAACCGACCCTCAGCCGGACGCCCCCGCTCCTGTTGCGGCGGCGACACAGTTGATGCCGGCATTGAGTTCGCCCGAGGGCCGTCGCGAGGAACGGGTACCCATGAGCCGACTGCGGGCGAGGGTTGCCGCGCGCCTGTTGCAGGCGAGTCAAACCACCGCCACGCTCACGACCTTTAATGAGGTCAATATGCTGCCGATCATGGATATTCGGGCTCGCTATAAAGAGGAGTTCGAACACACCCACGACGGAGTGCGATTGGGCTTCATGTCTTTTTTCGTCCGCAGTTGCACCGAGGCCTTGAAGCGCTTTCCAGGGGTTAATGCGTCTCTCGATGGCCATGACATCGTCTATCACGGCTATCAGGATATCGGCGTCGCCGTGTCCTCACCGCGAGGACTCGTGGTTCCGGTGCTGCGAAATGCAGACAACATGGGGCTGGCGAAAATAGAAAAAGAAATTCGTGAATTTGGTGACAAGGCCAAAGAGGGAAAACTGGCTATCGAAGATTTAGCCGGCGGTACCTTTACCATTTCCAACGGCGGGGTGTTTGGGTCATTGTTGTCGACACCCATTCTTAATCCACCACAGACCGCTATCCTGGGCATGCACAAAATCCAGGATCGACCGATGGCGGTCGCCGGGGAAGTAAAGATATTGCCAATGATGTACCTGGCACTCTCCTATGATCATAGAATCATCGATGGCAAGGAGGCGGTGCAGTTTTTAGTGACCATAAAGGAATTACTCGAAGATCCGACCAGGCTACTGCTCGAGATCTGAAATTTTCAACGCCGAGATTAATGTATGGCTAAGCAATATGAAGTAGTAGTTATTGGTTCCGGGCCAGCCGGTTATGTTGCCGCAATTCGTTGTGCACAACTGGGGCTGAAGACCGCCTGTATCGAAAAATGGCTGAATAAGAAAAATCAGACAGTCTATGGTGGCACCTGCCTGAATGTCGGTTGTATTCCCTCCAAGGCATTGCTGGATTCCAGCCACAAGTACCTGGAAGCGCAGCAGCATCTCAATGTGCATGGCATCAAGGTAACCAAGGTCGCCATGGACGTGGCGGTCATGATTGCACGCAAGGACAAGATAGTGGGTCAGCTGACCCAGGGTATCAAAGGGCTTTTCAACGCCAACAAGGTAGATGGGATTGGCGGCACAGCCAGGATTGTCGCTGCCAATAAAGTACTCGTCACCGATTCCGAGGGCAGGGAGCAGGAACTGACGGCAGACAACATCATTATCGCGGCGGGGTCGGTGCCCACGGACATCCCGCCAACTCCTGTCGACGGAGATACGATTGTCGATTCCACCGGCGCGTTGGAGTTTCAAGAGACGCCGAAACGCCTGGGTGTCATCGGTGCCGGGATAATCGGTCTGGAGCTTGGCAGTGTCTGGGCCAGGCTGGGGTCGGAAGTCACCGTGCTGGAGGCATTGGATGAATTCCTGCCTGCCGTAGACAAGCAATTGGCCAAAGAAGCCCTGAAGATGCTGACCAAGCAGGGGCTGAATATCAAGCTCGGCGCCCGGGTGACCGGTAGCAAACTGGGCAAGGGTGCCCGTAAAACCGTGGCCGTCGAATTCACCACCGCAGACGGCGAGCAAAAAGCCCAATTTGATAAACTTATCGTTGCCGTCGGTCGCAGACCCTATACCGATGCCCTAATAGATGATGCTGTGGGGATTGAACTGGACGAGCACAGTTTCATCAAGGTAGATGAACAATGTGCCACCAACATTGCAAACATCTATGCGGTGGGCGATGTGGTGCGCGGACCCATGCTGGCTCACAAGGGAATGGAAGAAGGTGTCATGGTAGCGGAGCGTCTCCTGGGCAAGAAAACCCAGGTTAACTACGCGCTGGTACCCTCGGTCATCTATACCCATCCCGAGATTGCCTGGGTCGGGAAAAACGAGGAAGAACTCAAGGCCGAAAATGTCGAATATAATGTCGGCAGTTTTCCCTTCGCGATCAACGGCAGAGCGCTAGCGGCCAATGACTCGGAGGGCATGGTCAAGCTGCTTGCAGACGCCAGCACAGACCGTATCCTCGGCTGTCATATAATCGGGCCCAGTGCCGCCGACTTACTGCAACAGATTGTCATCGCCATGGAATTTAGTGCCAGTGCCGAAGACATTGGCCTGACCATGTTTTCCCATCCCGCCCTGTCGGAAGCTATTCATGAAGCGGCGCTTGCCGCTAATGGCCACGCCATTCACATCGGCAATCGCCGCAAACGAAAATAACAAACCTCGAAACTGATGGAGCTTAAATGAATTTACACGAGTATCAGGCAAAGCAGTTATTTGCCGAATATGGTTTGCCTGTGTCGAAGGCAATTGCAGTCGACACGGCAGCGGCGGCAGGCTTGGCCACCGCCGAAATAGGGGGCGATAAATGGGTGGTCAAGGTGCAGGTGCATGCCGGCGGTCGCGGCAAGGCCGGTGGCGTCAAATTGGTTGACAGCGCCGCCGCAGCCGAGGAATTCGCCGCTCAGTGGCTGGGCAAGAACCTGGTGAGCTATCAGACCGATGCCCGGGGTCAACCTGTGCACAAGATTCTCATCGAAGCCTGCATAGAGTTTTCCCAGGAGCTGTATCTTGGCGCGGTGATAGATCGTTCGATGCGTCGGGTCGTCTTCATGGCTTCGGTGGAAGGCGGTGTCGAAATCGAGAAGGTTGCGAAGGAGACGCCGGAAAAAATTCTCAAGACCACGATCGACCCCCTCACCGGGGCCCAGCCTTTTCAGGGTCGGGATCTGGCTTTCCGCCTAGGACTGAGTGGCGAGCAGGTAAAGCAATTTACCCAGCTGTTCCTGGGGCTGGCGCGGCTGTTCCACGATCTGGACCTGGCTTTGCTGGAGATCAATCCCCTGGTAATCACCGCCGCCGGCGACCTGCACTGTCTCGACGGCAAGATAAGTATCGATGGCAACGCCCTCTATCGCCAGCCGAAACTACAAAAGATGCATGATCTCAGCCAGGAGGACGAGCGCGAAGCACGGGCCGCCAAGTGGGATCTCAACTATGTAGCCCTGGACGGCAATATCGGCTGCATGGTCAATGGTGCGGGTTTGGCCATGGGTACCATGGACATCGTGCAGTTGTATGGCGGTAGCCCGGCAAATTTCCTGGATGTTGGCGGCGGTGCAACCAAGGAGCGCGTGGCCGAGGCATTCAAGATTATCTTGTCTGATGAAAACGTCAGCGCGGTTTTGGTTAATATTTTCGGCGGCATCGTGCGCTGCGACCTGATCGCTGAGGGCGTGGTGGGCGCCGTCCAGGAAATAGGTGTCGAAGTGCCGGTGGTGGTAAGACTCGAGGGCAACAATGCCGAGCAGGGCAGAGCGGTTCTGGAGAAAAGCGATGTCAATATCATTGCCGCCACCAGCTTGTCTGATGCCGCAGAGAAAGTTGTCATTGCCGCCGGAGGTGCACAATGAGTATCTTGGTCGATAGCAATACCCGGGTAATATGCCAGGGCTTCACCGGATCTCAGGGCAGCTTTCACTCTGAGCAAGCGATAGCCTACGGCACGCAAATGGTGGGTGGGGTGACACCAGGCAAGGGTGGCCAGGTGCATCTCGGACTGCCTGTGTTCAATTCCGTACGGGAGGCCCGTGCCGAAACCGGTGCCGATGCCACTGTCATCTATGTGCCGGCGGCGTTTTGCAAGGACTCCATACTCGAAGCTGCTGATGCAGGGATAAAACTCATCGTCTGTATAACGGAAGGAATTCCCATTCTCGATATGCTGGTAGCGAAGGAAAAATGTGATAGAGCCGGTGTCCGTCTGGTGGGACCCAACTGCCCCGGAGTAATCACCCCTGGCCAATGCAAGATGGGTATCATGCCAGGATACATCCACCTGCCGGGGAAGGTCGGCATCGTGTCGAGATCGGGAACCCTGACCTACGAGGCAGTGAAGCAAACAACCGACTGTGGCTTCGGTCAGTCATCTTGTGTCGGTATCGGTGGTGATCCCATACCGGGCTCAAATTTCATCGATATTCTCGGCTTGTTCGAGGCGGATGAGCAGACCGAAGCGATTGTCATGATTGGCGAAATTGGCGGCAGCGCAGAAGAAGAGGCAGCCGCATTCATTAAAACCAGTGTCTCCAAGCCGGTGCTGGCCTATATCGCCGGTGTCACCGCGCCGGCCGGGAAGCGCATGGGCCATGCCGGCGCGATTATCTCCGGCGGCAAGGGCACCGCGGATGAAAAATTCAGCGCGCTGCAGGATGCCGGCGTGAAGACGGTGAGGAGTCTTGCGGATATAGGCAGCGGCCTGAGCGAATTGACGGGTTGGTAGGGCTCTATCGCCCCGGTTTCTCTGAATCACTGACTTCGCTGAGCTGAATATTTTATCTGCTAAAAGGTGTTTAATCCCCAATGTAGTGTGGTAGTCTTGTGTCCGAAAATTTGGCTTGAAACGCTGAATTTAAAGGACTATTCACCATAGTCGAATCATTGGTTACCTAGCGTCTCAATTTAAATTAAATTGAGTAGATTGGTAACTTGTGTTCGGTGTTTTTCACGGAAGGTTGCCGTCATCGAGCGATATGAAAAATCACGGAATTCTCGGGCAGCTTATTTTAGTCAAGGGACGGAGTAAAATAATAGTAAGTCGTGTCCAATAATATAGTGACCGAACTGGCCTCGTGATATTGGATTTGATGAATTCACAAAACAATAGGATGGAACATGAAAAACCGTCGAATTACTGATATGGGTAACATCGCATTAGCATTACTCATGTCCTGCACCCTGAGTGTTGCGCAGGCTGCCGAAATACTGATAGATAGCAGCATTCTAGATCGGGCAATGGATGTCATTGCGGATAAATACAGCGAATCTGCTGAAGTTCAACAGGAAATCAATCGTCTGGCAAACTCTGCCAGTTCATCTTTCGAGTCCTTTAAGCGTTCGAACGATGCGCTCGAAGCCTTGTTGGTGCTGAATGCGGGCTACAGGAAGACAATTTCCATTCAGGAAGAGAATATCACCGCCCTGGACGTGTCGATCGCCAACGTTGAGGTCGTGACTCGGGAAATTCCATTGTTGATGGAAAAAATGCTCTCGAGCCTCGAACAATTCGTTGAATTGGATTACCCCTTCCGTGTCAGCGAGAGAGCGGCGAGGATTTCCTTCGCGCGAGCTGCCATCGACAATCCGGACGTGTCCATTGCGGAAAAATTCAGACAGGTTTTGGTGATGTACCAGACCGAAGCGTCTTACGGACGCACCATCGAGACATACCCGGATACGATTGTCCTGGGCGGTGCCGACAGGGACGTGAACATTGTTCGTATCGGTCGCATCACGCTGATGTATCAAACTGTGGATAGGCAGTCCACCGGAGCCTGGGATAATACTTCCCGGGCCTGGGTTGAGCTGCCGGCCGGGGAGTATAGAACCGCCGTACAAACTGCAATCCGGGTGGCATCGCAGTTAGACTCACCTCGAATCATTGATCTGCCAATCATGGCGCCGGAGGCAGCACGATGAAGAATTTGATGAAGATTACAAGCCTTACAGTAGCGGGTCTACTGTTTGTATCCACGACGCAGTTAATGGCGCAGCAAGCCAGTACTCTTGGCGATTTATTAAATCTGGTGGAGGGCGATCGGGTCGCCGAATCGGAAGAATATCGCCAGCGATTGCAGGAATTTGAGCAAAATGCGAATCGCCAGCAGGAAATTCTCGATATCACCGATGGGCGAATCGTCGATCAGGAACAGACGCAAGCGCAGCTCAGTGATAATTTCGAAGCCAACGAAGTCATCATCCGGGACAAGCGTGAAACCTTGCGTGATCGTCGCGGTGACCTCAATGAATTGTTTGGCACCTTGCAAGGGGTTGCGGGGGACTTTCTCAGTACCTTTCAGAATTCCCTAATCAGTGCCCAGTACCCGGGTCGGGTGGAGGCTGTTTCCGATTTTATCGAGAAGGCAGGTAGTACCATCAACCAACTGGAAATTGCTGAAATTGAGCGCTTCTGGTTCTTCATGCAGCAGGAAATGACCGAATCGGCCCGTGTGGTTACCTACAATGCCGACGTTACCTTGCCCACAGGTGAGACTGCCAACCGCACAGTCACTCGAATTGGAGCTTTCAACGCCATCTCCGATGGCGATTACCTGAGCTACAACGGTGATATCGGCCATCTGCAGGTGCTGCCGAAACAACCCAAGGCGAACATAGTCGCCGCTGCGCTTAGCCTCGAGGAATCCACTTCGGGTCTCACCAAGGTGGGTATCGATCCGACCGGTGGTGTGGGGGGGCAGGTGATGGCCAACCTAGTGAATTTCCCCAGTGCACAAGAACAGGTGCAAGCGAACGCCGGGGTGATTGGTAATATCATCATCGCCGTGGGCATAATCGGTATGATCTTGGGTTTCTATCGACTCCTGGTGCTGTCCCTGGTTTCCATCAAGGTGCGTAACCAACTGAAGAATGATAAGCCAGTTAAGAATAACCCCCTGGGCAGGGTGCTGCTGGTAGCAGAGGCCAACCCTACATCGGATACCGAGACCCTCGAGTTAAAACTCGGGGAGGCTATTCTCCACGAAACACCGGCTCTGGAAAGCCTGTTGACGATCATCAAGATGATCGCAACCATCGCCCCGCTGGGCGGCTTGCTTGGTACGGTGACGGGCATGATCGTAGTGTTCCAGCAGATCACCGTCTACGGTGCCGGTGACCCGACTATCATGGCAGGAGGTATTTCTTCCGCCTTGATGACGACGGTGCTGGGTATCGTGGTAGCCATACCGACTATCTTTATACACACCGTGCTCAAGAGCCGCAGTGACTCCATCATCCATATCCTGGAAGAACAGGCTACGGGTATGATCGCTTCGAAAGCTGAGCGCATGGCGGCTGGTTAACTGAAACTGTAAAGGACGCAATTATGTATTTTACGTTTCTGGACATCATCGATTCGGTCAGCACCTTCATGGTTCGGGGAGGTAATGTGTTATGGATTATTGCCTGGCTGTTGCTGATTAAATGGTCCCTGATATTCGAGCGAATCTGGTTTATCAATACGATTCACAAAGCCAATGTAAAAAATACATTGGCTGCGTGGAACGCCAGATCCGACACCAAGTCCTGGAGTGCGCATCAGATTCGAACCATGATGATTTCCAAGATATCCCTCGATGTGCGTAGCACACTACCGGTCATCGAGGTGCTGGTAACGATTTGCCCGTTGCTGGGCTTGATTGGTACGGTCACCGGCATGATCGAAGTGTTTTTCGTCATGTCTGTCAGTGGTGGTGGCGATGCCAAATCCATGGCTGGCGGTGTATCCAAGGCGACTATCCCAACGATGGCTGGCATGGTAGGCGCCATATCAGGTATTTTCGCTTCTAATTATTTGAAGGCGACAGTTAACCGTGATCTGGAACTTTTGGAAGACCATTTACCTCTAACTAGTTAAGGGACTATTGAGTTGGTAAGTGTCTGACCTACAAGCGATTGGATTATTTAGGGCTATAACATAATGAAATCAGGTTTGATTAAGAAAGAGGGCGCCGAAGAAGCGGGTGAGATCGATCTCACTCCGATGCTGGACGTGGTATTCATCCTGCTGATCTTCTTCATCGTGACATCGGTGTTCGTAACCGAAGCAGGTATCGATGTTAACAGGCCCGAAGCTTCGACTGTCGATCCTACATCGGGCGATCTTATCTTGATCGCTATTGGTCCGGCCGGAGATATCTGGATCGATGGCGATCAAATCGATCCGCGCTTCATTCGTTCCCGTTTCGAATTACGACTGGCAGATGCGCCAAACTCGGCCTTGATCATTCAGGCGGATCGCAATGCAAATAATGAACAGGTGCTGCTTATTCTGGAGGCAGCAAGAGAAGCAAACATTGAAGATGTTTCAATTGCAGCGGAGGCATAGACGATGATTCTAGTTAGATGGGCTCTATCGATGGTAATGGCCGCCGGCATAACGCTTGGGCTGTTCTATTTTATGCAGGCTCTGATCGCTACCGGCGACCAGTTTGATGAGCGGATAAGCGTCGTCAAGATCGTTGACGCCACCATGCCGGACATCACCCTGGAAGTTATCGAGGAAATCGATAAACCGGAGCCAATTGAAGAAGTCGCGGAAGATACCCCGGATACGCCGGATAAGCAGATTACTCTCTCCGATGGCCCCTCCTTGAATATCCAGCGGGGCAGCATCGAGCTGGATACCGGCTTGCAACTCAGCAATGCCACCATTTCCGCTACCGATGGTGACTATCTACCGCTGGTGGCGATTGCGCCCCAGTACCCCACTCGGGCGGCCCAACGCGGCATTACTGGCTGGTGTTTGGTGAGCTTTACCGTGGACGGGCAAGGCAATGTGGATTCCGAAACTATTGTCGTAGTCGATGCCGAACCACCCAATGTCTTCAATCGTTCATCGGAACGGGCGGCGGCTCGCTTCAAGTTCCAGCCCCGTGTCGAAGACGGCGTGGGTGTATCGGTGCGGGGAGTGCAGTATCTGTTTACCTACGTGCTTGAGGATTAGAGAAAAATGAGAATAAAAACTATTTTCAAGCTGGGATTTTTGGTTACTGTACTGGCCATGCCACTGTGGTCTGCCCAAATGGCGTTGGGAGCGGACGAGCAAAGAGCACCGCCTACGGCACGCACTTCGGGCACACTGGGTCCCCAGGTCATGCGCGCTATTTCCAGGATTCAGGAACTCATGAGTCCTGAAGACGAAGACGATGAACCGGATCTGGTCGAGGCGAAGGAACAATTGGATGAACTCTACGAGCGTCGCTTCGAGCGCATGAATGATTTTGAGAAGCAGACGACGCTCAGCTTCTACACCAACTACTATCTCACGACTGATAATTACCCGGAGGCGATTCGCATCTTCGAGCAGATGATAACTCTGGAGGGACTACGGGAAGACATGCGTATGCGCACCCTACGAACCCTGGGCCAGTTACACGCCGCCGAGGAAAACTGGCGGCAGTCCATTCGGCACTATACGGACTGGCGCGGGATATCGCTGCTAGAGGATGATCTTGTGTTTCGTGGCTTGTCCTATGCACACTATCAGTTAGAGGAGTTTGCCCAGGCAGAACCGTACTGGATTAACTATTTGGATTTCCGACTTGCCGAAGGCGAGACCCTGGAGAGAGATGAGTACAGCTACCTGAACGGGCTGTATTTTGTGCTGGAGGACTACGCGAAGGCACTGGAATTGACAAAGACCATGATCTTGCTGTTCGACAATACCACCGACTGGCTCAATCTGAGTGCGATCTATGCGAGCATGGACGACGAAGAACGGCGGATACAGTCGATGGACATGGCCTATCTGCAGGGCCTCATCGATAACGACACGCGATTTCTGAATCTCGGCCAGTCGATGGCTGGCCTCGACATTCCTTATAGTGGGTCCAAGGTGATAGCCAAGGGAATGGAGTTGGAAGCCGTCGAGGAGGATGAAGACAACCTCACCATCATGACCCAGATGTTCCTGGTCGCCAGCGAGTTTGAGAAAGCGCTGGAACCTGCATTCCGTGCTGCCGAGATGTCTGACACCGGTGATGGCTATGACACCTATGGCTACATACACTATGTTCTGCATAATTATCAGTCGGCGGCTGAGGCCTTTCAGTTGGCACTGGATAAGGGTGATTTGGATGATCGCTCCGACACACTGTTATTCCTGTCCCGGTCCTTGATCGAGCTCGATGACTTTGACGGTGCATCCGATGCCGCTAATTCGGCGGCCGAGGCGGGAGACCGCCGCGATCAAGAATCAGCCAATAACTACCTGAAATTCATCGTCAGCACCAAGGCTAGATTCGATATTCTCGCAGAGCGTCGGCGCGACGCTATCGATTTTTATCGGTCCTACCCACCGCTGCTATAGTGACAGAACTCCAAGTGCCCTAGCATAACTGATTGAATTTCTGGAACTTGGCCCCATAAGGAAACCCAATCATAGCAATATGGTTGGGTTTTTTTATTTACAGGCACCTTAGACAAGAGATTAATTCAGTGGAGTGAGATTGATGGCTGCAAAATCCAAGACGGAAACACGGGGATTCGAAACGGAAGCGAAACAGTTGCTTCATTTGATGATTAATTCCCTGTATAGCAATAAGGAAATCTTCTTGAGAGAGCTGATTTCCAATGCATCCGATGCAGTAGATAAACTGCGCTTCGAAACATTATCGAATCCAGAGCTGTTGACGGAAGATGCAGAATTGAAGGTGCAAATCGATATTGATGAAAAAAAGCGGACCATCACAATCGCCGACAACGGCATTGGCATGACACGGGATGAAGTCATCGACAACCTGGGCACGATCGCGAAGTCAGGGACGGTGCAGTTTCTGGAATCCTTAACTGGCGATCAACAGAAGGACTCTCAACTCATTGGGCGCTTTGGTGTGGGCTTTTATTCCGCTTTTATTGTCGCCGATGAAGTAGAGGTGCTTACCCGCAAGGCCGGTACCGACGAAGACCAGGCGACCCTCTGGAAATCCAAAGGCGAGGCCGAATACTCAATCGCGGAGGCCAGCAAGGCGCAGCGGGGAACTACGGTGATCCTGCATTTGAAGAAAGCAGAAAAAGAATTCGCCGAGAGTTTTCGTTTGCGTAATATTGTCAAAAAATATGCCGACCATATATCGATCCCGGTGCTGATGGAGAAACAAGATTTTTCGGTGCCAGATGAGGAAGATAAAAAAGGCAAGAAGAAGAAAACTCCGAAACAGGAAAAACAATACGAGGCAGTCAACGATGCCAAGGCGCTGTGGTTGCGACCCAGGAAAGACGTTAAGGATGAGGAGTACAAGGAGTTTTATAAGCATGTGAGCCATGACTTCGAAGACCCGCTGGTTTGGAGTCATAACAAGGTGGAAGGCAAGCTGGAATACACGAGCCTACTCTACCTTCCGACTCGGGCGCCCTATGACTTGTGGAATCGAGATGCGGCGCGAGGTCTGAAACTGTACGTACAGCGTATCTTTATCATGGATGATGCCGAGCAGTTTCTGCCCCTGTATCTTCGCTTCATAAAGGGCGTAGTCGATTCCAACGACATCTCCCTCAATGTATCAAGGGAGATTCTGCAGAAAGATCCGGCGGTGGACTCCATGCGCAGTGCGTTAACGAAACGCGCCCTGGACATGCTTGCCAAACTTCGAAAAAAGGACAAGGAGCAATATGACAAGTTCTGGCTCGAGTTCGGGCAGGTGCTCAAGGAAGGACCGGGAGAAGATTTTAACAATCGGGAAAAAGTAGCGAAACTACTACAATTCACCACTACCGAGTCCAAGGCTGACGCGCAGGACCAGGGTTTGGAAGACTACGTTAAACGCATGCAGGAAGGTCAGGAAAAAATTTACTACCTTGTCGCCGAATCGGTGAAGGCGGGCCGTAACAGCCCTCATCTGGAAATATTCCGCAAGAAGGGAATCGAAGTGATCCTGATGTACGACAGAATCGATGAATGGCTGATGGGTCAACTCCATGAATTTGATGGCAAGCAATTTCAGGACATCACCCGGGGTGAACTCGATCTGGGTAAGCTCGAAAACAAGAAAGACAAGGAACAACAGGAAAAGTCAGAAAAAAAATTCGAAGATCTGGTGGCCCGTATCAAGACCCATTTGGGCGACCAGGTGAAAGAGGTGAGGGTGACCCATCGACTCATCGATTCCCCCGCCTGCCTCGCCGTAGATGAACATGACATGGGGGCGCAGATGCGCAAGATAATGGCGGCCTCAGGCCAGGCTGTGCCCGAGACCAAGCCCATCTTCGAGGTAAACCCGGCTCATCCCCTGGTGCAAAAACTGGACAAGGAGCCGGATGAGGAACGTTTCGAAGACCTGGTGGTAATTCTGTTCGGTCAGGCGAGCCTTGCAGATGGGGTGGAACTTGCAGATGCGGGGGATTTTACCAGTCGCCTGAATAAGCTGTTGTTGGAGTTAAGCAGCTAGCCAGAATTTTCAAGCGACCTGGTGAAATATCCGAGCTAGGAAGCTAACGCAGCGCAAAGCTTCCCTACTTACATCTGCTCCAGGGTCTCGATGCCGAGCAAGTCGAGACCCTGTTGCAGAGTCTCCGCCGTTAAAGCGGCCAGTGACAAACGGGAATTCCGACGCTCCAATTCTACTTTTAGAATTGGGCATGCTTCATAGAAGCGCATGAATTTTCCTGCCAGTTCATACAGGTAATTGCATAACAGATTCGGATAACAATCTGCTGCCACCATCTCGATGACTTCCGGCAATTGTAAATTCTTTAACAACAGATCTCGCTCCTCCTGCGCGTCGATGGAGGTAATATTGTATCGCTCCAGCGCCACCTCCTGCTTCCGCAGAATGCTTTTGATGCGGGCATAGGCATACATCAAATAGGGTGCGGTGTTGCCCTCAAAAGAGAGCATGCTGGACCAGTCGAAGATATAGTCGCTGGTACGGTTCTTCGACAGGTCAGCATATTTGACGGCCGCAATCCCTACCTTGTCGGCGATGGCCTGCCGGCTATCCTCATCCAGGTCCGGGTTCTTTCCACTAACCAGTTCGAACGCCCTGCGACAAGCCCCATTCAGTAACTCTACCAGTTTGATGGTGTCGCCGGCACGGGTCTGGAATGGCTTGCCATCCTTTCCCATCATGGTGCCGTAGGCTATGTGCTCGAGAGAAATGTCGGCAGATGCCAGCCCGGCGACCCTGGCAACCGCGAACACCTGTTGGAAGTGCAGGGATTGGCGGGCGTCGACAACATACAGCGAGCGATCGACATGGAGGTCGAAAGAGCGATACCGAACCGCGGCCAGGTCGGTGGTGGCGTACAGGTAGGCGCCATCGGATTTGCGAATAATTACTGGCAGGGTGTCGCCGTCCTTGCCGGTGAATTCGGGCAGGAAAACGCACAGTGCACCGGCCGACTGGGTGAGTAGATTCTTCTCTTCCAGTGCGGCCACGATGTGGCTTAATTCGTCGTTATAAAAGCTCTCAGGCTTTAAATCTTCCAGGCTCAGGGTTACGTTTAGACGGTCATAGACAGATTGACAATGGCGCAAGGATTCATCGATGAACCTATGCCAGATCTGCAGGTACTCGGGATCGCCACCTTGAAGCTTCACTACACTGAGACGAGAGGTTTCGGCAAATTCCGGATCGGAATCGAAGCGTTCTCTGGCGGCACGATAAAACACTTCCAGGTCGGCGAGCCGGGTGGGCAACTCGTGGGACTCGGTCTCGATGCCGTTCATGATTTCCTTCAAATACGCAATCAGCATCCCAAATTGCGTGCCCCAGTCACCGACGTGGTTTTGTCGAATGACGGTGTGGCCTTGCTTCTCCAGAACCCGTGCCAGGCAGTCACCAATTATGGTGCCGCGCAAATGACCCACGTGCATTTCCTTGGCGAGGTTCGGTGATGAATAATCCACCACGATACGCAGTGCCGGTTCTGATTGCGGGATCAGGGCCTGCGCGTGCTGCAGTATACCGCTGCCTTGCAGCATCAAGTCATGGTCACGCAGGTGGATGTTAATGAAACCTGGGCCGGCTATTTCGACGCGCTCAATCAGGCTGTCGTCCGCGATATCGATTAGTTCGACGACTCTCTGAGCCAGTTCGCGAGGATTCGTCTGCAATTGCTTGGCGATTGCCATCACTCCATTGGCCTGGTAATCACCAAACTCAGGTTTTGACGCGGTGATGACATTGGCATTGCTATCGGCGATACCGGCGGCCTCGGACAGGCAGTTGCCAAATAGAACATTGAGATGTTGCTTGAGGTTTTGCATGGGTTCTGGCTGGGTCAAAAAGGAGAGGATTGTACACCAATAAGTAACTCACTCAATGGTGTAAAATGCCCAGGCAACAATTTTTTCGTCCTTTTAGGGCGAGAGGGCAGTGTGAGTAAACAGGCAGAAGACAGTAGGGGAAATCTATTTGGTGGGGACAGTTCCAAGGTTCAGTTCCAGAAAGTGTCTTCAGCACAGGAAGGTCAACGGCTGGATAATTTCCTGATTCGGCGCCTGAAAGGCGTGCCCAGATCCCGCATTTATCGAATAATCAGGCGCGGGGAGGTGCGGGTCAACAAGAAGCGCTGTAAGCCGGAGCATAAACTACAGTGTGGTGATGAGGTTCGGATTCCCCCGTTCTTTGGTAGTGCCGCGCCTAAACCAGGCAAGGTAAGCCCGGGACTGGAAGATTTGCTGCGAGGCAGCGTGTTGTACGAGGACGAACAGCTACTGGTAATCAATAAGCCTGCCGGTCTGGCGGTGCACGGGGGCACCGGAATTCGCCTGGGCCTTATCGAAGCCTGGCGCCAATTGCGGCCAGAATGTTCCGAGATGGAGCTGGCTCATCGCCTGGATCGGGATACATCAGGCTGCCTCGTTATCGCGAAAAAAACCAGATTTTTAAAACACATACAGAACGAACTTAAAGCAAGGAATGTGAATAAGCAGTACCTGGCTCTGGTGCACGGACAATGGCCCGACAACCTGGTCATGATCGATGTGGCCTTGCAGAAGAACGTCATCAGCGCCGGCGAGAGAATAGTCACAGTCGATGCCGCCGGCAAGCCGTCCATCACTCGCTTCAAGCCCTGTCAGCGCTTCCAGCATGCGACACTACTGGAAGTCATGCCCGAAACTGGGCGCACCCACCAGATTCGAGTGCATTGTCAACACGCCGGACACGCGCTGGTGGGGGACAGTAAATATACCTGTCGGGGTGCGGATAAAAGTCTCTCGAGGATCAAAAATCTCTGCCTCCACGCCTGGAAAATTGAATTTTCAGTGCCCGATTCCAACCACCCCATCCGAGTCCAGGCAAGCGTCGACAAAACCATGCAGAGTCTGATCGACAGTCTGTAAATATATTTATATAAAACAATAGGTTATACAGGTTCTTCGGTTCAGAATCATTTGCATAAATCTTTGACAGGGGAGGCCTGGACCCCTATCATTGCGCGCCTATGTCACAGACCCCGATTCCAACCTACGTTGACACGCGAAAATTCTTCCTCCAGCAGGGAGTTATTTGCGGTTCCATGAGTCTGGAGAGGCTGCCGGGATTCCGTGATTGCCTGATTGATGACGAGGCCTCGATTCAAATTCAGCTGAGATTTTCGATCGACGAATCCCAGCAACGGCTTATTCAGGGAACGTTGCAGGCGTCGGTCCATGTCAGCTGCCAGCGTTGTTTGCAGCCTTTAGCTATCGAACTGGCAGACGATATTAGGCTTGCGTTAATCGATAATGAGGATGCGATCGGGACGCTGAACGGCAGTTGGGATCCCTGGATCTGTGCCGATCACAAATTGGAATTGGCAGGACTGGTGGACGAGCAATTGATGCTGTGTATGCCGATCGTAAACCTGCATAGCGCCGGCGACTGCCCGGCCAGAATAAATTACAGCACCAGGGCGAATGCTGACTCCGTAGGTGGGGCAAGAGCAGGCGACGAGAATCCGTTCGCAGTGCTAAAAGCACTCAAAGAAAATAACGCAACAGACTGATTATATTAGATAACACTAGATTTAGGAGATAGGTGATGGCGGTACAGAAGAGTAAGGTTACCCGCTCGAGACGGGGCCAGAGACGTTCACATGACACCCTGCCGGGACCCACTTTGTCCATCGACAAGACTACCGGTGAAGTACACAGAAGGCATCATGTGACCGCAGATGGTTTCTACAAAGGTGAAAAGGTGCTGGATTCAGGCGCCGACTAAACCTTGACTGCCAACAAAAGCATAGCGATCGACGCTATGGGGGGTGACGGTGGCATTGATATAACGCTTCCCGCCAGCTTGCAAGTCCTGAACGAAAAACCCGATCTATCGATACTTTTGGTTGGTGATGAGAGCCGGATGCGACCCTTGGTGTCTGCGGCCCCTGCCAACGTACGAGATCGGCTCAAACTGGTACACAGCGACGCCGTGATCGGCGATGCAGACAGGCCTGTGAACGTGCTGCGCAGCGGCAAACAGTCATCGATGTACCTGGCGGTGGAATTGGTCAAGACCGGCACGGCGCAGGCCATGGTGAGCGCAGGTAATACCGGAGCGCTGCTCATGATCGGGCGGCACCTGATGAAGACTATCGAGGGTATCCAGAAACCGGCGATCGTCACCACCATACCCGGCGCATCCCGCCAGTCTTTCCTGCTGGATGTGGGGGCCAATCCCTACTGCAGTGCCCGCCAATTATTCGAATTTGCGGTGATGGGATCGGTCCTGGCTGAATCCCTCCATGGTGAGAAAGCGACTGTGGGGCTATTGAACATCGGCTCCGAACAATATAAGGGTACCGCCGAGGTCCGTGCCGCGGCAGCGCTCATGGAGAGCTCCGAAGCGCTGAATTATGCAGGTTTCATAGAGGCTAACGCCCTGTTTGAGGGCGCTGCAGACGTGGTTGTTTGTGACGGCTTCGTCGGCAATGTGATGATTAAGGCCAGTGCCGGTGTAGCCAACGTGGTGAAAAGCCTGTTGGCGGAACAACTATCCAAAAGCTGGCTGGCCCGGCTTAGCGGGTCTTTCTCTTCGTCTATGCTCACCCGTCTCAGCGAACAGATAAACCCCCATCGCTTCAATGGCGCGAGTTTACTGGGTTTGCAGGGCAGTATCATAAAGAGTCACGGTAACGCCACCATCGAGGGCTTCACCTATGCTATCGCCCAGGCGGAGGCCGAGATCGAGAATGCAGTACCGCAATTGATTGCGAAAAAAGTAGCTGCCATCATGGCGGCTCACTAGTTGCTCGGCACTGAGGATAAGCCCGGAGCACTACGCGGGATCATAATTTTTATTACATTAAATAGATATAAAACAATTAGTTAACATATAAATATGATGTATTTTATTAATATTCGTTAGTACAGGAACAAGTCATGGGAAAGTTTGCTTTGGTCTTCCCCGGTCAGGGTTCCCAGAAGCTGGGAATGTTAAATGGCCTGGCGGCGGAATTTCCGATAGTGGGGGAAACCTTCAGGGAGGCGTCTGCGGTGTTGAACCAGGATCTGTGGGAGATTGCCCAGCACGATAGTCACAATACCCTGGATCAGACCCAGATGACTCAACCCATACTACTGACAGCTTCGGTCGCAATCTGGCGCCTGTGGCAGCAGCGGGGCGGACCCTTGCCCTCCATCATGGCCGGACACAGCCTGGGTGAGTACTCCGCGCTGGTTTGTGCCGGCGTGCTGGGTTTTGTGGATGCCGTGAATCTGTTGCATCACAGGGGACAATTAATGCAGTCTGCGGTGGCCCCCGGCCAGGGCAAGATGGCCGCGATCATTGGCCTGGAGAGCTGCCATATACAGGAAATATGCGCACAGGCGGCGGCTGGCCAGATTGTGTCGGCAGCGAACTTCAACTGTCCCGGCCAGACGGTCATCGCCGGGGACAAGGATGCGGTGGAGCGCGCGATGTTGTTGTGCAAGGAGGCCGGCGCCAGGCGGGCATTGCCACTGAGCCTTAGCGTTCCAGCCCACTGTGCCTTGATGCGATCCGCCGCCGATAAACTGGCACTGGAGCTGGATAGTGTAGCATTCCAGCCCGCTGCGATTCCCGTGGTTCAGAATGTAGACGCGGAAATTTGCAAGGCGCCAGGAATAATAAAGCAGAACTTGATAAAACAGCTGTATAGTACTGTTTTGTGGGAAGATTCCATACAATTAATATATAAGACAGGTATAGATAAAACAGTGGAATGTGGTCCCGGCAAAGTCCTGTGCGGGTTGATCAAACGTATCGAACCCGAATTGGCATGCTTCGATAGCGATGCGCCCCAGAGCTTGGACCAAGCCATCGCCGCAGTATCGACCTGAGGCGTTGTCTCGGGCCAGGAAATCAGGGAGCAGCTACATCTCCCCATGCCAAAACGAAAAATAATAGCGAGAGGAACCAGTCTATGAGCGAGCTCGAAGTAATTGCCCTGGTAACGGGTGCCAGCAGGGGAATAGGCCGTGCTATCGCCACCGAACTGGCTAGTAAGAAGGCATATACCGTGATTGGTACCGCCACCACGGCCCAGGGTGCGGACACCATCAGTACTTATCTAGATGAGGCCAATGTGAAGGGGGAGGGGCTCATTGTCGATGTCGCCTCTGATGAATCGGTCACCGAGCTGATCAACACGATCAAGGAAAAATACGGCGCACCCGCTGTGCTGGTGAATAATGCCGGCATTACCCGGGATAATTTACTGATGCGAATGCAGGCGGAGGAATGGTCGGCGGTGATCGAGACCAATCTGGGGTCGATGTATCGAGTCTGCAAGGCCTGTGTGCGGGGAATGACCAAGGCGCGCTGGGGTCGCATCATTAATATCAGTTCGGTGGTCGCTTCCAGCGGCAATGCGGGTCAGACCAACTACGCGGCGTCGAAAGCGGGAATTGAAGGTTTCACCCGTGCCCTGGCGGTGGAAATCGGTTCCAGGGGGATTACGGTAAATGCCCTTGCCCCTGGATTTATCGACACCGATATGACCCAGGGATTAGGAGAAAAACAAGCGCAAATCCTGCTGGCGAAGATACCGCTTGCGCGTTTCGGTCAGCCCCAGGAAATCGCATCGGTTGTGGGGTTCCTGGCCTCGAAAAATGCCGCCTATATCACCGGTGAAACCATCCATGTCAATGGTGGAATGTACATGGCCTGACGGCAAAAACTTGTCTAAGTTATTGACATTTAACAGGCTTTGTATATAGGACCTAAATTTTTAATTTAAGCATTACATCGTAATCAAATAGGGGTAAACTTGCGTCTCTGAAATTCGTGGTTGGGGGGCTGTAACCAAAATCATGAAGAAAGGGGCTGTAAGAAATGCCGCGTGATACATAGCATTAGGAGCTAATAATAGATATGAGTAGCATTGAAGAGCGCGTTAAGAAAATTGTCTGCGAACAACTTGGCGTAAAGGAAGACGAGGTAAAACCTTCTGCTTCATTTGTAGAAGATTTAGGCGCTGATTCTTTAGATACCGTCGAACTGGTCATGGCTTTGGAAGAAGAATTTGAGACAGAAATTCCCGATGACGAAGCGGAAAAGATCACCACTGTCCAGCTGGCCTGCGACTATATAAACAAAACCCTCTAACACTTCATTGATTACGATACGCAAAGCTACTCTGGAGCACTCTGGAGTAGCTTTTGTTTATTTGGCGACAGGCAATTGAAGCCGGGAGTGGGACGCGGTGAACAGCAGAAGAGTGGTGATAACCGGACTGGGTTTAATTACCCCAGTTGGCAATGATGTAGAGGCGGCCTGGGAAGCACTCAAGAATGGTCGAAGTGGTATTAATCCCATCGAGCACTTCGATACCGCTGGATTCAGTACCCGTATTGGCGGCTCAATAAAAGATTTCGATTCCAGCCTCTATATGCAGCCCAAGGACGCCCTGCGCATGGATATATTCATGCAATATGGCATCGCGGCGGGGGTAGGTGCATTCAAGGACGCTGGGCTGGCGGATTCCAGTTGGAATCCGGAGCGGGCCGGTGTCGCCATCGGCTCCGGTATTGGTGGCATTACCGCCATCGAAGATGGCGCCTTGTTGATCAGGGATGCGGGGCCTCGCAAGATCTCTCCTTTCTTCGTGCCCGGTTCAATTATCAATATGATCGCCGGCAACTTGTCCATTCAGTTTGGTTTCGAAGGTCCAAATATTGCCGTGGTCACGGCCTGCACGACGGGTACCCACAACATCGGCCTGGCTGCCAACATGATCAGCAGCAACCAGGCCGATGTGATGATGGCAGGGGGTGCGGAATTCGCCACGTCACCGGTTGGGCTCGGCGGTTTTTGCGCGTCGCGGGCCTTATCTACCAGGAATGACGATCCCGAAAATGCCAGCAGGCCATGGGATAAGGATCGCGATGGCTTTGTCCTGGGTGATGGCGCCGGCATCATGGTGCTGGAAGAACTCGAGCATGCCCGCAATCGGGGTGCCAAAATCTATGCCGAACTGGTGGGTTTCGGTATGAGTGGAGATGCCCACCACATGACCTCACCACCGCCCGGTGGCACCGGTGCGGCGCTGTGTATGCGCAACGCCCTGGCCAGCGCCGAGCTGAATCCAGAGGCTATCGACTATATCAATGCTCACGGTACCTCTACCGTGGCCGGCGATATCGCCGAAACCCAGGCCATAAAGTCTGTGTTTTCCGATCATGCCTCCCGCCTCTGTGTGAGTTCCAGTAAGTCTATGATCGGCCATCTCCTGGGAGCCTCCGGTGCCGTGGAAGCGATCATTTGCGTGCTGACGATCAGGGACCAGGTAATCACGCCCACCATTAATCTCGATAATCCCGATGCATTATGTGATCTGGATTACGTGCCCCATACCAGCAGAGGCCAGAAAGTGACCACGGTGCTGTCCAACTCTTTCGGTTTTGGCGGCACCAACGGCAGTCTAGTTTTTACGCGGTTCGATTCCTAACAGGCTGTTGAAAAGCTCTCAGTCGAGTGCGAGACAAGGTACCAGGACAATAACTCAACAAGCGAGGCAATTTCACAATGAAATTTTTAACTCTGCCAACTGCGCGGCCATTGGTGGTCGCCGTTATCGCCGGCTCAGTTTTGTTCGTTGTGGTTAGCCTGGTTTTGTTAACAAGTATTCGCAGTCTTTACATGCCGATAACTTCCCACGGCGAAGAGCCAATCTTCGAAGTCTCTGCCGGCAGTTCCCTGAGCCGGGTGGCAATGGAACTGGCCTCCGCAGGCGTGATTCAGCGGCCGCAATTATTTAAACTGCTGGCGCTTTGGAGAGGGGTAGACGAGCAGATAAAAGTCGGTGAATACCGACTCGAGTCCGGCATCAGCCCCGCCGAGCTGTTGACGAAAATGGTGGTGGGAGACACGATTCAATACAGGGTCACCCTGGTCGAAGGCTGGACTTTTAGACAGGCACTGCAGGCGATATGGCGCAGTGAGAAGATTGCCGCGCGCCTGCAAAGCGCTAGCGACCAGGAACTCGCGGCGCTACTGGAGATCGACCGCCGTAGCCCCGAAGGCCAGCTGTTTCCGGATACCTATTTTTATAGCGCGGGTACCACCGACGTCGAGATTCTGCGCAGGGCGCACAGTCGATTACAACAGATGCTGGCTTCGGCCTGGGAGTCGAGGCTGGGCGCTCTACCGTATGACAATGCTTATGAAGCACTAATCCTGGCTTCGATTATCGAAAAAGAATCGGCGCTCGGTACCGAAAGAGGACATATCTCCGGGGTGTTTATTCGGCGCCTGGAATCCGGTATGCGCTTGCAGTCTGATCCTACCGTCATCTACGGCCTGGGCGAAAATTATAGCGGCGATTTGACCCGCGCCGACTTGGCCGCGGCGACGGCCTACAATACCTATCGCATCGAAGGCCTGCCACCTACGCCAATTGCCCTGGCTGGTATGGAATCGATCAGCGCCAGTCTGAACCCGCTCCCATCCGAGTACCTGTACTTTGTTGCCAGGGGCGATGGCAGTCACGAATTTTCTAGTAGCCTCACCGAGCACAATGACGCGGTTAACCGCTACCAACGACAGCACTCCACGCAGTAGCACCGGGACCTAATATGGGGACAGCAAAGGCAATGTTTTTAACCGTCGAGGGAGTCGAAGGCGTCGGTAAAAGCACCCACATCGAGACTATCAAGAACTTTCTCGACGAACGGGATATTCCCTGCATCCTGACCCGGGAGCCGGGGGGCACGCCCGTGGCGGAGCGAATCAGAGAGCTACTGCTCGCGGTACACGAAGACGAAGCCCTATGCGAACTGAGCGAACTGCTGCTGGTGTTCGCGGCCAGAGCCCAACACCTGGAGCGGGTAGTCAAACCCGCACTGGCTCAGGGCAAGTGGGTAATCTGTGACCGTTTCACCGATGCCACCTACGCCTATCAGGGCGGCGGCCGCGGCCTCGATGTCGCTATCATCGCGGGGCTGGAGTCACTGGTACAGGGTGAGTTGAAACCCGACCTGACGATCATTCTCGATCTGGATCCTCGTATCGGTATGCGGCGAGCCAGCGAGCGTGGTGAACTAGACAGATTTGAGAGAGAGCAAATTGAATTTTTCGACAAGGTACGGCGGACCTATCTTGACATCGCGGCGGCTGACCCTCAGCGCTGCGTCGTGATCGACGCTGCCAGCGATCTGGCGACAGTGTCAGCGGACCTGCTGAAAATTCTCAACAGCAGCTTGCTCAAACTTGCTTGAGAAGGAGGGCGGAATGGATCTATCGGCGGCGCCATTTTCCTGGCAGCAACAGCAATGGCGTCAAATGCTGGGCCAGTTCCGGGCTGATCGTCTCGCCCATGCGACCCTGGTCTGGGGCGAGTCCGGACTGGGGAAAACAGAATTTGTAAGCAGCTTCTCCGCTCTGATGTTGTGCCAGCAGCGCGCGGCAGAGCGCGCCTGTGGCAGTTGCAAGAGCTGTCTCCTGGTCAAAAATAACAGCCACCCGGATTTGCAACTGCTCGCTCCCGAAGCGGGCAGCAAGGAAATCAAGATCGATCAGGTCAGGGCGGTGACCGGGTTCGTTAATCGAACCAGCCATGCTGGCGGCGCCAAGATTGCCATTATCGACCAAGCCCATAGACTCAACAACAACTCTGCTAATGCCTTGCTGAAAACTCTTGAAGAGCCGACTAATCACACCTATCTGTTTTTGATCACCGATCTGCCTGGTAGACTCAAGCCCACCATCCGCAGCCGCTGCCAGCGCCTGCAGTTTACCGCACCCACGTCAGAAATCTGCAGAGAGTGGTTGTTAGAGAGGCTACAAGCCGATGTCGTCGATAGTGTCGTGCCGGCGGCGAGCAACAGGCCGCTGCTGGCTCTGGAGCTTGCGGCCAGTGGCGCGGTGGCGAGCAGACAGGAATTCATCGCTGCACTGACCGATCTGAGTCGAGCCCGTGTGCCGGTTCAGACGCCAGTGAATCTTGCGAAGAAAATTGGAGAAAGCGCTGCGATTGAGTACTTGTTGTGGATTTCGTCTATATTGATTAAGACTATTCTAACGGCACCGGCGCAGTCTGCTGCCGAGGATTCCAGCCTTGATCTGTGCGCTGTGTTCAGTGCTGCCGTTATTTCTAGTCGAGATCTGGCGATGGCTTTACTGCGCTATCAACAGGAACTTGCAACGGCGCGAAAGCAGTTGATGAGCGCGGCGAATCCAAATCCACAGTTAATCATGGAGTCATTGCTATGGCGGTGGAGTGAGCTCTGCAGGCAATCTCTTGACTGCGATGGAATGGCTTTATCAAATGGAATTGAATGATGACTAAGCTGCAATCCATATTCTCCCTGGTGATCCAAGACGAGGCAGTTCTGCACCGGAGCTATATGCCATTTCTTAAGAACGGGGGCTTGTTTATAGCCGGCAATCGCGGTCTACAAATTGGCGACAGCGTATTCTTGTTACTGCAGTTAATCGATCGTGCCGAGCGAATTCCAATTGCAGCGAAGGTAGTGTGGGTTACATTTCCCGGCGCCCTGGGAAATCGAACGCCGGGAATAGGGGTCCAGTTCGAAGAACCCGAGGGTGAGGCAAAAACTCAAATAGAATATCTGCTGGCAGCGGGACTGGATACCGCCACATCCACTTTTTAGGTGCCGACGCCTGCAACAGGATAATTCGGCTGCTGCTTTAATAGCCGCTGAACTTGTCCCTGACCAGCTCGCCGATGGCAAGGCTTGCAGTCAGTGCAGGCGACTCCATCCCGAACAACTGGATCAGACCCGGCATACCATG
This sequence comes from uncultured Gammaproteobacteria bacterium, assembly GCA_913054495.1. Taxonomy (GTDB): domain Bacteria; phylum Pseudomonadota; class Gammaproteobacteria; order Pseudomonadales; family Pseudohongiellaceae; genus UBA9145. Next base: position 14,553 of record CAJXIY010000007.1, on the reverse strand, counting down.
TTCGGCACCGTCCAGTATCACGAAGTCGCCAGGTGCTTCTCCCGCCGCGGCGATTTTTGGACGGATACCGGCATAGGCGGGCACCAACAACTCTGCAGTAACGGCGGGAAAATATTTGGCGACGGCGGCGGCAAACAAACTGCTCCGGCATGGATCAATATCGTAATCGATGCTGTCGACGTATTCCGTATCTGGTCCGAAGCGCAGCTGGGACGACAAATCGAGGATAGCGTGTATTCCCAGTCCCGTCTCATTCGCCTCTGGCAGGGGATAGATGAGACGCTGGAATGGGTTTTTACCAGTAAAGTTAAAGTAACAGCCCTTGCACATATGCAACTCGGGAATCGACGCCTGATCGAAGTCGGCGATGTTTTGTGCCAGGGTCTGTGCGTGTAAGCCGGCGCTGTTAATCAATAGATTGCACTGAAATGTATACTGCTCGGGACGTGATGATGCGGTGATGGTGCAGTCGACTAGGAACCGCTGCCGCTTAAATTCTACGCAGTCTATCCTGGTGTAGGGTGCGAAATGCATTGCCTGGTTCTGGGCGAGGTGCATCAGGCTTTGCATGTAGGCATGGCTGTCGATGATACCGGTGGAAGGGGAGAACAGCCCTGTTTCCGAAGTCAGGGCCGGCTCATTTTTTCTTAGACTACTTCTCGTCAGCCATTGCAGGTCGCTTACGCCATTGGCTTCGGCTCTGGCTTCGATGGCTTGCAGTGGTTCCTCATCACGGCGCGAGCCAACAATATATTTTCCTAACTGTTTGCAGGGCACATCAAACTGGCGGCAGTGCTGGTAGAGAAGTTGCTTGCCCCTGACACAGAGGCTGGCCTTCAGGCTGTCCCTGGCATAGTAAATACCAGCATGAATAACTTCACTGTTGCGACTACTGGTGTGCTGGCCGAAGCTGGAATCCCGTTCCAGAAGGACGATGCTTCGATTGCGAAATTGTGGATCACGGGAAATCTGATAGGCGATAGCGAGTCCAACCACGCCAGCCCCCACGATGCATACATCAAATTGGTCCAAGTTGCTTGTCCCTTCCTTCTAAGCGGCTAAGCAACACTTTCATCGTCACGTCCTGTGCCTCCGTGTTACCTGCCGGAAGGTTAGATTGATTCGGGGCGAGCGCAGTGTAGTTTCCTTAGGTAGCTGATGTAACCAGTTGTTTTGCAAAGTTTTACCCATGATCAAGACACTGCCGTTACGCAATAGCATGTGGTATCGATCACGGCCTTTATCGCGCTTGTGTCGCAGTTGAAATTTTCTCTCTGCCCCCAGGCTCACCGATGCGATGACAGGGTTGGTACCGAGCTCCGGTTCATCATCGGCGTGCCAGGCGACGCTGTCCTGGCCATCACGATAGTAATTGAGTAACACCGAGTTGAAGTCGGCATGGCCAAGAGCCTGGATCTTATCTCTTATTGCCGTGATCGGCGGCTGCCAGGGCACGGGTTCTAGCCTGATACCTGAGTAACCATAGCTACTGCCACGATCACCCATCCAGCACTGCAGTCGGGGCACCGGAATCCGTTTCCCCGCGATGCGTATGCTGTCCTGCTGCCAGGGAATTTGTGCCAACAGCGCCCTGAGTAATTCATCTGCACGCCCTAGGGAGAATAACTGGGGGTATTCGCGAATCCACGCATCGCCTAAATCGTGGTCGATGAACAGCAGTTCCGAGGACTGTTGGAATAGATCGGGCTGCATTAGCTGTTCGCTGCGGTCATCGTGCATAATGCCGTCTTGTGGGCTTTTACGAGTATAAGGATACAGTAACTTGGAACAATATGATTACGATTTGTTTGTCATCGGCGCCGGTTCTGGCGGGGTTCGGGCCTGCCGCATCGCGGCGAGTCTGGGGGCAAGAGTCGGCGTTGCCGAAGAGCGTTATTTCGGCGGCACCTGCGTCAATGTTGGCTGCGTGCCGAAAAAGCTGTTCAGTTACGCCGCCCATTATCATGACGACCTGGAGGACGCCCAGGGATTCGGCTGGAGCAGCCCCGGGCTTGAGTTCAGCTGGGAGACATTGATTCAAAATAAAGATATAGAAATCAACCGCTTGAATGGCATATATAGAACGATACTGGATAATAACGAGGTCACTGTATATGAGGCCAGGGCCCGCATCGAGGGACCTCATGAGCTATGCGTCGACGATCGGCGTATCACCGCCAAATACATATTGCTGGCAGTGGGCGGCTGGCCCTGGATACCGGATTACCCAGGTAGCGAGTTTGCCATCTCTTCCAATGAGGTTTTTAGCCTCGACTCGCTACCCGAGTCTATAACCGTGGTTGGTGGCGGCTATATCGCCCTGGAGTTCGCCAGTATCTTTACGCGCCTGGGGTCGGAGACCAGCTTGGTTTATCGCGGAGACAAATTACTGCGTGGCTTCGACGAGGAGATTCGTGATTTCATCAGCACCGAAATTGGCCGCCATGTCGACCTGAAACTCGAAGAAGATATAGTCAGTATAGTTAATAATAACAATAAGTTACATGTACTACTTAAATCTGGAACTACGATAAGTTGCGATACCGTGTTATCCGCCACCGGACGCCGGCCCATGACCGCGAACCTCGGCCTGGAGAACGTGGCGGTACAACTGTCAGAGCACGGCGCAATCGTCGTCAATGATCAGTTTCAGACCGCAGAACCCAGCATCTATGCCATCGGCGACGCCATCGACCGTCTTGCGCTGACACCGGTTGCCCTTGCCGAGGGGCAAATCGTTGCCAGGACGTTGTTTGGCGGCGAGGGCGCAACTATGGACTATAACAACATACCCACGTCGGTGTTTTGCCATCCTAACCTGGCCACAGTCGGCTTAACCGAGCAGCAGGCCCTGGATAAAGGCATAGAACTGGATGTTTACCTGGCGACGGTCAAGCAGTTAAAGCACAGTTTGAGCGGCCGTGACGAGCTTTCCATGATTAAACTCATCGTCGAAAAGAGCTCGGACCGGGTAATTGGCCTGCACCTGATATGTCCCGATGCAGGAGAACTGGTACAGGGATTTGCGGTTGCCATGAATTGCGGCGCCAGGAAGGTGGATTTCGACCGAACAATTGGCATTCATCCGACCCTGGCCGAGGAATTTGTCACCATGCGTACACGGCGAAAGTCTCATGCGGCGTAGCTAAGGCGCCGATCGTCAATATCGGCGCAGGTTTCTGTCTTATCAGCGGGTTTAGGGGTTTATCCTTATTTCCGGTAATAAACATTACCGGAAATAGAGCCGGCAAGGCTGATAGTGCACTTATCAATTCACGGCATTCGTCCGCGCCTACCCTTGCCCAGAATATAGCATATTCAATTTTGACAGCTTAGCCGCAAGTATCGGCCCAAAGATAAAGCAACAAATAATACTTACAATGCCGCTATATCCTACGGCGCGCGGGAGCTTCTCTACTTTTCTATTCTCGAAAACTGGAGTTGAATAGTTTCCTTTGACAAATCCCATTGTTCTATGCAGAAATTTGGAGCGCCGTCGCTGACATCATCGAGTGAATATACGGTGCCGATCACACCATCGCCGATATAAACTCCTCTTCTCCGTCCTTCATGTTGGACCCCGTCTTCAGCTAAAGTTCTACCAATGCCGACAAACGATCCCATGTTTTCCTGGGTTGGATTCGGTACGAAGTTGTATGTTAACCATACTTTTCCGTAGCGCCCGACGGTTCCAGTAGCGTTGACCTGTGGGCCTTCCGGGTTTTGGGTTATGGAAGTGATTTTTAATTCAAAACTATTTGTCTCATCCTCTAGTTTGAGTTGGTCTGCAAGTGACATAATTTCAGCTCCTTCGTTGACAAAAATTAGGGCTACACTCTATTTGTGTAGCTGTCGCAACTTTCACATTTGAGCCTTGGATCTGGCCAAGTTTAGTGATAGATTTGAGGCGTGCCGAAGCTAATAATGTTGAGCTGCTCACCAGTAGCAGCCGCGCGTCGATTTAGATCAGACAGCGTCCCGCAGGTTCGCTTCTTGATATAGCTTCGTATGCCGAATCCCCGGGTGCAAACTATTTGATCCCAGATTCTCCTGGATTGATTGTAGGCGATGATTTCCTGGTCTGTCATCAAGTTAGGATTGACCCATGAAGCGTCGTCAGCAGCACAGGCGCCGAGCAGCACCAGTAGTAATCCTGTGATGGCTGGAATTTTCATTTGCTCTCCATCTATGGACGTAGCCCGCAATAGCGAGGCAAGCCGTTGCCTAGAGAATAAGGATAGCGGTTCTGGATCGTCGTGTGCGAATTACTCATAGTTAAAAGGATCTATCAGAATTGCAAGGCTTGCGCTGATTGTCATCGTGCAGCCTCAGTTACTTTATCCTGCGCCGCCGTTTGCCTTTCCAGTTCTCTGGCACCGGCGAGGATTCCTGCCAGCGCATAGTTTCCCTCGTGGCAGGCATACTCATACATGGATTCCCGAGTCGGTCTGGCGTTGAAGATTAATTCCCCGGTGAAGGACTGGCTGAACACGGTGGGATCTTCCACGGTAAAGCGGTAGAGAATTTCGGATATCGATACTCTGCTGAAGCGCTCGGTGACGATCAGGTTTTCAGACGCGCCCCGGAAACTCTGTTGAGGATTAAAGCCCCGGGTTTCTACCACCAGGGTGTCCCCTTCCCAGCGACCAACGGAATCCCCCATCCACTTATTCATGCCGCTCATATGCTCGCTGTTATTCAGGCGGATGATACGTGCGTCATGCGCCATCTCCGCCATGATCATCACGTAATCGTCAGTCTGCACAAACTGGTAGTTGCTGTTGTACATCACCGGCAGCATGGGCGGTCCTGAATGGGAACCGAATGCCAATAGACAGCGTTCAGCAAGCGGTCTGCCCTCAGGGCCATCGGAGCGTCCAGGCGCACCAGGGTCGCGACGGAAGCGAGTGCGCGGATCACCGGCGTAGGGTATCTGGCCATCTGCTGGATCGATGATGATGGAGGCGCGGTATTCGCCATCGATCACTTGAATGCGGGTACCCACATCTTTCCAGAATTCGTTATAGCCGTCTTCCGTGTTGCCGTCGTCCCCTGCCTGGGCACCAAATCCAGCTCCCCGATGCGGATCGCTATTGGCATATTCAGCATCCAAGTAAACTTGATTATCTCCCTCCAGGCGCTGTACCTGTTCCTGATTTAAGGCCGGGGTTTCGGCAAACTCCCGGGGCCGGGTGAGTGGTGTCAGGGTTTTGTTCGTCCATATGCCCTGCAGATCGGGTCGGCCGCCGGTAGTTCGTGGAATTTCGATATCCTGAGCCAGGCCCATCCAGGTGCTGAGTGTCACCATGACGGTGGCAATTCCCCAAACCCATGATTTCATCATTTCCCCTTACTCCTTAACACGTACAATGCCTTGTTAATGTAGTTAACTTGCTTCTGACCGCCACTGCATGCACAGTTGAAGGTAACCTAATGAGGGGTCAATTCAAAGGGGCCTTTAGCGAGCTTTTAGTGCATCCTGCCTGGTGCAGAATCAGGATTCCAATGAACCACTCACCCTGGGCCGTCCCAGGAGTGCAGCTGACCCGGGATTAATTCATCCAGAGAGTGGATAATGGCGACTGTAGGAGGTGAAATCTGGCTGACAGACGATGCGGCAAACCGCGTGCTGTTGGAGCAATTAGGCTTACTGCGGGCTATTACTGAGGCTGGGTCTATTTCTGCGGCGGCGAAAACCCTGGGTATCAGTTACAAGACTGCCTGGGACCGACTGGAACGGCTCAATAACCTGTCCAAATTACCACTGCTCCTGCGCGCCTCTGGCGGTAGTAAGGGTGGAGGTAGCCAACTTACCGACTATGGCCGGCAGTTGCTCGCAGGTTTTGAAGAACTTGAAAATCAACATCAAGAGTTCCTTCAAAGTCTCAATAATCAATTACATTCACTGGACGATGTCAGCGGTTTCATGCGCCACAGCTCAATTCAGACCAGCGCCCGCAATCAATTCCTGGGCAATATCAGCAGCATCGAGTTGGGTGCTGTCAACACCGAGATTTGTGTCAGCCTCTCGGCGACTCTGGCGATGGTCGCTATCGTCACCGAGCGCAGTCGGGAGGAAATGGGCCTGGCTGTCGGCGATTCGATCATGGTGCTAATCAAGGCATCTTCGGTAACCCTCGCGGTGGGCAGTTTTGGCCGCGTCAGCGCCAGGAACAGTTTCAGCGGCCATATCTCCCGTATCGATCGCGGCGCGGTGAACAGCGATATTTCAATCGATCTTGGCGATAGCAAAACCCTCGGAGCCGTCATTACCAATCACAGCGTAGATCAGTTAGAGTTACTCGAAGACCAGGTGGTGACCGCATTCTTCAAGGCATCCAGCGTGGTGTTAATGAAAACCTGAAGCTATCTTATTCCAGGTTTGAGATTCAATCTTTCGACTGAGCCATGGTTAAGCACAACTATGTCATTAAGGCGGCAGATTTGATTTGGGCAAAAACCTGTTGCCCGGGGGCTAGTTCCAGCAGCTGCACCGAGTATTCCGAGACCTTGGCCAGCAGCGTCTCCCCGCCTATATTCAGCTTGATGCTACGGCTACCCTGGCGTATTTTCTCAGAAATATCGACGATCTGCGCCGGCAGGACATTGAGGATACTGCTTTGCTGGGGCCGCTGTAGGCACAGACTCACATCCCGCGCGCGAATCCTCAGCCTCACGGGAAGTGCCGTATTGATATCGACCCGGGGAATGTGAAGAACCTCTCCGCCCCTGCTGATGAGGCTGGTCAGGTGCGGCAGGTCGTGATTGTTCACCGTACAATTAAACACGCTAAAGGCCTCATCGACCTCGTTGAGCGGACTGTCGACGCGTCCCAGGACCTCACCGAGGCTGCCGAAGGCGGTGACCCTGCCCTCCTCCATCAGCACCAGGTGGTCTGCCAGCCTGGCCACTTCTTCTGTGGAATGCGAGACATAAAGTACCGGTATTTCAAGCCCTTGAAAGGTTTTTTCCAGGAAAGGCATTAAGGTTCTGCGGGCCCTGTGATCCAGCGCCGACAATGGCTCATCCATCATCAGCATTACCGGAGAAGCCATCAGGGCGCGGCCGATGGCCACCCGCTGCTGCTCACCACCTGACAGGCTGCGAGGGTCTCGATGGAGCAAGCTGCCTAACTCCAAAGTTGTACAAATATGTTCTAAAACAGCAGCTTGAGGGGCTTTGTTGTTTTTTTTCCTGTCTTTACCTCTGTCGCTGCCGAATACCAGGTTTGCCCGTACATCTAGATGGCTAAACAAGCTCGGTTCCTGAAAAACCAGACCGATATGCCTGTTCTCCGCAGGCAGAAAGATGGATTCACTCTGCCAACAGCGACCGTTAACGCTCAAACTGCCGACTGCGCCAGGCTCGAGGCCAGCAATGGCTCGCAACAGCGTGGTCTTGCCGCCACCGGATTGACCGAAAATGCCTGTCACCCCGGACCCTGGCAGTTCGAATTGTGCCTTAAGGCTGAATTCGGCTCTGCTCAGGCTCAAATCGACATGGATCATGGTCCAGCCCCGGACAGGAACGATGCACGTTTATTCAGAGTGTAGACCGTCAGCAGCACCAAGAATGAAAATAGCAGTAACAAGCCGGCCAGCCAGTGCGCCTGGCTGTACTCTAGCGCTTCGACGTGATCGTAGATGGCAATAGACAGTACCTGGGTTTGCCCCGGTATATTGCCACCGATCATCAAAACCACGCCGAATTCACCCATGGTATGGGCGAAACCCAGCACGATCGCTGTCAGGTAGCCGAGTTTTGACATCGGTAGGACGATATTCAGAAATCGATCCAGCGGCCCAGCCCCCAGTGTAGCCGCCACCTCTAGCGGTCGTCTGCCGACGGCGACGAAACTGGTCTGTAGCGGTTGCACCACAAACGGCAACGAATAGATGACAGATCCCAGCACCAGGCCCGAAAATGAAAACGCCAGTGAGGGTAGGCCCAGGGAGTTGAGGGTCGAGCCGACAGGTCCGGTGGGCGACAGCGCCAGCAGCAGATAAAATCCCAGTACGGTCGGCGGCAAAACCAGGGGCAAGGCGATTAGCGCCTCCACCACACTCTTGCCCCGGGTCCGGGTCTGTGACAACCACCAGGCCAGTGGCGTGCCCAGACAAAGCAGGATCAATGTGCTGACTCCCGCGAGCTTTAAAGTTAGAGTAAAGGCAGTAAAATCAGCAGCTTCAAGCATAGTATTGAGATTTAACCTTATATTTGAGGAGGTACATAGCCGTACTCCAGAAGAATGGGAGCCATGGCTGCGCTCTGGAGGAATGCAAACAGGGCACGGGCACCGGCTCTGTTGCTGAGCAATACCATTTCCTGACTTATAGGCTGATAGTAATCCAGCGGTATGTGCCAGCCACTATCGGATTGGCCCAGGGCGAGGGCCTGGGACAGCGCCACGAATCCGAATTCGGCGTTGCCTGTGTAGGTAAACTGAAAGGCCTGGCTCACGTTCTCGCCCATCACCAGCTTCGCCCGCAGCTGCTCGTAAACCCCCAGCTTCGTCATCACTTCCACCGCCGCCCGTCCGTAAGGTGCCAGATTGGGATTTGCCAGCGCCAGTCGGCGCAGACCGTTACGCTCATGCTGCAGCAGGCTGGTTTCTGTGAGCGGCGGATCCGGGCGTCTGCTCCACAAGATTAACTGCCCGATGGCGTAGACGTGGCGCCGCCCGATGGCTACGTGACCTCGTATTTCCAGCTGCCGGGGGCGTTCTGAATCGGCCGAGAGGAAGAGATCAAAGGGTGCCCCGTTGATAATCTGGGCGAAGTGCTTGCCGCTGGATCCGGCGATTATGTTGATCTGGTGGTCCTGCTCGGCTTCGAAGCGCTGCTTTACCACATGCATTGTCGCGGCGAAATTTGATGCTACCGCGACATTGATGGTTTCAGCGCCGGCATGGGTGCCGATGGCGGCGAGTGCAAACAGCCAGATCCCCGCTATTTGGCCTGATAAAATCCTGTAACGCATTGATTAGGTTAAATTCCTTCATATCGTTATATAAATGATTACATAACGCTGACCATAATTAAAGAGGCCAGGATCAAACTCAATTCAAGCAGTCTTAAGGGCCGAGGCGACAGCGGTTCTTCGCTTGCTATTGGCAACAAGCCGGGGCTTGTCTGTACTTGCCAACGGTAAAGAAACTGCTACAGGTTCCGACTACCTAATATGGGCTGCTAATTGCTCGTGTCGTGCCAAATTGCCGGCCATTTGACTTCGATAAATATTCCTTTATTATCTTTTAAAAATATACAGATAAAGTATAAACTTAATGTCAGACATTAAAACCCCAATGGCTTTCTTCGATACCCTGGAACAAACACGAAATCCATTTAAATACCCGGTGCTCAGCCTCGATCACCTGCTCGATGATGCCGGCGAGGATGCCCTCGCCGATTACCAGTGCGCCAGTGAGTTCATTTACAGTTATCGTGGTAGTGCGGATACCTACAGCACCTATCGACGGGAAATCGAACATTTTCTTCACTGGTGCTGGCTGGTTGCAAAAAAGTCATTAAATCAATTAGTTAGGGAGGACATGGAGGATTACGTCGAGTTTTCCAAGCAACCTCCCCGGGGCTGGATCGGCAACAAGAATGTGCCCCGCTACCTCGAACGAGAAGGACAGCGCCTACCCAACGCTGCATGGCGTCCCTACGTCAAGGCTGCAGGCGAGTACGTGATGTCCCAATCCGCCCTGCAGTCCCTGTTCAGCGTCCTCAGCAGCTTCTTTAACTTCCTGCTGCAGGAGCAACGAATTACTGCCAATCCGGTGTCGCAGATGCGGCAGAAGAGCAAATACCTCCGTAGACACCAAAACCCGGGCAAAATCCGTCGCCTATCCCCACTACAATGGGATTACGTCATCGATGCCGCCGAGATGATGGCCGCAGAGCAGCCTCGGGAGCATGAGAGAACGCTGTTTGTCTTGAATGCCCTCTTCGCCATGTACCTGAGAATCTCGGAACTGGTAGAAACCCCACGCTGGCAGCCTCAAATGGGGCATTTTCAAGCAGACCAGGAAGGCAACTGGTGGTTTAACACCGTCGGCAAGGGTAATAAGGAACGGGAAATCTCCGTCAGCGACGCCATGTTAAGCGCGTTGAAGCGGTACCGTCACTCCCGGGGACTACCGGCCTTGCCCGCGCCGGGTGAGGCCAGCCCCCTGGTACATAAGACCCGGGGCAAGGGCGGTCTCACCAGTACCCGGCAAATCCGGGGAATCGTGCAGAAATGCTTCGATACGGCGGCGGCGACGATGCGTGCCGAAGGCTTCTGCGAAGACGCCGATCGCCTGGCGCTGGCGACGGTGCACTGGTTGCGCCATACCGGCATCTCAGAAGACGTTAAACATCGGCCCCGTGAGCATGTGCGTGACGATGCCGGACACGGTTCCAGCGCGATCACAGACCTGTACATCGATGTCGAACGGGCCGAGAGACATGCCTCCGCCAGGCACAAGCAAATTCGGTAAACAGGAAATTTTATCTGGATATTTTCCAGACTTAAAATTGCGGGAAATTACTTCTATTGAGTTCGGTTATCACTTAGTCTCTATGTTGCTCAACTGCGGTGAACAGATTGCGCCACTTCCCCTGTCACCTCGGTATAAGTGAACATTTGTTAATGCTGTATTAATTAGAGCGGGGTTTTATGAAGATTTGCAGTCGAGAATTTGGAATCAACTACAGTCTCAAGATTGTGGCGCTGTCAGTCGCCAGCTTGATAATCACCTCAGTGATCGCCCAGCGAGATCCGATTCAGTTAAACACGGTGCTTGATATCGATGCACTCTATCAACCTCTGCGCAGCCAGAAAGTGCATGGAGAAACGGCAGTCAGCCTGTTACGGGAATTGCAAACCAAGCATTATGCCGCCGTAGAAATTGATGACAATTTTTCATCCATTATCTTTGACAGTTACCTCGATACCCTGGACGGATCCCACCTGTATTTTCTCAAGGCAGATGTGGATGAGCTCAGTAACTACCGCTATACCCTCGATGATACACTCCAGGACGGTAGCGTCGAGCCCGGTTTCGTTATTTATAATTTGTACTACAAGCGAATCATCGAAAGGATGATTTATGCGATCGATAGAATCGAAAATCATATTCCGGAGATGGATTTTTCCATCGATGAATATATTCAACTAAACCGAGAAGAAGCGCCTTATGCGGCCTCGGTAGCAGCCCTCGATGAAGTCTGGCGACTTCGAATCAAGAACAGTGTCTTGAGCCTGAAACTGACCGGAGACAGCGACGATGAGATAAGGGAAAAATTGTCAAAGCGCTACCGCAATCAATTGAGTCAAATTCTAAAAACCAATGACAAGGATATATTTCAAACCTATCTGTCTAACGTGGCCAAGGCAGTGGATCCCCATACCGCCTACTTCTCCCCCCGGGATTCGGAAAATTTTAATATGGGACTATCGCTGTCACTGCAGGGAATCGGCGCGCAGTTGACCACGGAAGAGGAGTACACCAAGGTCGTCGAGCTCATCAAAGGAGGGCCGGCGGAGCGTGGTGCGGAATTAAAAGAGGGTGATCGAATCATTGCTATTGGCCAGGGTGTCGATGGCGAATTGCAGGATGTAGTCGGCATGCGCCTGGACGATGTGGTGGCTCAGATTCGTGGAGAAAAAGGCACGGTGGTTCGCCTTAATGTGATCTCTGCAGATGCCGTCAGCGAAGCCAGTGCGAAGGTTGTGAGTATCACCCGCGATACGGTCAAGCTGGAAGATCAGTCGGCGAAAAAAGAAGTCATCGAGCTGTCTTATCTGGGTAGTGATTACAAAATTGGCGTGATCGATCTGCCGACCTTTTATTTCGATTTTGAAGCGGCCGGCAGAGGCGAAGAAGATTTCAAGAGTTCAACTCGCGACGTTCGGGTTTTACTGGATGAATTGCTGGAAGAAAATGTCGATGCTGTCATCGTCGACCTGCGTAATAATGGTGGCGGCAGTTTGAGTGAAGCGAATCAGTTGGTGGGACTGTTCATCGAAACCGGGGCGACCGTACAGATTCGCTACTCGGGTATTCGCAATGGCTTCACCCGCTCCTTCGGCGACAACGATCCCGAGATTGTCTATGACGGCCCATTGGCGGTGCTGGTAAACCGAACTAGTGCATCGGCTTCGGAAATTTTTGCCGGTGCTATTCAGGACTACCAACGCGGCATCGTGCTGGGCGGTCAAACTTTTGGCAAGGGCACGGTTCAGGAAATTATTCCTATGGACTACGGCCAGGTAAAACTTACCCGCTCCAAGTTCTATCGCATCTCCGGTGCCAGCACCCAGCACCGCGGTGTCATTCCCGATATCGAATTTCCAGACTTCTATGATGCCTACGACAATATTGGCGAAAGCAGTCTCGATGGCGCACTGCCCTGGGATACCGTACGCCCGGTTGAATACAGCCCCTATCTGGCGATTCAGACGCTGCTACCAGATCTCAGGCAATTGCATGAAGACCGCGCCGAAGTATCGCCGGACTTTATCTATTTAATTGCTCAGATCGAGCGCACGAGGAAGCTACGCGCCCAGGAGCAACTGTCTCTTAACGAGCAAATCGTCAAGCTGGAGCGAGAGTCAAACCGTCGTGCTGCCTTCGATGCTGAGAATATGCGTCGCCTTCTCAAGGGACTGTCATTAGAAGAATGGGTGTCCGATGCCGAGCGTGCTGCTGCAGAGGCTGAAGAAGAGACCGCGGCTGAGTTTGAAGACGATGTCACGCTTGCCGCCAACGAAGCACCGGATGAGGAGGAGGAAGTCGTCGAGGAAGAAGATCCGCTGTTGTTGGAAAGCGGTAGAATTCTTGCTGACTTCATCGCTCTCAACGAGCGCCATGTCAACGCCCTGGGTGCTGTCTCCGCCGATCCGTAGCCCCTCGCTCCTACTATAACCACTACTCCTGTTCCCCGATTCTCAAAAAAAAGGCCCTCTTACGAGGGCCTTCAAGCGGGGGTCGAGCTTAAGGAGGATTCAATCAAATTGAATTGATTGAGTCTCTATTAAACCCGATAAATATAGCGACAAGCGCGCCCAATCGAGGCGATGTGAGGATTAATTGTGGCGGCAAGGTGTCCGATCCTGCTTAAGCTACCCCAGCTTAAGCACCGCCTAATTCAGAATCGCCAGATTCTTTGCGCTAGTTCTGGGCATTGCGCTGCGCTCGGCGCTGTCTGCGTTGTTCTTCTATGGAATTCTGTAATTCCACTCTGGGGCGGATGATTTCCTTGCCACTGGCATCCACCGAGCGGTTAAAAAACATCATCGCCGAGCCGGATCTGGCCGGATTTCCCGTAATTTCCAGGCTTTCGCCCACCGTAAACGTGGTCCTATCCCAGCCAGCTCTGCTTAAGTGCAGCCTGCCATCGAATTCCACGGTCCAGATTTTCTGGCATGCCGCTGTCATCTACGGTTTCTATGCTCATCATGGCGTGGGGATTTACCATTCTGAACTCCGTGACGGTGCCGGTGATGGTGACCAGTCGTTCGCCATCAAATACAGCGAAGAAGGAATGATGTGCCTGAGCCGGGCTCGCTGAGGACTAACGCCGCTAGAACGAGGGCAGCAGAGTTTTTGATTTTCATAATTTTTCTCCTTGAGACTCGATAAAGTCCGTCGGTATTTCACAGTCGTCATAGGGGTAGATTTCCTCGTCGGGCGACCACTTCCAGATCTTTTTTAAGGTCAATGGTTCGTTTAGAGCCCAGGGATCTGTAAAGGTCACGTCGAGCGTCATAATCTGACGGTCATCCGAAATCGTGTAACGTTCCTCGGCGCTGAGTTGATCGCTGTGATCCATCCTCGACAAGATGCCTGCATTGACATGGGTGGTGTTAACAACCAGTGTTGGCCCTTCGAAGTGGCCTGTGGAATAACCCAGTAAACTGGACTGGGTATTGGGTGGGACAGATATACCGTCCATATAGATGATGCGGCGGACATCCCACTCAGCATAATGCATTTCGATGTGATCATCGTTGATACTTATCTCATTCTGATGCGGGCCAAAATCTGCCTGGCGAAGCCCCATGGCTCACATCTCAGGAAACCGGGGTCTGCGGCCGGATCGAGGGGATAGGTGCGCAGCGTAGCGGCGGTCATTTTAGGAATCAGTATGTTTTGCCTTGCCATCCGGTTGGCTTCGGCGGTGAGCGCACCATAGGGACGATCATCGTTGGCCGGATCATCCAGCAGCCGTCCCAGCACTTCGAGCGCATAGTCGGAGCAGGAGAAAAAACAAAATAGACCCCCGGGGTGTCAGGGGGATCGCTCCACATGCCGGCAAATTTCGCCGCGGCTGATTGGGCCTGGGTATTAATGGGCAGGAGAAGCGTCAGGAGATAGACTGAAATTGCTAGAAATTTGCCCATTGGCAACTCCTTGATGCAGAAATTACTCTAACAAACATTCAATAACAGATGCTCGGTTGGAAAGTCTAGTGAATAGTGACCTCGTGGATAACTTTGGAAGACTCGAGGAAGATGTGGATACTGGGGGAAAATGGCGGAGGAGGAGAGATTCGAACTCTC
>CAJXIY010000006.1 GCA_913054495.1 uncultured Gammaproteobacteria bacterium | reverse complement strand
GACACGGCGTGAATACATCCCTGTAGCCTCGGCGCCAGCTCCCTGCTGGCGACGGTCTCAATTTGGACTACCCAGCCCCTACTCCCCGAAAACTGTGATGAATTCTCTCATTTACGGCATTTTCTTTCACAGAAAAATTAGACTTTTCCCTACTCCTAGAAATCACTGAATTTCGATGTACTCCATACTAGGGAAGTGTGGAGTTGGCATGCAAATCGCGACCGTCGCCAGCAGGGAGCTGGCGCCGAGGCACAGGGATGTATTCACGCCGTGTCGCGATTTGCATGCCAGCTTCGCGCTTCCATCGGAGCCACCATGCATGCGCCAACCGAAATTTAGCCCACTACTGGAATTTCCTGAACTTCATACTTTCCAAACCCTGGGGTAGCCACCAGACCAACGAGCAACTTAACAATTCCTAAGCACCCCCCATTTGTAGTAATATCCATCAGCTTTAACTCGCATCTACTGAATAATTAAGGGGTTTCTCAGAACGGTTTCATGGATTTTTGCGGCGCCCATATCATCAGCGTAAAACAATTTGAACGAGTCGATATAGACAGGGTATTTCAGGTTGCTGACGGTATGGAACCCTATGCGCATCGCAAGCGCATTACCAAGGTGCTCGATGGTGCCATCCTCGGGAACATGTTCTTCGAGCCAAGCACACGCACCCGGGTCAGTTTCGGTTGCGCCTTTAACCTGCTGGGTGGGCATGTTAGAGAAACCACCGATGTGAAGACTTCTTCCATATCCAAGGGTGAATCCCTGTATGACACTGCCCGGGTGATAAGCGGCTACAGCGATGTCATCGTCATGCGCCACCCCAAGGTCGGATCGGTGAGCGAGTTCGCCAAGGCCAGCCGGGTGCCAGTCATCAACGGGGGTGACGGTCCCAATGAACACCCATCCCAGGCCCTGCTCGACCTCTACACAATCAAGAAAGAACTGGGCTCCAATGATCGCGCGATTGACGGCATGCACATCGCCATGGTCGGAGATCTAAAACATGGGCGCACCGTGCACTCTCTTTCGCAGCTGTTGCTGGTGTATGACAAGATCAGATTTACTTTAATCTCACCCAAGGAGCTATGCATGCCGGCGGAGATTGTTGCCGAGTTGAAGGCGGCCGGACACGAAGTCATAGAGACGGAGGATATGGAGGAGGGTCTGACCGACAATGACACAGTGTACCTGACACGGATTCAGGAAGAACGATTTACCAACAGACTGGAGGCAGACATTTATCGCGGCAGATACCGGATGAATCGCGCCATCTATACCAGAAATTGCGCGCCCAACACCGTCATCATGCATCCCCTGCCGAGGGATTCCAGGGCCGCTGCCAATGAGTTGGACAATGACCTCAACCAGCATCCGAATCTGGCGATCTTTCGGCAAACCGATAACGGGGTGTTAGTGCGTATGGCCCTGTTCGCGCTTATACTGGATGTAGCTGATCGAATCGATCAATCGGCCACCGACGTGGGCTGGTACACGGAAAGCAGGTTCGAATAATTCCAGCAACTGGAATCATCGCGAACAGGCGGGATTACGACTATGAAATTTAATGATTTACTAAAGATGCTGATCGAAAAAGAGGGCTCGGACCTGTTTCTGACAACCGGCGCACCTCCCAGCATTAAGGCCTACGGCAGGCTTACTCCCCTGATCGAGAAGAAACTGCCGGCAGGCCTGGTCAAGAAAATCGCTTACCAAATCATGGACGAAGACCAGATCGCTGCGTTCGAAAAGAGTCCGGAAATGAATCTCGCCGTAGCCGAGCCAGATATCGGTCGCTTTCGCGTGAATATATTCAAACAGCGCGGGGAAGTCGCCCTGGTAGCGCGACACATTAAAACCGATATCCCCAGTGTTGAGTCCCTGGGTCTGCCCCCCATCCTCAAAGAACTCATCATGCAGAAGCGCGGCATTATTTTGTTCGTGGGCGGTACCGGCTCCGGTAAATCGACATCGCTGGCGGCGTTGATCGACTATCGCAATAAAAACAGTGATGGTCACATTATTACAATCGAAGACCCGATCGAGTTCATTCATCCTCACCATAAATCCATAGTCAATCAACGGGAAGTGGGGGGTGGATACCAATGGTTATGAGGAAGCGTTGCAGAATACCTTGCGACAAGCGCCCGATGTCATCCTCATCGGTGAGATTCGCAGCCGGGAAACCATGGAACATGCCCTCGCCTTCGCAGAGACCGGCCACCTGTGTTTATCTACGCTTCACGCCAACAACGCAAACCAGGCGCTGGACCGGATTATCAACTTCTTTCCCGAAGAGCGTCATAAGCAACTGTTCCTGGATTTGTCTCTCAATCTCCAGGGCTTCATCTCACAGCGCCTTATTCCAACCCCCGAAGGCAAGCGCGTCGCCGCCGTGGAAATCCTGCTGGGCACGCCCCGTGTCTGCGACCTGATCAAACAGGGCAATGTCCTTGAACTCAAGGAGGTTATGGAGAAAGGCGAGCAACAGGGTATGAAGGCCTTCGACTACGCGCTGTATGACCTGTTCAGGGGCGGACTGATCAGTTACGAAGAGGCGCTTAAGAATGCAGACTCCAAAAACAATCTGCGTCTGCGCATCCGGCTGTCGGAAGGCAAGACCATACCCGAAGAAGATCTGGACGATGACGACGACTCCGGCGGCCTGTCACTGATGAACACTGACAGCACCGAAGATCAAATGTTCTAACGCCGGATGATCCCCAGACAATGTTAACGCTATCCGAATACATGGACATGGATGCCGTCGCTCTGGCGCGAGGCATTCGGAGCAAGGAATTCAGCTGTGCCGAAGTCACCGCCTGCGCCATCCAACGGGCACAGAACACCAATCCTGCGATCAATGCGATTGTCACTGACAACTACGTTAGCGCCGCCGAGCAGGCCCGGAAAATTGATGCCGATTCCAGTCTACTGGCTAAAAGCCAGCTAGCGGGCCTGCCGTTCCTGATAAAAGACCTGAGCATGGTCAAGGGCTTACAGGCCGGATTTGGTAGCGCCCTGTTCGCGCAGCATATCGCCCAGCGCAACTCCCATATCGTGCAGAAATACCTGGACGCCGGACTGGTGATTATGGGCACTACCAACACACCGGAAAAGGGGCTGACCATCACCACCGAGCCCCTGGCCAACGGCGCCTGCCGCAATCCCTGGAATACCGAGCACTCTAGCGGGGGCTCCAGCGGTGGTGCCGCAGCCGCAGTCGCAGCCGCTATCACACCGGTCGCCCATGCGACCGACGGTGGTGGCTCAATCCGTATTCCGGCTTCGGTTTGTGGTCTGTTTGGCTTAAAACCGAGCCGTGGTCTGACTGCCGTTGAGAATTCCCTGGGAGAAAGCTGGAGTGGCATGAGTGTCGGGCATGTGGTCAGTCAAACTGTGGGCGATAGCGCGGCATTCCTCGATCTGATCAGTATAGATGAACCGAATCTCTACCCCATGCCGCCCTCACCCCCATCTTTTTATGAAGCAGTAAATCAGGAACCGGGCCAATTGCGAATCGCCGTCCAACTCGCTCACCCGCTGGATCAGCGGATTGATGCAGACTGCATCGATGCCGTACACAAGGCGGCGCAGCTTTGCGAATCATTGGGGCACAGCATCGAAGAAGTGATTCACCCGGTGGCGTATCAGCCGGTGATTTCTGCGATGGCCAGGATCATTAACCTCCATGTCTATCAAGCCCTGCAGGGGCGACTGGATGAATTAAATCTGTCCCTCGAAGACAGCCCGCTGGAAGCTTCGACCCGGCTTATGGTAAAGAGCGGCAGTAAACTCAGTGCCGCCGACTATCTTGCTGCACGGGACCTGTTAAAAGACGCCGAGCGCCAGATGACCCGGTTCCACCACCGCTACGACGTGGTCATCTCGCCGGTGTTGAGCAAGACCCCGGCCAGGATCGGTTGGCTCGATATGAACAGCGACGATATGAAGCAGTACACGGCGCGCTTCAAGGCTTATGGTGGTTTTACCGCACTCTACAACGGCACCGGCCAGCCCAGCATGTCCATGCCCCTGCATTGGACTGCCGATAAGCTGCCCGTTGGCGTGATGTTCACCGGCGCCTGGGGGGCGGATTCCCTGCTATTGCGCCTGGCGCGGCAGATCGAGCAGGCCAGCCCCTGGCCGAGATATAGCGACAGCCTCTAGTCGCTCCAGGCAGGTTGTGGATCCTGTCTGTTCAGCCCCTGCCGGCTCGAAAAAATGTCACAATTCGTGACCGAAGAACAAGCTGGTTTACCTTATAATGCGCCCAAGTGATATTCAGTTAATTTTAATATATTATTAATAAATATAATGAGTTACTAGTTATAGTTAAATTACTACATTAACTCGGAGACTCCCGCATGAACACGCGTTTTTCAGCACTGGTGGGCGCTCTGGCTCTGACTGCCAGCGCCTCTGCCCAGGAATTTCAGACTCCGTTGACGGAATGGGGTGTGCCCGATTTACAAGGCAACTGGAAGCATCACACGGTGATGCCTTTTGAGCGTCCCCGTGATTTGGGCAGCAAGCAGGCTTACACTGAAGCAGAAGCGTTGGTACTGGAACACCGTGCCCAGCAGGCGGTGGAAGCAGACAATGAGCCACTGGATCCAAACCGTCCTGCTCCCGACCTGAAGGCGCTGCCACCGGTTGGCAACTATGACCTGTTCTGGACCGATCGCGGCATGTTTCTGCCCACGATAGACGGTGAATTTCGCACCTCCGCAATTATCGATCCAGCCAATGGCCGTATCCCAGAGCGGGTCGCCGGTTTTCGGGATCGCATGCGTGAACTCCGGGCCAACAGTCCCCACCGCAACGATGGACCCGAGGGTCGCGGCTTGGGCGAACGCTGCCTGCTTGCATTCGGCAGTAGTTCCGGCCCGGTTATGTCACCGGTCATGTACAACAGCCACATGCAAATCGTGCAGTCGCCGGGCTACGTCAGCATCATCGTGGAAATGGCTCACGATGCTCGTATTATCAAGATATCCGATGAGCGCAGCCCGGCTTCCACGACACATCAGAAGTGGATGGGGGATTCCATAGGCCGTTGGGACGGTGACACGCTCATCGTCGAAACCAGGAATTACAATCACTGGATGAATTATCGTGGTGCACCCACCGAAAATCTGACGGTAATTGAGACCTTCAGGCGTGAGTCCGACAACAAGATCATCTACGGTTTCACCGTCGACGACTCTTCTGTCTATACTGCACAGTGGTCTGGCGAGTACCCGCTCTCCAGGCTGGACGAACCGATATATGAATATGCCTGCCACGAAGGTAACTATGGCATTATCGGCATTCTGGCCGGTGCCAGACGCCTGGAATCGATGGCAGCGAAGGGCGAAGAGCGCTCAATCGCACAGTAATCAAAGCCGGAATGATTTGAGTAAAATTACGAGCGCACTCGACGCCGATTGGCGGCGCAGTGCGATAATTTTACACTGGCCTGAGATACCCCCACGAAATTATGGATAGGATTGTCCGCAGTTGATGCGTGTGCCGGGGCTTGGCAAGGGGTACTGTTTTTCCGTTCGGTTGGGCCAGGGATGGCCCACTGGAACGGCAAAATAACCCCCCTGCTCCGAGCTTGCGTACTAGACGTACACCAAAAACAGCACATCATGCATTTCATTTTCGGTTAACTTTTGAATTAACAGAATATTTCTCGGGGTATCACAGACTCTGGGCCCTATTGTTCTGTGCCGTGGCGAACAGCCGTGACTTCCGCCATCACCGATATCGCAATCTCTGCCGGCGTCTTGCTGTCAATCTGAAATCCAATCGGCGCGTGCAGCCGGTCGATCTCTAACTCACTTAGCCCCAACTCGGGAAGCCGTTCTCTTCTCGCCGCCGAGGTGCGTTCGGAGCCCATCGCTCCGATATAAAACGCATCGGTCTTCAACGCTTCCATCAGCGCCATATCATCCACTCTTGGGTCATGGGCGAGCGCGATAATGCCGCTGAAAGGATTACTGAAACGCTCCCGCACCACATCGTCGGGTAATCGGGAGGTTTTTTCTACGCCATCGACACACCAGTTATCCAGATAGCTGGGTCGCGGATCACACAAGGTGACATCGTACTCCAGCGCCAGTGCCATCTCGGCGACAAACTTTGCTACATCCCCTGCCCCAAGTAACAACAATCGATACATGGGACTGAGACTGTGGGTCATGATTTCCTCCGACATTACCACGGCGTCTTCACCGGATGAATCACTGGCAGATATTTCACCGTTTTCAAGATTGACCACCCGGCTTACTTTGCTGTGATTTTCGAGATCATTGGACAGGCGATTGAATACGCCGATATTGGAGTCAGACGCCTCGATGTATTCGAGCAACACATGCAATTGCCCACCACAGGGCAGTTTCAATCGCGCCTGCTCTGCCGCCGTCACCCCATATTTGACGACAAACGGTTTGGCAATGTCATCGAATTGGGACTTCAGGGAGCCGTCCCGCAACTGCTCGAGGAAATCTTCTTCTATGCAGCCGCCGGAAATGGAGCCGATCAGATCGCCATCGACGGTGCAGGCCATCATCGCACCGATGGGCCGTGGTGAAGATCCCCAGGTTTTCAGAATCGTGCTAAGCCAGACCGGTTTCTGACTCTGCAACCATGTGGCGACATGGGAAATTATTTGCTGCTGACTACTCTGCATGTTTTCTAAATCCGTTTATCCAAGGGCACCTCTAAACAATGCAGTGATACCCCAGCAATTGTTATACCATGCGCAGCTTCCATTTGCCGCGCCGGAAGACAAGGAAGCCTATTATACCAGTGAGGATATCCGCTACAAACACCGACCAGAAAACACCCACCGGGCC
Organism: uncultured Gammaproteobacteria bacterium; assembly: GCA_913054495.1. Taxonomy (GTDB): domain Bacteria; phylum Pseudomonadota; class Gammaproteobacteria; order Pseudomonadales; family Pseudohongiellaceae; genus UBA9145. Next base: position 60,397 of record CAJXIY010000006.1, on the reverse strand, counting down.
GAGGCCCAGACCAAGCGACAGGGTATACGCGAGCGGCACCTGCACCACCCAGAAACAGAATACGTTGATCCAGGTCGGGGTCATGGTATCACCGGCACCATTGAAGGCCTGGATGATGGCCATGCCGGCGCCCCAGGCCACGAATGCCGCGGCAAATATGCGCAGGCATTACACGGCATAGCCCACAACCACCGGCTCCTGGGTAAAGAATTCGACGATCGGATGGATGAACAGCAACATCAACACGGAGGCAATGCCCATATAGATCGAGTTGTATTTCACGATTTTCCAAACCGTAGCTTCGGCGCGCTCGGGTAATCCTGCCCCCAGGTTCTGCCCCACCAGTGTCGCCGCCGCGTTACTTAATCCCCAAGCCGGCAAGATGCTGAACATCACGACCCTCACGGCGATGGTATAACCAGCAACCGCCTCACTGCCAAAACCGGAAACAATCTGCATCAGGAATACCCAACTCGCGGTCGCTACCAGGAACTGGGAGACACCTCCAACGGAAATGCGCAACAGGGAGATCACGACCGGGATTTGTATCTTCAGGTGTTGCAGCTGTAGGTGAATTCGCCCCCTGCCGCTACAGAGATAGTAAAGCCCGTACAACATGCCGATCCCACGACCAATATTTGTGGCGACGGCAGCACCGGTTAAGCCGAACTCAGGAAACGGTCCGTAACCGTAAATCAGGCAGGGGTCGAGGACGATGTTGATGCAATTTGCCAGGGTCAACGCCCGCATGGCCAAGCTGGCATCGCCGGCACCACGAAATATCGCATTCACCAGAAACAGAAACACGATCGTGAAACAGCCACCAAACATCAGCCGCGTATAGGTTTCGCCTGTCTCCAATACAATTTCGTCGGCACCCATGAGCATGAGAATATTGCGCGCATAGAAAATCCCGATCAGACCGACGAACACCGATACAAACACACCAATCCAGATCGCCTGGCCTGCAGTGAGGGAAGCCGCGGCGGTATTTTTTTCACCTATACGCCGCGCAATCATGGCGGTGGTTCCCATGCTCAGGCCAATCGCCACCGCATACAGTAAGGTGATCATCGCTTCCGTGAGCCCCACCGTCGCCACCGCCTCGGTACCGAGGCCTGCCACGAAGAAAATATCGACAACGGCAAACACCGACTCCATCGCCATTTCCAGAATCATGGGAATGGCGAGCAGCAGTGTAACCCGCGCGATCGATCCTTGGGTGTAGTCGATATCGGTATCGCCGGCGATAGCCTGCTTGAAAAGCTGCCAGGTGTTCTCAATTCTTTGTGTTGCCATTTTTAAATTCCAGGAGATAAAGCAAATCGGCACAGCAAACTGTGTTTGCTATGAGCTGTCATTGGAGATTTGGGGGCCTGGAGTTGCCGTCGTGCGAAAACGTGTCGGGCCAATATCCGACACGAACATTTTTAGCGTTTCCGGCTAAAGATGTCAGTAGGCAAAGCAGATGAGATGGTGTGACGGGATGTTGCGATAGCGCGTCGCGCTATCAATTCAGACCTGATCTCCCATTGGGCTGAGCAGGTCCATTGGCATTACCTCGCGTGTTATTTCCGATTGGAAAGCGGGCGTATTATATCGCCATAGAATTGGATTGATCTAGTTTTAATTTTGCGCAGCTGAAATATGCCTGCAGCTTCGTCTGTTCACGCTGTTGTTCCTGAAACTCCTGCAGCGGCTTATCACTCGAGACGACATCAGTTTCCAACTCGGGATCTGCACGCTGTATCGGCTCGCGCACTGCAGGTGGTAACAGTCTAATCTGCACCGTCGATGGCAGCGCTCGTGTAGGGTTTTCGATGGAGCCTACGGACAGCTGCAAGAATACAAATGCCAAGAGCAGGTGGATGGAAATACTGACCGTCAGAGCGACGGTCAGGTTAAGACGATTACCAGCAGCTTGGTCAGACGCGCGGCGACTACGCAACGTGTCATCAAGATCGTCTGGCAACCCTTCCCCAAGCGGGATGTCTCTGTCGAATGCCATGCTGCACCAATGCCGAACCCGGAACGTGAACTCTGCCTTGCCTGGCTATGGCAGACACAGGAACCCTGTGAACCTAGACCGATACAGATGGAGAAAGTTCCGGTGTGCAGGCGATGCCCAGACCGGTTCAGGCGAAATTGAATTCCGGGGCAAGCGCCTCAGATTCGAGCTTCAGCAAGTACTGCTTCGTCTCGAGTCCACCGCCGAAGCCCGTGAGCTTGCCGGAGCTGCCGATTACCCGGTGGCAGGGAATGATCACCGGTATTGGATTAATTCCATTCGCCGCACCCACCGCCCGTGACGCCTTGGGCTTGCCGATATGCCTCGCCAGTTGCCCATAACTCCAAGTTTCTCCATAGGGAATTTCAGTCAGGGCCTGCCACACACGCTCTTGAAAACGCGTACCCGTCGGCAGCAGGGGCAAGTCAAATTCCTGCAGCTCTCCGGCGAAGTAGGCGTCGAGTTGAAACTTGACTTCCTTAAACGGCGCAGGATCCTTAAGCCATTCCTTTTCGTGGCGTTTCAGCATCTTGCCCTGGGGAAAGCCGAGCAGGCTCAGATAGTTGCCGTCGCCAGCAACGAGCAGCTTGCCAATAACCGTGTTGTGATAGTCATAGTAGGTTGTCATGATCGGCTACTCCTGAAGTATTCAAATAGTGGTTAGGTTTCGTCGTGGTTTGCGAATCCGTTGCGCTGCCCGGGGTGCTCGTTTTTGGATTCAGCGAGACATTCATTTGTTGTCACGCACGCTCTGCTGGTAGTGCTTCCACAACAGAATCACCGCATAGGCCCGCCATGGTTTCCACGCTTCTGCTCGCGCCAGCAGGCGTTTCGGAGTCAAGGTCTCACCTTGGGGTGCCGCCGCCCGGCGCAGGATCAAATCCGAGTGGGGAAAGGCGTTCGGATCATTCAGAACCCGCAGCGCTATATAGTGCGCCGTCCACTGCCCTATCCCCTTGATCTCACAGATAGACTCCACGAAGGCGTCGGTTTCCAACACGCCGTCGAAGCCGATTTCGTTTCGAGCTATCTTCCTCGCCACGGAGTGAATTGCATTGATGCGTTGACCGACGATACCGATGCCATCCAGGTCTGCCTCCGCCAGGTCCCCGGCACTGGGAAACGTGCGGCTAAGTTGTGGATTCGCGCTTGCATAGACGTTGCCGTGTCGATCGGCAACCCTGCCGGCGAGCGTGGTCGCTGCCTTGACGGTGACCTGTTGTCCCAATATCGCCCTCACTGTGACTTCGAAGCCGTCCCAGCAACCAGTTATCCGGGTGCCGGGATTTCTCTTTACCACTTGCTTTAACAGTTTGTCCTGCCCAAAGAATCGATCGATCTCTTCGCTGTCTGCCTTGAGGTCAAACAGCAACCGAACCCGCTCGACAATGTGGTACAGGTGGCGCGTGTCCGGGAAATTGATCTGCAAGTGCGCGAAATTGCCCGCATCGGAGAACTGCACTCGAATGTCGCCAGCCTGGCCGTCAACCACAATCGTGCGTGCGTAGGCATTCGCCGCGTAATCGATCGCTTCCACCCCTGGGATTTTGCGATATTCCAGGTATCTCAACATCGCTTGCCAGTCAAGCGGGGGGCGGTAGGCAAGGCGTACCTCGATCGTGCCTCCGGCTGCTGCGTCGTCCTGTTTGCGGCGGGCACGCAGTTGTCGCGGCGAGCGTCCATAGGTGTTTTGAAACACCGCGTTGAAGCGACGCACACTGCCGAAGCCTGCCGCGAAGCACACTTCAGACAGGGGCAAGCCGGTTTCGTCGATGAGTTTCTTCGCAAAATGCAGGCGCTGGGTTTGGACGACCGCGACCGGAGACGCACCCACGTGTTGCTGGAACAAGCGGGTCAGCTGCCTCGGCCCAATCGACAGTTGGGCGGCAAGCGCGTCCACAGAGCCCTCGTCCAACACACCCTTCGCGATCAATTGCAGGGCCCTGGACACCTTGTATGGCGCGCCGATCCAGGCCGGTGTGCCCGGTGACGACTCCGGTCGGCAACGCAGACAGGGCCGGAAACCAGCCTCGACGGCGCCGGCGGCCGAACGATAGAGCTGAATGTTTTCTTTCTTCGGAATCCGCACCGGGCAGATTGGCCGGCAGTAGATACCCGTGGTCAACACGCCGACAAAAAAACGCCCGTCGAAGCGAGGATCTCGACTCTGGCGGGCGTCTTCATATTCATCACTGTTGAGTAACAAGGGTAATCCTGCGGTGTTGGAAGTGGTGGAAAATTTCAATTCTCTGGCGGTGATCATACTCCTTATTTGCGGAAATACTGGCCGTTTTCGGACTTCATCATCTTATTTATGTAGGTGCCGGATGCACGCTGCTGCAAGGCGTTCACCAGGTCCAAGGCGCTGCGTACAGCCTGCCAGGTCCCCGCCATTCCATGGGCGGGTTGCCGTGGCGTGACTACAGGCGAAGAGGCAGGCAAATCTGTTATATTCGCTGTATGTGGAAGCGAGCACCGACAACGAACCCGACGCCAGCGGTGGCACCAGACGACGCGTTCGAACACGAAGCCAGGCGTGAGTCCCTTCTAGTCCTGTATCAACAAACACCCACCGCGGCGGTCGCTCACGTCGTCGCGGCGGGCTCGTCGTCTACGCGTTCTCCGTCGTGATTGCCCTGCAGACACTGTTCGTATGGTGGGCCGGGCTGACACTCGCGGCGGTCGCCAGGTTCGTTGCGGCGAGACAATTCGTCGCCCGTTGGCCAGTCGACGACGCTGCGTTGCCCGCCTGGGTCAGAATTCAGTCGGCACTGGCCTTTGTTCACACCGCTTTCTGGGGAGCGACGGTGTTTATCATCTAGCCAGATTCGGCTGAGTACCGGGTACTCATGGCTGCCGTGCTTATCGGCATTATCTCCGCCGGTGGGGTGATACTCGCGACTCACACGCGCTCGTTCGTTGTCTACTGCGGTCCGATCGCGGCGCCGCTCGTATACCAGCTGATGCAGGGAGGCGGGCGCGTGCAAGACGTGCTCGCGGGCATGGTAATTCTCTACGTCGCGGTGCTGTTGATCGCCGTGTCGCGCCTGGAAAGCACGTTTTTTGAGGGCTTGAAGCTGCGTCTGCGAATGGACGCCTTGTCCAAGATCGATGCCCTGACAGACCTGGCGAATCGTCGGGGGTTTGATGAGTGTATGGATGATGTCTGGCAGAATGCGGTGCGCTCTTCCCAGCCTGTGGGCCTGATCCTGATAGATATTGATTTATTCAAGGAATATAACGATCGCTATGGTCACCCCAAAGGGGACGAAGCGCTGATCAGGGTCGCGCAGTTGATTCGTGATGTCGCGAGCCGGGGCACTGACCTCTGCGCCAGGATCGGGGGTGAGGAATTTGCCGTGGTCATGGCGGCTACCGACCTCGACGGCTCAGTTAGAATCGCCAGGGACATAACAGCGGCCATACACGGAGCCACGCTCGAGCAGGGGGGTAGCCCCCAGAGCAAGCTGACGCTGAGCCTGAGTGTTTCAAGTTGTATCCCCACCCAGCAGGATGCCTCCCACGCGTTCCTGGAATCGACCGACCGGGCACTGTACGAGGCGAAGCATAATGGTCGGGATCGTGTTGAAGTGGCAGACCCTGCCTGAACTCTAAACCAGCGCACAGCAAGAAGACAGACAAGAAACCCCACACCTGGCTAACCAGCGTTTGCGAATTTCGCCCCTCGGCGGCAGGCACACCGAAGCGCAGTCGCGATGGTCATCAAAGAGTCGTGCGGCGAACGGCGCCGTGGTGTATATTAGCGATCGATTTTGGGCTGGAACCGAGCGATCGATACGCAGCAAAACTGCCCCAAGCAGCGCTGAAGGTAGTACCTATATGACAAACAAAAACCTGCGAAAATATTCTTCTATCGTAGTCGATGGAGTAAGCCAGGCTCCCAGCCGCGCAATGTTACGTGCCGTCGGCTTCGAGGACGACGACTTCGAGAAGCCTCAAATCGGCATCGCGTCCACCTGGAGCATGGTCACTCCCTGCAATATGCATATCAACAAACTAGCTGAAGATGTGAACAAGGGCACCGATGCTGCGGGGGGTAAGGGCATCATCTATGGCTGTATCACAATCTCCGATGGTATCTCCATGGGCACCGAGGGCATGAAGTACTCGCTGGTTTCCCGCGAAGTTATCGCCGATGAGATCGAAACTGTCTCTGGCTGTATGGGCCACGACGCCATCATTGCCATCGGCGGTTGCGACAAGAATATGCCAGGTCTGCTCATGGGTATGGCCAGGCTCAATCGGCCATCGATTTTTATCTACGGCGGCACTATCCAGCCCGGACCCAATCACACGAACGTGATTTCTGTATTCGAGGCTGTTGGCGGTCACGCCGCTGGCAAGGTGTCCGATATCGAACTCAAGCAGATCGAAGATACCGCGATTCCTGGCCCCGGCTCCTGCGGTGGCATGTACACCGCCAACACCATGGCCTCCGCCATCGAAGCGCTGGGGATGAGCCTGCCCAACAGTTCCGCACAGGATGCGATCTCCCAGGAAAAGACCGACGATTGCCTGCAGGCCGGCGAAGCCATCATGCACCTGATCGAGCATGACATTAAACCGTCCGACATCATGACCCGCGCCGCCTTCGACAACGCCATCAAGGTGGTGATTGCACTCGGTGGCTCCACCAATGCGGTGCTGCATTTGCTGGCGATGGCCCACACCATGAAGGTGAAGCTGGAACTGGACGACTTCACCACGATCGGCAAGCAGACTCCCATGCTGGCTGACCTCAAGCCCAGCGGAAAATACCTGATGTCCGAACTCATCAAGATTGGGGGTATCCAGCCGCTGATGAAGACGATGCTGGAAGCTGGCATGCTGGATGGCAGTTGCATGACTGTCACCGGTGGGACCATAGCGGAAAACCTGGCAGATGTAGCGCCTTATCCGGCCGGTCAGGACATCATCAGACCATTAGACAATCCCATTAAGAAAGACAGCCATCTTGTTATTTTAAGAGGTAATTTAGCACCAGGCGGCGCCGTAGCGAAAATCACCGGCAAGGAAGGCCTGAGTTTTTCTGGCAGTGCCCGGGTGTTCGAGTCAGAGGAAGAATGCCTGCAGGGGGTGCTGGATGGCACCGTGGTCAAGGGCGATGTTTTGGTCATCCGTTACGAAGGTCCCAGGGGCGCGCCGGGTATGCGTGAAATGCTCAGTCCAACTGCCGCCATCATGGGAGCCGGCCTGGGCAATGACGTGGCGCTGATTACAGATGGCAGGTTTTCGGGCGGATCACATGGTTTCGTCGTGGGACATGTGACCCCGGAGGCCATCGAAGGCGGCCCGATCGCGATTGTACGGACCGGAGACCGGATTTCCATCGATGCCGAGACCAATGAGGTAAAGCTGGAGGTCAATGACGAAGAAATCGCCGCCCGCCTGGCCCAGTGGGAGAAACCGGCACCCCGTTATACTCGTGGCGTGCTGGCAAAATATGCGGCGATGGTGACGTCAGCTTCAGAGGGCGCGGTTACAGATAAGCACTGTTAGCCGATAGACTAGTAGCGATAAGAAAAATAGGCTGAATTTTGCCAGAATTTTTTACCAGTATTGGCGGATTAATCGCAGGAAGTTTTCTGCAAGACGGCGCGCTGTGGGCACTGCGCAACATTCCCGGCTTTCCGCCCATCATTCAGACCGTGCACATACTCGGCATCGCCGTCGTCATGGGCTCCGTCGTGATACTGGATCTGCGCATCCTCGGCCTTGCCGTCCCCAGCCAGAAGATCTCGGAAATGACCACGCGCTTAATGCCCTGGCTGTGGTGGGCACTAGCCTCCAATTTTGTCTCCGGCGGCTTCTTCCTGTTCGCCAGACCCAATCGGTATTTCAACAACCCGGTTTTTGGCTGGAAGCTAAGCTTCCTGATTCCAGCGATTCTGTTAACCCTGTTCTTCTATTTAATGAGCAGACGCCAGCATGACTACTGGGAATTAAACTCGAAACGTCTGTGGGCGGCCCGCGGCATTGCACTCCTGTCCCTGGGGCTGTGGATTATGGTAGCCATGGCGGGAAGATGGATTGCCTACATGGAGTACATTTACTTTCCGGCGTAAAAATTATCATGATGGAATTACTCCACGCACCATTCTGGATCGATATCGAAAACTGGCCCATCTCCTGGGAGATTGGTGGCACCGCGTGGTTTCCATTTCTTGAATCCATTCACGTCATTGCGGCAAGCTTCGTCGTCGGCTCAATCTTGATGGTGGACCTGCGCCTGCTCGGACTGGCTGCCACCAACTACGCCATCACCACCCTGTCTAAAGAATTGATACCCTGGTCCTGGGGAGCATTCATAGTCGCTACCATTACCGGCGTGGGCATGTTCATTACGCGTGCCGCCTCCCATGTCGTCAATCCCGCGTTTCAGTGGAAAATGTTCTTATTGCTACTGGCCGGTGTCAACATGGCCTATTTCCATTTCCGGGTGTACTCGCAAATTCAACAGTGGGACACGACGGTCGCTACCCCCACTCAACTGAAGGTAATTGGCAGCCTGTCGCTGCTCACCTGGTCCGGGGTCATGCTCGCCGGCAGATGGATTGGGCATATCATCTAACCGGCTACCGCGTGGCAGAGCGCCGCTATATTTCCCTTGATTAAGGCTGCAATAAGGACTAGAAGTAGTAGGGTAAAAGACAAAGATTGGAGGCGAATAAGGCTACGAGCTTAAGTCGCATAAGTGCAGCAGTACTGCTTCTCTTTACTCAATCTGCGATCTCTGCAGAGTACCCGAACATGGAGGGCCGTTGGATCGGCGATATCCGTGTGGTGACTTCCGGCACATCAGGTCAAGTATCTAGCGGCGGTGCGGTAATTTCTGAATCAGAGCTGGTCTTCTCTGTTGATTATCAAGATGGGGAAACATTCATCGGCAGGTCTCAGAGCTCGGATACGTCTGGCAGCTCTGCCGGTATTAGTGTGTGGGGCACGATTCGTTCCACCGGTCTCGAAGCGATGTTTGTTACCAGTACCGGTGGCAACGGTTTGATATGGTTCGAGAGTCCGACTGTTTTCGAGTACTGCTACACGAATGTGACTGAAGAATCAGCGACTGCGTATTGCGCGGTGCTCACGAAAGAAGAGTAGTCTTCGGGGCCAGGAGCAAAACATGACAGTGGCAAATCCTGCCACTGGGGGTGCGTTTGATCCAGAAAATTGACTCGCGGCGTTGGTGAAGCCGATGTATGCTGCCGGCACTGCGCATCGTGCTTCTGGCCGGACCTTAGCCTGGACATTCCGATCTCCCTGAATCCGGCTTGAAGCTGAGATCCTGATAGCTGGCCAACGCCAATGTGTTAACCCCAGTGCTGTCATCGGCCGGAGAATGCCGTAACATCTGCCCGCAGATGGATAGCACCTTCGATGCAAGCAAGATAGTGGCGGTCGTCCGGAATTGGGTAGACCGCTTCGTCGTCGGCATGAACCTGTGTCCGTTCGCAAAAACAGAACTGACCGGGAATCGTGTCCGCTTCACCGTATCGGCTGCGAATTCTGAAGACCTGCTCCTGGCTGCATTACAGGCGGAACTCGAATTACTCAATAGTAATCGGCGCATCGAAACAACCCTGCTGATTCATCCCGGAGTTCTGCGGGAATTTGATGCGTACAATCAATTCCTTAGTTACGCCGAGGCATTAATAAAACAAATGGCATTGGAAGGCATCTACCAGATCGCCAGCTTTCATCCAGACTATCGGTTTGAAGGCAGCGATCCCGCCGCCGCAGAGAATTACACGAACCGATCGCCCTACCCTATGTTACATTTGCTGCGGGAGGAGAGCCTGGAAAGAGCCATCGCCAGATATCCCGATGTCGAACAAATACCCCGCCGCAATATTGAACTGATGCGAAGGCTGGGCGAGACCAAACTGCTAAAAATCAGGCGGGCGTGCCTGCTGGAATCGTCGGCGGCAGAAAAGCTGACAAAGAAACAATAATGAAACTACTCATCCGCAATCTTGCTCGATCAACTACCGAAGCCGAACTACAGGCTCTGTTTGCCGCCCATGGCACCGTGCAGTTTTGTAATTTGGTTTTAGATAAGAAAAGCGGTGGCTCCAAGGGATTCGCCTTCGTCGAGATGCCCAAGACCGGAGAGGCCAAGGCTGCTATGAAAAATTTGAACGGCAGGGCCATGGACGGTAAAACAATCCGGGTGAAGAGAGCGGCGACCCATGTTGAATAGCCATTGCGCCGCAGACTTGGATCAGGATCATCTCGCTCCATCTCTCCCCAATCCCACTACGCACAGGTAAACAGTGAATTCAGAAAGATTACGGCAAGCCGAGCGATGGTTCCTGAATCGATATCCTGGCGGTTTTTCCGATCCCGAGATTCAGGCCATTGTCAAGAAGCACAAGGTGGACCAGATGATCACCTTTACCCAGACATGTTTCGTCAACAAGAATTTCAGAGATACCCTCGACATCATCGACAATATGATAAAAATCATTGGCCGTTCTTCCATGATTTCGGTGTTCGAAAAACCTAGATTCAGGGATTTTGCCAATTCTCTTACGCCGAAAGAAAAGAACCAGCTGGTCGCAGGCCTGAAGGCGCAATTACACGGTGACGAGCGCGGGGGCTTTGAAAAAATACTCGACCTGCTATTGATGTACAAGCTGGCCAAGTGGTCCTTGATCAGTATCATACCGGTCTACTTTCGCCCACAGCGGGAGATTTTCGTTAAACCCACCACCACCAAAGGGGTCATCGCACACTTTGAATTGAAATCATTGCAGTACCGACCCCAACCTTCATGGGCATTCTATGCGGAGTACCGGGACATCCTCAACGAGATGAAAACCAAGGTGGACCCGAGCCTGTCACCTAACAGCGCCGCCTTCACCGGATTCTTGATGATGAGCATGGCGGCGACCGACAGCTAGAACGCTGGCGACCCAAGCCCGGTGACCACCGGACCGGCTGCCACACGCTAATTGCAACGATTCATGCGGGTGTTACACTAGCTTCCCTCACCAACACAACAAATACAAAGGAGTGAGCATGGGCTTTAACTCAAGGTTTTGGTGGAAATGGTTGCTGGCATCGGGGGCAATCAGTATTTTCCTCTCTGGCCTGCCCGCTATGGCGGAAGATGCAGGCAATCTCTACAACACCGGCTACGACATCGGCCAGGGCCAACGTTACTTCGAACGGCAATGTTCCCGCTGTCATGGCTTCGATGCCAAGGGCAACGACGAGACTGGGGCACCGGACCTCACCGGTAGACTATCCCGCGCCAGCACTAATGTGGGCATCTTTAATATCCTTCGGGAAGGCATTGCCGGCACGGCCATGCTGCCAGTGGCGGCCGATTTGCCCGACTCGCAGGTGTGGCAACTAGTCGCTTACGTGGATGCTCTCAGCATCGATCCAACCAATGTTAATCTGAGCGGCTCGGCAACGTCCGGCGCCATGGTGTTCACCGGCCGCGGCGATTGCGACAGTTGTCACATGGTTAGCGGCCAAGGTGGACGGCTGGGACCTGACTTGAGCCGCGTCGGCGAGCGTCGCGATCCGGAGGAGTTGATGAGCGACCTCATCACCCCCCATGAAGACGTAGCGCCGCGCTGGTGGACCATGAAGATAACCGGCACCGACGGCAGCTACAGGGAAGGTCTGCGCATGAATGAAGACAGCTTTTCCCTGCGCATCATGGACAACGATTTTAATCTCTGGTCATACCCCAAGACCCGGATCGAATCCGCCGAACGGGTCGAGGAATCGACCATGCCAAGCTATGCACAGACATTGACCGAGAGCGACCTGGACGACCTTGTCGCCTATATGTTCTCGTTGAGAAAGGAGATCTAAGCATGAATAAGATTGCAAGCCTGTTGATGACACTATTGATTGCACTATGCCTATCGATGCCAATATTTGCCCAGGAAGACCCGTTCGAGACTGTAATCACTCCGGCCTTCACTCCCATTACCTGGGAGAGGCTTCTCAATGCCGGCGACGAACCGGAAAACTGGTTGATGTATTCCGGCACTCTGGACAGCCAGCGCTACAGCAAGCTGGACCAGATCAATACCTCAAATGTGGCGACAATGGAATTGAAATGGGCCTACCAGATTCCAGTCATCGATCGCGCCGAAACTGTGCCCCTGGTTGTCGACGGCATCATGTTTATCACCGAGGCGCCTAGCAACCTGGTCGCCGTTGACGCAGCAACCGGCCGCCAGTACTGGCGTTATGATCATGAGCTGCCCGATGACCTGCGTATCTGTTGCGGTCGTAATAATCGAGGCGTGGCTATCCTCGGTGAAACCCTGTACATGAGTACCCTGGATGCACACCTGGTGGCTATCGATGCCCGCACCGGCAACGTGTTATGGGATGTAACAGTTGCAAACTACGAGGAAGGCTATAGCAAGACCGCAGCTCCCCTCATCGTCAAAGACAAGGTCGTTACCGGCATCGCCGGTGGCGAATTCGGCATCCGTGGCTTCATCGATGCCTATAATGCCGAGACCGGGGAACTCGAATGGCGCACCTACACGATTCCCGGAGAAGGTGAGCCTGGTAATGACACCTGGTCCGGTGACTCCTGGAAAACCGGTGGTTCCGCCACCTGGATTACCGGCGCCTATGACCCAGATGAAAACCTGGTTTACTGGGGCACTGGTAATCCCGGCCCAGACTGGAACGGAGACGCCCGTCTCGGCGACAACCTGTATTCGGACGCGGCCATGGCGCTGAACGGCGACACCGGGGAACTGGTGTGGCATTTCCAGTTTACGCCCCACGATGTGCACGACTACGACGCGATCCAGGTGCCGATTCTCGCCGACATCGAGTTCGAGGGCCGCACTCGAAAAGTCATGATGTGGGCCAACCGCAACGCCTTTTTCTATACCATCGATCGTACCAACGGACGCTTCTTGATTGGCAAGCCCTTCGCCACCCAGACCTGGGCTCAGGGTCTTGACGTCAACGGCAGACCGATTCGAGTGCCTGGCATGGAGCCCACCTACGAGGGCATTATGGTATCGCCACCTATCACCGGGGGGACCAACTGGTATTCACCGGGCTATAGTCAGCAGACCGGACTTTTCTACGTCACCTCCTTCGATGGCGAACAGGAATTCTTCAAGCGTGATGAAGAATATGAAGTTGGCGAGCGTTTCACCGGTGGTGGCGGTAGTTACAAACAGCCCATGGATGCTTTCCACAGTTCTATCCGCGCCATCAACCCGGTCACGGCGGAAATCGAATGGGAGTTCCCGATCATGCCGCGCTCTTCTGCAGGTATCACCACCACCGCAGGTGGTCTGGTATTTACCGGCAGTGCCGATGGCTACTTCTTCGCCTTGGATGCGGCCACCGGCGAAGAACTCTGGCATATCTCCCTGGGCAGGCGCGTCCATGCCGCACCGATTACTTACGCGGTTAATGGCCAGCAGTTTGTGTCCATGGCATCGGGTAATGTGGTCTACACTTTTGGATTAAGGGACTAAGGTTAATCAACTAAGGTTAATCAAGACGGTTGAAGAATGACGGAGCCAGGTCTGAGGTTGCACAGGTTGACTACAGACATGATGTGCTATCAGAGGCCTGGCTCCAAAACTTCTAAACTGTTGGAATCGCCTCTATTCCAGTAGAGAGTTTCTTCCTTCTACATTGCGAACTTATCCAGTGTGGCAGTTTTTGCGGCCAGATAGCCAATCTCCAGTATGCTTCCGTAGAAATCATCAAACAACAATTTAATTCAGAGTTATGTTGCCACGAAAAAGAAAGAAACGAGATTTCACAGTCATGCGAAGTAGATGTCACCTTCTCCGAGAACATCAGGCACTTTTCTAACATCGACATAATTTGTACGCCAGGACACACCAATGGCAGCATTTCGTTTTTGTACAACTCTCCATTTGATCGCACTTTTTTTCAGCTGACACGTTACTCCAGCCAAATGGGCAATGGCACACTTTGATCATTTCAAACGCAGGTGGTAGCTCGGAATCAATGATCGAAAGTCTGCAAACTCATCGTGAATTGAATCCAGATGTTGTTCTATGGAGTGCAGATGAATAACATAAATCAGCTATTTATATTCACCGAAGCAGCCCATCATCTGCCTCAGATTGATGCATGGCTTTCTAATGAACCCAATGAACTATTTTCAATCGCGCGACAATGGTTTGCAATATTTCGACAATGTGGTGATGACGTCAACGAAATCATGCATGATGGTTGCCCAACCGCTTGTGTAAATGACGCCGCTTTCGGATATGTCAATGTGTTTAATTCTCATATGAACGTAGGATTTTTTACCGGCGCATTTCTTCAAGATCCGCATAGTCTTCTTGAAGGTACCGGAAAGAGAATGCGCCATGTCAAGGTGAGACCTGGAATCGATATAGATTCTCGCGCTCTTAGTGAGCTAATTGAATGGGCCTACTTGGACGTAAAGGGCAGGCTAGGAAGCCAGTGATTAACATTATTGCAATATTGGAAGTGAAGAACAGAGAGGAATTCAACAAATTTGAGACACAAGCTATTCAAATTATAAGGTCACATGGCGGCAAACTTGTTGCGGCATTTGAACCCGATACTTCATTCTCCTCCGACTCGGACGGTATAGAGGTGCACTACATACAGTTCTCAGATTTAGACAAGTATAATAGCTATCGAGCCGATCCCGCCCTCGCGGTTTTGTCTCAATTAAGATCGCGTGCTATTCGCAGCACCCAACTATATGTTTCAGACAAAGTGAAAGCGATTTCAAATCGACGACGGTGATGCAGGCAAGTTTTAAGATTCATGAACGCTAGCACCGGTGTTGACAGCCTGACCAGAATTAGAGGGTTTGCCCGATCAATTCCTCGCTGACCAGCCACAATTTTTTTGCCGCTTCATCGGTGGCAAACCCTGCTGGCTTTCCTCGCCTGCGTTCAAAAAAATAGTTCCCGTCAGCGCAGACACAGGCTTCATCGTCGGAACTTGCCAACCAAATAAATGTATCTGAGCCTTTTTCGATATTCACCATGAAAGGATACATGACTATGCCGACCAATTTCGCCAGGATGCCACCCTTACTCCATATCGCCGTGCGCACCATGCCCGGATGAAACGAACTGGCCACAATATTCTTATCACCGTAGCGGCGCTGCAGTTCCCGCGCAGTTAACAAATTCATCAGCTTGGACCTGCCATAGGCTTTGAGCGTGCTATAGCCCTGCGCCAAATTGAGATCGCCGAAATCGATAGCGCTATTCGTGTGTCCAAGAGAGCTGGTAAACACGATGCGCGCCCTGTGTGTCTCCCCCGCTTTTATGAGCGCTGGCATCAAGCGGGTGGTGAGCAGAAAACCACTGAGATGGTTAGTGACAAAAGTCGCTTCAAAACCTTCCGATGTAAGCACTCTGCTTGCATTCGATCCGCCTGCGTTGTTACACAATACATCAATCTTGGGGAAGTCTGCGAGCAGCTCGCCTGACATTCTGAGAACGTCGGCCAGGGAATTAAAATCGGCCAGGTACAGGCTTATTTTGTCATTCCTGGTTTCCCCGTGAATTGCTGCCAGCGCCTGGCGTCCACGTGCTTCATTTCGGCAAACCAGCCCCAGGGTCGCACCTCGGCTGGCAAAATTATGCGCCGCCTCATAGCCAATACCGCTGTTGGCTCCCGTCACCACATAGGTTTTCTCTAGCAGGTCTTGTTTTTTTTCGCTCATTCATCTCTCTCCCACTGCCGGCTCGATTGCGCGTTAGAGACAGGGCAATAAATACGCGCTGGAAGGCAACTAAATTTGCTCAAACAGAAGACAGCCCGGTGAATTCTTGTAAAATGCCTCTCTTGCACAGAAACCACCGCAGCGAATCCTGAGTCGGGTCGGCAAGCCGAACACGAACTGCTTTGTAGAGGGAATTATGTGAATAAGCAAGCCTCTTCCTATTTACTGAGGTGGACGCGAACTCCCAGGAATGGAGTTTGTTTCGGAGAGCTAGCAGGCGCCTGGTTCACTACATCCCGTGCCTTTATCGGGGTGATCGGGCAGCTCGCTACCGTAGCACCTAATACGGACCTTGCTGAATCCAGTGAGATTCAACGCCACTAATACAGGCGGAGCAACAGCTATGACCACAGTAGCCATCAGTCGTTTCCCGGTACCGGATCTGGAGGATTTACCCACGGATATTCGCGAGAGAATCGTCGCAGTATCTGAAAAAACAGGGTTTATTCCGAATATCTTTCTCGCCCTGGCCCACAGGCCAGATGAGTTTCGGGCATTCTTTGCCTACCACGACGCCCTTATGGAGAAAGACGGCGGCTTGACCAAGGGTGAGAGAGAGATGATCGTAGTGGCCACCTCCGGCCTCAACCAGTGTATTTATTGTGTTGTCGCCCACGGTGCGGTGCTGCGGATTCGGGAGAAAAACCCCCTAATTGCCGATCAACTCGCCACCAACTACCGAAAAGCCGATATTTCCGGGCGCCAGCGGGCGATGCTGGACTATGCCGTCAAGGTCTCCCTGAAACCCTATGAAATTAGTGAATCCGACTTAACGTTGCTTGAAAAACAAGGATTTAGTGAGGATGATATCTGGAATATCGGCGCCATAAGCAGCTTCTTTGCGCTGTCGAATCGATTGGCTCACATGGCCAGTATTCGCCCAAATGATGAATTTCATCTTCTGGGCAGGGTCAAACGCAGTAAATAGCCCGCTAAAACAGTGACGTACCCCGATATTGCCCCAATTTTCCCTTCCCCTCACCGTTCCTAGTCTGTAGGCTAGTTTCGCTCGGGTACAGCCCCGCAGCCGATGGAACTAAAATTACAAGCATGGCCACAAAGAACCACAGATACCCTGTTAGCGCCTATGCCGGCATTCACACGCTGATCAAGCCCGCCATGGGTAGTCGGCTGTACGAAGATGACGACGGCACGATTCTGCTCGGACAGCCACCAGAAGTGCTGAAGGGACTGTTACTGCACGGTATCAGTAACTTCGATACGCTGGTGTTGCCAGATGTGAAGGAAAAAATGGTTCCCTCACCAACTCCATGGAATTTCCACTGTACTTTTTCCTCTTCGTCAGTAATGGGCTTGCCGATGGTCGCAGGCTCAACCTGGTGGGTGAAGAAGACGATATAAGCCACGCCCTGCGCCTGTTGCGTATCACCTTATTTGGACCGACTCGTCAGGAACTGGAAAACTGGAAAACCGAGCCAGAGCTACGCGATGAATGGCTCGCTGCCAGCAGGGAACTGGCACTGAAGGATAGGTACGGCGAAATTATCCCGCTGCAAAGCTTTTTCAATATTTTGCCCTTCCGTGATGGTTGGGTGAAGGTGGGCAACCAGAGCATCACCCATGTAGACCAGGACGTTTACGATATCGGTAATGGCAACTCCGTCGTCCGCATCGACTTGAATGAAGACCAGCGCATCGAACCTCCCTATAAGGTCAGTTCGGATTACGTGCCTGGCGGCCTCGTGAAAATGGGCATAGAAGTACTCGGTGGCGCTTCCGGATTCACACCTACCGAAGCCTGTACCGGACTGGCGTTGTGTTACAACGGCGAATACCTGTTGATTGACTGTATTCCCTTTCTCGATGAACATCTGCTGGCCCGGGGCGTCTCCAAGAACCAGATAGCGGCAGTTTTCCTCACCCATTTACACGACGATCACTCCGCATTGTTTCCCTTGATGCAGATGCCGCATCGGGTTGATTTAATCACCACGCGCGAAATCTTTCACATGGCCATGGAGAAGATTTCCTGTGGCATCGGTTGGAAAATCAGCGCCATTCGCGAGCATTTTAGACTGGTGGAAGTTCGCCCCGGCGAGCGTTTTAACTATTTTGGTTTGACTATCGAACCACACGTCACGGTGCATAGCATCCCCATTATCGGCGCGACCTTTTCCACTGTTAATCGCGGCATCGAGCGGGAAATCTGCATAATCGGCGATAACCACTCCATGACGGCAGTGAATGCAATGGCCGCGAAAGGCCTGATTCGAAAGAGTACCCTCAGAAATCTCGAGCGACTCTACCAGGATCGCTTCTCTCTGCTGGTTGCCGATGGCGGCGCCGGTGCGATTCATGGCGATCCGGCCGATGCGATTCAGTCTGCTTCTGACCGGGTGGTATTCGTACACGTCGAAAAACTTGCCAACGAATTCAACACCACGTTTTCTCTTGCGACATCAGGCAAACGCTATACGATTCTGGAAGGTGATTCCGCCATCTATACTTCCCAGATTAATCACTACCTTACCGAATGGCTGGGCAGGCCATTCCCCAATCGGTGGATGCGCAGCCTGTTGGCAGATGAGGAAATCAGACGCTACAACGCCGATGATGTCATCCTGGTACAGGACTCGACTACTCGTGGTTACGTCTATCTCATCCTTACCGGTTATTGCGACGTGGTTAGACATGATGGCTCGAACTTGCACGTCGATGCAAAACTGCAAGCCGGCGATGTGCTGGGTGAAATGGCGGTAATTACCGGCAGATCTACCCGCAATGCCAGCGTCGTAGCAAGAACTCCGGTCACCCTGTGCGTGTTCTCCGAAGAAACATTTAGATCCTTTATCACCGCCGAAGGATTCCAGGACAGACTGCTGCTAGGCTGGTCGATGCGACCAATTATCGCCAAGCAGGCCCAGTTCAACGGACTCATCTTCACAGTACTTGAAAAGCTAAGTCAGATTGGCGAGCTGGTTACATTGCCTGAGGGTGGCTGTTTCGAGTTATCAGAAGCCTGCTGGTGTTTACTCTCCAGCGGTGATGCCACCTTAAACGCAGAATCCATGTAACAGGATGAGGACTATGGTGCCAGGCCCTTCGCTGCGGCCAGGACCGGCCCCATCATTAGCAAAGACGGCTGTGTGTTGCTGTTATTCGATGTCCGGCGCCTCGAAAGACTCCGACTCAGAACCCCCCAGCTTAACTACAAGCTGCGCAAACTCCGAATGCAAACTTCCACCGCAAACGTTAGTTGGAAACTTGGCAAAGTCGATATCTTCGACTGATACAAACCCTGCGACCTGGCCTCGACGTTTTTAATGCCTGCAACAATAACTTCCGTAGCAACCCAGCAGATAGTCGCTCTGAACGATGCCGAGGCGTCAGAAAATCGTATTCACAGAGATGATATCGCGCTGAAGTACGGCTTCAGTGGCGCCCTGGTCAGCGGAGTCAACATTTTCGGTTATCTTTGCCAGCCACTGGTGCGGGTCTACGGTGCGCAATGGCTAAACCGCGGAGTGCTTGACGTCCTATTTCTCAAACCGGCCTATCAGGACGATTTGCTGACCATCGAAACGGAGAATGTTGGCGCCGATGCAGGAGAGCGCAGACACCAGACTTCGGCAGTCAACGCGGAGGGCGTACAGATCGCCAAGCTGGACTCCGCGCTACCAGCAGAACTACCACCGATCCACGAGCTGGCGCACGCCGTCGGTGAGCCCGCACCAACAGAACGCCAGGAAATTGCCTGGAATTTGATCGACATAGATCGGCCAGCGCCTGTCTATATTTGGAATCCGTCAGAGCAGGACAACATGGAAAGAGTCAATGCGCAGAGAGACCACACCTCGCTTTATTTTGGCGGTAACGGTCTGATCCACCCCTACTATTTGCTGGATGCCTGTAATAAGGCCCTGATGCGAATGTTCATTCTGCCGGCCTGGATTCACACCGGCAGTCGAATAATATTGCGCAAGGCTCTGCACGCAGGGCAAGCCATAGAAATTCGTACCGTCCCAATTGAGAAATGGGAACGCAAAGGCCACCAATTCATCAAGTTATACATCGCCATGTGGAGCGACGATGAGGTGGCGGTGGAAGTGGAGCACAGCGCGATCTTTCGAATAGCTGCATAAAACGGACGGCTTGAAAATCTCCGGGAACTGGCCAGGAAAATACCGCGCCTGCTCGACACATTACCTAAAAGTCGAATCTGAAAAACTGCACTGCTTCCCTGCTAACTGGAAGGACGCATTCGAACCAGCATTTTCTGTTCACCTTCCATCACCAGTTGTCTATGTTGATTATGAATCGTGGAACGGAGTGTTATCACGCCGGTAGTCTTGCCAGGCGTCAGCTCACGAATTATCAGGGCCGGGTACACAGTGTCTCCACAATATACCGGTTTAAGGAATTTCGAACTCTGTTCGATCAGGGCGATCAAACTGTCCTCCAGCACATGGGGTAGCATGCCGGCACCGGGCGCCGTTTGGCTGACTACTTGAAAGCCGTGAGCAAGCAATTGTGGATGTCCTCTACGCCTGCAGTATTCCACATCATAGTGGATCGGATGATTGTCTCCGGAGAGAAATTGGAAGGCGGCGAAATTTGCATCACCCAGTGTGCGGGACGGGATCACGAAGCGCTGTCCGACCTCCAGATCTTCGAAATAACTGGAATCTGTCAAGCTGTGTTTTGCTGGATCGAACTCAGGATCGATGTCCCCTCGCTCATTCATAATTGTTTAATTTCCTATTGCACTGCGTGGTCCCAAAAATCAGCACAGGTTCATGGCGACTAGGGCAGCGGCAGAGTCTGGGCGAACCATTAATCTAGCACGAAGACGATGAAGATAATCCCCGCCCGGCCCAATTGGCGAGCGCACCAGACTGCCCGGGATCTCCCCATGCCATTGAATTAGCTCCTATTATGCACACCGCATGGTGAATTTCAGCAAATTCATGAATGAAACTTAAAGAAGACAGTCAGATTTTCGAGTATATTCGGCTGAGGTAAACCGAAGACAACCGGACCTCAAGCAGCGGCCGAATTCAGCAAGACCAAATTAGTTAGTTCAATCATCAATTAGCAAAAACCGATAAACAGGACGGAACTATGCCTCTCGATATTACATTCACTCTCAGCGACAGAGACCTGGACAAGTTCAAGACAATAGTAGACAAAGCCAGAACCACCTCCGCTAGCAGCCAGAGTCCGGCCGAAATCGAAAGGGCCGCTTACAAGATTGTCGATGTGGCTATGAACAACGATCTTCCGGATTTCATTGCCGAACGCCTGTTGCAACTGAAGGTCCTGCTGGAGATGATGAAAGACGACGAATGGCAGCTCGGCGATAAAGACCGCGAACGGATTACCAGCGCATTGTCTTATTTCAGCGACCCCATAGATCTTATTCCCGATCATATCCCCGGCATCGGTTTTCTCGACGATGCCATGTTTGCTGAAATAATCATTCGGGAACTGAAAGCAGAGATCGAGGCATACAATGAATTCTGTGTTTTTCGCGAAGCCGAAGAGATCCGCCTCACCGAACAGGGACTGGACCCGGATGAAAACAGAGAGGCCTGGGTCGGCGCAAAACGTGATGAGCTACACTCTCTCATCCGAAAATCACAAGAAGAGTCCAGCGAAGACGATTTCGTTTTTCATTTTCCCTAGCAGGCTGTTGAAAAGCTCTCTAGCATCTCCTCTGCCTACTGGCTAAATCTACAAACTGATCTTCAGTGATACCAGCGTGAGCTTCAGAGCTTTCGATGCGAATCGTGATCAAAAGGCCGCGCATTGGGGGTGACTATACGATACATTTTGGGGAGCAAGGACTATTGGACGAATGGGAACACAGCCTCAGCTTACCACTGCCGAAGGCTGGTTGGGAATTTTGACTCAGGTGACTGCGACTAAGCCCGATTTATTGCGAGTCATAGCGCCGAACCAACTGTTCAAGAATCGCATTGCGGTCAACCTCATTCCCGCGCAAATACACCCGCGCAATCGTCCTGGTGTTCCGAATATTATCCAGTGGATTTGCGTCCAATACCAGGAGGTCCGCGCTCATTCCAGGCTCGATCAAACCCATGTCATGTAGGCCCAGTGCCCGTGCTGGCTTGCTGGTCCCTGCCATCAGTGCCTGCATCGGTGTCATACCCAGGCGCACGAATATTTCCAGTTCACGATGCCCGCTGTAACCGAAAAAATGATCGGGCAGCGCACCCGCATCGGTGCCAAGTACGATATCCACCTCGGCATTCAATAGTCTGGCAAAGCCGCGTTGCAGCTCTGCTTCGGCATCGGTATTGCGAAGGGGGTTGGACTGCCGCTGGCTGGAAATTCCAGTCAAGCGCTCGGCCACCGCGTCGGCAATGCTTGCGCGCAGGAATTCATCCTCACCGATTGCTTCACGCCTCAGTTCTGCCAGGCCCAGATTGGGAATGATAAATGCATCCGCCTGCTTCGATTGCCGAGCAATCGCTTCGCTGAAGCCGTCACCAATACGCCCATGCAGAAAACCGCTGACACCCGCCTCCAGCAGATCCGGCATGTCTTCTGCAAATTGCTGATGCACGAAGACCTTGATATCGTTCTCTGTCGCCTCATCGATAACGGCGCGGTACAGTTCAGGGTCGAGTTTTTGTTGGCTGCCACCGCGATCATCAACCCAGATTTTGATAAATGGAATTTTCTTCGCCGCCACTTCTTTTACCATCTGCCGCGCCTGTGGCGGCGTCTCGAGTCCCCGCAGGATAGTCATCCCGGTTTGCTCGGCTAGCGCGATTGCATGGCTTAGAAACTGGTTATTGGGACCCTGACCCGGCGGTGCCATGCCCGCCGCGAACAGCAAGCGGGCGCCCTCAAACTCACGCCTTCGCTGTGAGCGTTGTAAGGCCAGCACCAGGTCCTCGGGGTCGCTGCCAGCGGAGAAAACCGCAGCAAAACCGTAGTAAGCGTATCGCTGCAGGTGATCGATCAGGTTCTCACGACTATAATATCGGGAGCCCCAACCGCTGTGACCCTCATAGCCCAGATGGGCATGGGCATCGATCAACGCCGGCATCACCGTCTTGCCCTGCAGTTTAATAATCCGGGTGTTTTCCGGCAGGGCATCTGCAGCAACTTCACCGACGGCGGCGATCAAGCCCCCCGTTATCAAGATCGAGCCCCTTTCCACAACGCTGCCATCGCCCACAATCAAGCGCGCGTCTTGCAGTAACAATGCGTTGGCATCATCGGGTGTCTGCCCCGACGACGCTGGCCACTGGGCCACTACAAGAACCACCAGCAGGGGAATTATTTTTCGGAATCTCTGCAGCATCTGTCGGTTCCTGTCGATCCCCGTCATTGACCAGGCCATTACTTTTACTCTCTTTTTGGGCTCGAGACTGGTAATCTAGGCCACTTTGAGGGATTCTCAGCAGCCTTTTCATTCCTGCCGACCATCTATATCACGGGTACAGACATTGCACAAACCGCTACTCTCAGGCCAGTCGCTCACCGCCGCCGAAGCACTTGCCCTGGCCGAATGCCCGGATACTAACGCCCTGGCAGAATCGGCCTGCAGCCTGCGTGATCAAGGCCATGGCAATGTAATCAGCTACTCCAGGAAGGTGTTTATACCCCTGACCCATCTGTGCCGTGATGTCTGTCATTACTGTACCTTCGCGCGAACGCCAAAGCGCATTCAACAGCCCTATATGAGTATCGATCAGGTGCTCGAGCTCTGCCATGCCGGGGCCGAGGCAGGCTGCCAGGAAGCCCTGTTTACCCTGGGTGAGAAACCGGAACTGCGATACCAGGCGGCCCGGGACGCTCTGCAGAGACTCGGCTTTGCCACTACGATGGACTATGTTGTGGAAGTTGCCGGCAAGGTGCTAAACGAAACCGGTCTGTTACCCCATATTAATGCCGGCAACATGAGCCCGGCAGAGATCGAGCGCCTGCGTCGGGTCAGCGCCTCCATGGGAATCATGCTGGAGTCTGCTTCAGATCGCCTCTGCGAGAAAGGCATGCCCCATTACGGATCTCCCGACAAAGACCCGGCGACCCGCCTGGAAACGATCGAACAGGCCGGTCTCTTATCCGTCCCCTTCACATCAGGAATTCTTATCGGTATCGGTGAGACGCGGCGCGAGAGAATTGAATCTCTGCTGGCACTGCGTCAAAGCCATCAACGCCACGGTCATGTCCAGGAAATTATCGTGCAAAATTTCCGCGCCAAGCCCGGTACAAAAATGGCCCTGGCAGCGGAGCCGGATTTAGACGACCTGCTCTGGACTATCGCCATAGCCCGACTCATTTTCGGTGCCGAAATGAGTATCCAGGCACCTCCTAATCTGAGCCCGGGGGTGTTGCCGCAACTGATAGCTGCCGGCATTAACGACTGGGGCGGAGTTTCTCCTCTCACTCCGGACCATGTAAATCCCGAAGCGCCGTGGCCACACCTGGATAAGCTGGCGAGGGAAACTGCAGCCGCCGGTAAATTTCTCGATCAGCGCCTGACGATCTATCCGCGCTTCGCCCAGGAACCTGGGAAATGGCTGGCGGAGGAATTAAGACCCCATGTATTGAAACAGATGGACAGCTGTGGATTTGCAAAAAGGGACAACTGGACACCTGGTGCGCTTAACCCTATCCCCGACCTGGAAAGAGAGCAATTACACGCGGCTGCAAATTTGAACGCCGCCCCCATCGCCGCATCTGCGAAAATCGAAGACATCGTCTCCCGCTGTGAAGCGCAGGAAGCGATCGGCCTCGAAGATATAAGCTGCCTGTTCGAAAGCCGGGGTCAGGATTTTGCCTATATTGCGCAAAGCGCGAACAGGCTGCGGCAGCAAATCAATGGTGAGCAGGTTAGCTACATCGTTAATCGAAATATTAACTACACCAATGTCTGTTATTTCAAATGCCAATTCTGTGCATTTTCCAAGGGCAAACTCAGCGAAAATTTGAGGGGCCGACCCTACGACATCAGCGCCGAAGAAATCGCCCGTCGTTGTCAGGAAGCCTGGGGCAGAGGGGCGACCGAGGTGTGTATGCAGGGCGGTATTCACCCTGATTACACCGGCCAAACCTACCTGGATATCGTTGACACCGTGCGGCAGGCGGTACCGGGCATGCATATTCATGCATTTTCGCCCCTGGAAGTCTGGCAAGGCGCCAGCACCCTCGGCATCAGCTTGAAACATTACTTGCAACGACTGCAGGCAGCCGGACTCAACACCTTGCCCGGCACCGCAGCCGAAATCTTGCACGATGATGTTCGCGAGTTGATTTGCCCGGACAAGTTAAATTCCCAGCAATGGCTACAAGTAATGGAGACCGCCCACGATCTAGGCTTTAGGACCACTGCAACCATCATGTACGGGCATGTGGACAAGCCTGTGCACTGGGCCACCCATCTGCTGAAGATTCGGGAGTTGCAGAGTCGCAGCGGCGGCTTCACCGAATTTGTGCCACTGCCCTACGTGCACATGGAAGCGCCCATGTACTTAAAAGGCAAATCCCGCAAGGGTCCCAGCTTTCGAGAAGCGATTTTAATGCACGCCGTGGCGCGTCTGGTATTTCACGAATTGATTCCCAACATTCAGGCATCCTGGGTGAAGATGGGAATGGAAGGCGTCGCCGCCTGTTTAAATGCCGGGGCCAATGACTTAGGTGGCACCTTGATGAATGAGAGTATCACCCGAGCCGCCGGGGCGAGTTATGGTGAAGAATGGGCGCCGCAGGCTATCGAAGAAAGTATTCGAAAAATGGCCCGACTGCCACGCATGCGCAACACACTGTATGCCGATGCCCCCGAAGAACGCCGTCGCAGCGCGATGGCTGCGGGAAAATTAAGAGCAATTGAAAACAGCAGCGCCGGCAAGAAACAGCGAGACAAAAGAGTCGATAATCTTACCCGGGTAGTTTGATGGGCTACGATATCCGTGGCGAGATTATTGTCGAACAAACAGAGCCGCCGCATACCTGAGAAGTTTTTTACTAGGCCCCGCGCTATACAAAGAATTCTGACTATGAAAATCGCAGTAACTGGAGCCAACAGCAGCGTAGGGCAGCATCTGTTGGCTAAAATCACCACACAAGACGAAATAAGTGTAATAGCCGGTGTGCGTTCGGAACGAGCAAAGGCATCTCTTCCTATTTCACCTAGAATTGAGCCCCGGATAATTTCCTACGAGGATAGCGAAGGACTGGCCAGCCTGTTTGCAGCGGTGGATTGTGTGGTTCACCTGGCTGGAATCCTTATTGAAAACAGGCAAACAAGCTATGCCAGCGCCAACGTGGCGGCAACCGCGGCGGTGGTGCAAGCGGTAAAACATTCTGCCGTTAAACACCTCGTCTTCATCAGCGTAATCGGTGCCGATGCCAACGCTGCCAACGCTTATTTCAGATCCAAGGGCTGTGCTGAAAAGCTGGTGGTCGAATCCGGTATTTCTGCGAGCATCATCCGCACTCCCATCTTGCTGGGGCCCGACACGGCGGGGGCGAAAGCCTTGCTGGGCGCAGCCTCACAGACCAGCATAAGAGTGTTAGGTGGCGGCCATTATCTTATGCGGCCTCTGGATATCGACGATCTCGGCGTGGCCATACTGCGCTGTTGTGAATCCCAATCCGCGGGAACCACAAGCCATGAATTGGCAGGTCCGGAGACTATCTCTTATCGAGAACTCATCGCACGCACTGCGAAACTGCTGGGCAGGGAAATACAGGTAGGTTCCATGCCAATGTGGCTGGCCAAACTGGGTGCTACAATCGGCAGCACATTGAAAGGTGGTGGTATTTCGGCGACGGTTATTGATGTCATTACGCAGGACGAAGTCGTTAAAACCAACGCCGATTCTGTGCTGGGAATTTCCCTGACACCCCTGCAATCCACACTCGAGAAAATTACTAACGAGAAGCGAAGCTCATGACAGAACCAGAATCCCCCACAGAAGCAGCCCCGGAAGCCACAGCCGCCCGTAAAAAAAGTCCGTTAGGCCGCATTATTTTCCTGATTCTTACCGCCGCGTGCTTTGGGTATTTGTATTACCGCTTGAACGGAGCCGCGCTGCGTGAAGGTCTCTCCCTCGCTGCTTACATGACCGAAGTCTTTGCCACGGTTAACTGGATTCCCTGGCTGCTGTTGATGATTTGCTATTCCCTGTTCTACTTCGCCATCGACACACTGGTGGTCACCAGAGCACTGAATTGGTTTGTCGCCGACATCAAATACAAGGATATCGCGCCGATTCGCGCCAGCGCCTATATCATATCTATCTTCAATGAGCAGATAGGCAAGGGTGCGATGGCCTACTATCTGAATAAACGTGACCATATTCCCGGCTGGGAGGTAGGCTCGGTAATGTTGTTTATTATGTTTTGTGAAGTTTTCTATCTGCTCATTTGGGCGACGATCGGTTATATTTTCGGTGGCGATTCCCTGCCGGAGGTGTTTAGCCTGATTCCCTATATCGCCGCAGGAGCCGGCGTAATACTGGTACTGTGGATTGCCTATTTCCAGGGCTATATCCTGCCCCGGAGCCAGTTTCGCGAGCGACCGGTGTTGCTGGCCTTCCGCAAGGCCAAGCCCTGGCACTATGGCGCGTTCTTCCTGTTACGCTCGCCGGCCTTGCTCGCCGCCATCGTCGTCTACACGGTTGCGCTGAACTTGTTCGGAGTGGAAGCGTCGCTGCTGACCCTGCTGCCCTATCTGCCGGTTATTTTCTTTGCCGCCACCGTGCCCACTCCCATGCGGGCAGCGGCAATCACGTTCTGGGTGATCCTGTTCCCGGAAAACGAAGGCCAGATGGCTGCATTCGGGTTCGTACAACATAACTTTTTTATTCTCTTCAACGCCGCCATCGGGCTGGTTTTCTGGCGCCGCGCGCAACGGGACCTGTTCGGAAAGTAATGGCCAATCTACTGACGGCGATGCGCTTGTTACTGGTGGTGCCAGTAAGCTGGGCGTTTGCCGATCCGCAATTATTAACGCCGCCGCTGCTAGTGGCGTTTCTCTTCATTGCTATCGCCACTGACTATTTTGATGGCAAAGTAGCCCGTGCCACCCATACCGAGTCAGCCCGGGGCATGCTGTTCGATCATGGCACCGATTTTATATTTGTTACCTCGGCACTGGCGGCCATGGCCAGCGTGGACGTTATCCACCCCTTGCTGCCGTTTCTTATCATAATTGCATTCAGTCAGTATGTGCTGGATTCCTATTTCCTGTTCCGACAGAAACAATTACGCATGAGTTTCCTCGGCCGCTGGAACGGTATTTTTTACTTTGTACCCCTGCTTTGCATCGCCGCTTCTCGACTAGAGTTTCTAGCCAGCCTGGCATCAAGCTTACGAGAAGTTACCGAACTACTGGGACTGGCACTCATTCTCAGCACCGTGGCATCCATAATCGATCGAGGACTGGCGCCCTTGCACAGTGTTGTCCAGAAATGAAACTGCAATGAGCCGTAGCCGATTGTTGAAGAATCCGGCTGGGAGGCGCACTATAGCGAGCTGCTGGGTGCCGATTCGGAAAGTCTGGAACGTCCGCAGATCACAAGGACTGCGACCGCACTAGCTCGGGGACGGAACCGGGGGGAGCAAGAAACAGCATAATAATTAAAAACTAGGGAGTACGCATATGCCTCTGGATATTACTCATTACACTGAGTGATGAAGACCTACAGAAATTTCGGGAAAGCATCGACAGTGGAATAGTTGCCGTGGAGGACCCGAAAAACGCAGCAAAAATTGAAATGGCTGCCAGCGAATTGATAGAGGAGGCCAGATCAGCCAATTTGCCCGCTTTCATATCTGATCGATTGGCCAAATTACAGATACTGATCAACATGATTACCGACGAGGAATGGCAGCTCAACGAAGATGAGCGAGCGAGCATACTCGGGGCCCTGTATTACTTTATTAATCCGGAGGATCTAATTCCCGACAACGTGCCCGGTATTGGATATCTCGATGATGCGATCTATGCAGAGATTATCATTCAGGAATTGAAAACTGGGATCAAGATGTACCGGGAATTTTGTCAATTCCGCATCGCCGAGGAAAATAGACGCCGCAACCGTGGCCTTGACCCTCATGTCGGACGGGAGGACTGGATAGCAGACAAGCGTGCGGTCCTGCACTCGCGCATGCGTGAAAGACGAGCCCTCAGGACCGGTGGCCGAGGATGGCGGATGCGCCTGCTATAGTGTTAAGGCAGTAATAGAGGCCGCAGGGACCGAATGAACTGGAAGCGCTCTTGAAGACTTACCCGCTACTTGCGACGACATGCTTGTTGCTATCGATTACAAACTCCCCCATCGCTCAGGAATCTCAATCTCCGGTAGCAATCGAGGAAGATGTGGAACGGGTTTACACCCAGGTCGCCCGCGACGATCGTGTGCGCACTGCATTACAACAGATATTTCAGCGCGAACCGCTGGCCATAGAAGAGCAGATCAGGCTCACCGAAATTCCGGCTCCGCCGTTCCAGGAAGCAAGACGCGCCGCCTACTATCTGCAACAGATGCAGACCCGTGGGCTGATTGATGCCTACATCGACGATGAGGGCAATGTAATCGGCCTGCGAAAAGGCAGTGGCAACGGCCCCACCCTACTCATCGCCGCGCATCTGGATACGGTATTTCCCGAAGGGGTAGATACTCGGGTCAAGCTGATAAATAACCGTTACTACGCGCCCGGAATCGGCGATGACACCCGGGGTCTTACCGCCCTGCTCTCCGTGATTGAAGTGCTAAACGAGAGCGGCATCGAAACCGTGGGCGACATCATGTTTGCGGGCAATGTCGGGGAGGAAGGCCGTGGCGATCTGCGGGGCATAAAGGCAATCTTCCGCGATCATCCGGAAATAGATGGCTTCGTCTCGATAGACGGGGTGACGCTTAGGAGGATAACCACCGGCGGGACCGGCAGTCGGCGCTTCGAGTTTAATTTTAGCGGGCCAGGCGGCCACTCCTTCGGCGCCTTCGGCCTGGCCAGCGCGATCCATGCCATGGCGCGTGCGATCACGAAAATCGCCGAGTTTGAGACACCCCAGTTTCCGAAAACCACCTTCACCGTTGGCACTGTCACCGGGGGCACATCGGTGAATTCAATCGCGGCCAACGCCAGTTTTGCCCTCGACATGCGTTCGAATGATATTGAAGAGCTGAAACAACTGGAAGCCCGCGCCAAGGCGGCTGCATTTGAGGCGGTAGCCGAGGAAAACGCGCGCTGGAACGATGGCGAAATTACCGTGGAATTTAATCTGATTGGAGATCGACCCGTTGGCATGACGCCCACGAGCAGTCCGCTGGTGCAGGTCGCGGCCCTGGCATTCGCGACCATCGGCATCGAATTACGGGAGCTGGGAATTTCAAGCACGGACTCAAACGTCCCCATGTCCTTGGGAATTCCGGCCATCACCATTGCCGGCGGTGGTCAGGGCGGTGGGTCCCACTCTCCCGACGAATGGTTTTCTCCCACGAACTCTCATCGCGGTCCACAGATAGCGCTGCTGCTGACACTAGGTATGGTGGGCATTGAGGGTCTAAGCGCGGCTTTACTTGCCGAACGCACACCCTAGCTCCCTTTTTGATACCTCCCCCACGACGTCGTGGCAGTGATGGAAGACCGTAAGTGGAGAGCTGATTTACCTAGTTGCCGTTGCTATTAGCCGCCTGCTCTTGCGCTCTATGACCGGACAGTATCCCGGAGAGACCGTAGTTGCCTTCATGGCAGGCATATTCGAAGATCGGATCTTCACTGCTGCTGTAGTTGATGACAGCTGTCCACGGGGCGGTCCAGGTGCTGGCGTCCTCGATGGTGAATTCATACTGTAGATTGTCGGCGGCGGTGCGGGTAAATTTTTCCATAAATACCCGTTTGCCAGCGGAGCCTCGCAGATCACTGGCATCGGAAAAATTTGCGGTTTCGATTACCAGGGTATCTCCATCCCAGTAGCCGCGCGAATCACCGTGCCACAGCCTGATTTTTTCATCGATTGCACTTTTAGGGATCAGCGGGATTACGCGCACGTCATGAATCATTTCCTGAATAATGGCGACGTAGTCCTTACTCTGCACGATCTGATAATAGCTGTTATAACCTGCCAGCAGGTAAGGCATGCCATAGGTGATACACCTCTCCTGTAGCGGCCTGTCGGTCCAGGAATCGGCCGGGTGCTGCTCGATGTGCTCGAGGCGGGCGGTAACTTTCGCTGCCGCGACATCGGTATAGGGTGGCAGTCTGCCGTTAGCGGGGTCGACAATTAGTGAAGTGCGACGCTCCAGGTTTCTGTGAGACATCCAGGTCTGATCATAGTTGCCGGTGGAAGGATCGTAGGATTGCACCTCGCCGGACACCAGGGCGTCGAAAAATCCATCTCCAAATTGCGCATCCCCACCACCGTCGGTTATCTCCGCGACGCCAGCACGCAGGCGGGCGTATTCATCATCGCTCAGCAGCTCGCGGTTTTCGAAACCCACGGCTCGCTCCAGGGGAGTGATGCTGTTGTTCGCCCAAACTCCCTGAAAATCAGGATGACCATCTATGGTGCGGGATAGTTGCCAACTCGATTCCTGGGCAAGCAATGACCCGCCGCAGCATAGAACGCCGGCAGCCAAAAGCATGCCCGTTAGCTTGCCTGGATTGGGTTTATTAAGCTTAATCGGTCTTGCGCAAATGCCCATAAATTAATTCCTCGGAAAACTCAACGCATTTGAATTCAAGCAACTGCATGTTTTCGTCGAGTCGGCGATAGAGTGGAAAACTCACCGTCCAGGGTCGTGTATAGACGTTAGGATCTTCCAGCGTAGCCTCGTACATCAAGGTGTTGGGACCTATATGGGTGTAACGCTCGGTCACCCTCAAGGCATCGGTGTGATGATTGCCGGCGTGATCCAGCCAGGTATCAGGCATCTGGTCCGTCACATCGATCACCAGGGTATCGCCCTCGAAGTGGCCTCTGGAATGCCCCATCCAGCTTAGCAGAGGCGCCTCAAAATCTGGTTGATCCATATAAACGATGCGGCTGGCGCTGGCGAACTCATAGGCCACGACTATGTGCGCAGGAGACTGAATGATCTGAAAAGGGAACGGCAGGTAATTCGCCCGCGGAATACCGGGCATATAACACTTGACGACGGGGTCGAGGGCCAACCAGTCTGCCTTGTTCGCCTGTTGTTGAGCTCTGGCCGCGACGGTGTAAGGTATCTCTCCACCGCTCACAATACCCAGGCCCGCGGGTATCGCGCCGATGGCAGCGAGTTCCACCACGGGGCCAAAATCTGCGGCATGGGGTTCGATATCCCAATTGGCACTGCCTAACGCCTGCCAGATGCCGTTGAAGTCCGGGTTACCGTCGGTGGTACGGGGAATCGTTGTCTGGGCCGCGACTTGCAGGCTAAAGCCAAGCAGGAAGATCGCTACCGAACCTGTTAAAACGCGGTGAATTTGTGGGTATCGGACAAAAATCATACTCGCCTCCGTTATTATTATTGCGCAGCTATTTGAGCCTTTGGCCGGACTGCTGCAGTCTAGGGAACCTCTGATCAATTCAATGACCACTCTGGCTTACAGCCGATTCCGATATCAAGGCGCACTTTCGCAGGCATGTGTCGACCTGTCAAGGAAGTACAACGATGAGAGCGGGATCGACTGTAAGCCCCTTCGGGCAGGGCCTGGCGCGCACAGCTGCCGCGTTGACGTACTTGCCAAGGACTATGGCCATTGCCCGCGCACGCCGCCTTGCAGCAGCACGTGCCAGACTCCTGCAGAGTGGCCATTGAATTGATCAGAGGCTCCCTAGCATAGCATTTTGCCTGAACCCCACCGGATTGTGTAGCGGCGCCATGTATTGACACAGCCGCACCGAACAGACCAATATCAGCAAAGATTGATCATAGTGGCGGTCCTAAGCGAGGCCGCGGAGCAATAAAATGAATTTCACCAGACGGCAGATAATCAAGGCAGGCGCCGTAATCGCTGCCGCCGGCCTGCCCCGGCCTTTACTGGCACAGGGCCCCTTGAATATGACCACGATCCCATCTTCGGGCCAGCAAATTCCCGGCATAGGCATTGGCTGTAGAAATTATCGGGGACAAGCCGATGCGCCGGAAATGTCTGTGTTTAGAGAGACCTTTGCCACCTTCCATCGCCTCGGCGGCAAGGTTGTGGACACTTCCCCCAACTACGGCAACTCCGAGACTGTGATCGGCGGCATCATGGCAGACCTGGGCATACGAGATGAGCTGTGGCTGGCGACCAAGGTCGACCGTGAAGCTCGCGAGAGCGGCATCGCCAGAATGGAGCGCTCTTTCGAATTACTCGGTGGCGACAGTTTCGAGCTGATGCAGGTGCACAATCTGCGCGGTGTCGAAATTCAACTCCAGACTATGCAGGAATGGAAACAGCAGGGCAGATTTCGGTATATCGGCGTCACTACATCCAGTGATCGACAATACGAGCGCTTTGCAGAAGTGATGCTCAGGCATGAGCTGGACTTCATTCAACTGGACTATTCGCTGGGTAATCGTAATGCGGCCCAAAAGTTAATGCCCCTGGCTCAGGATAAGGGTATTGCAGTCCTGGTGAATCTGCCATTCGGTCGCGGCCGGCTGTTTAATGCCGTCGGTGGCCGTCCTCTACCCGACTGGGCGGCGGACATAGATGCGAAGTCCTGGGCCCAGGTATTTTTGAAATACGTGATGTCTCATCCCAGCGCCGCGATACCCATTCCTGGCACCACCAAGCCCCACCACGCGGAAGATAACATTGCCGCGGCCAGGGGCAGATTACCCGATGCCAGGCTGAGACAAGAAATGGAAAATTTCATCGATCCACTACTGGCATGAGATCAGGCCGGTGAAGCGAAAATAGTGGGGAAATCGTCTGCATACCCTGGCGAGATTTGAAGAGACAGCACTGAGCATCTGGCTGCGGGAGTCCGCTGTTGCATTTTTCGGTTCGCTCACAATTCATTCCCTCGCCATGGCATTGGTGGTGGGTATTAACATTGCGATCAATCTGCGCCTGGTCGGTTTCCTACCCCGCTTTCCGCTCGCGCCTCTGTTCCGATTCTACCGCCTGCACTGGTTTGCGGCGGTGGTCATATTTCTGTCTGGTCTGAGCTTGCTGATGGCCTATCCGGCGAAGGCTCTCACTAATCCGGTGTTCTATCTAAAACTCAGCGCGCTCGTCACCGCCCTGCTTATCAGTCGCTATTTCCAAAAAATGCTTGCCCTTACTGGAGAAAATTTTGAGCTGGAACGACTTGTACCCCGACTCGCGTATCTATCGCTAGTGTTGTGGATAGTTACCGTGGCCGCCGGGCGCTTTCTCGCCTACACCCATAGCGTTTTATTGGCTTCACGATTTTATTAACATGATGATTATCTTGTTGTTGAGCTATGCTTGAATCAATTCTCGGCTTTTCCCAAGCGACAGGTATCTATGCCTTCATGAACACGCCCTGGGGCTGGCCGCTGGCGGAATCGATTCACTTTATCGGATTGTGCCTGCTGATCGGGACCGTAGGAGTTTTTGACTTGCGGCTATTAGGCATGGCGTCTGGCCTGGCCTATGCCGATCTGCACAAGCTCGTCCGCCTCGGTGTCGCCGGTTACTTTTTAAATGTGGTCACTGGGGTAATGTTTTTCACAACGGCGCCAGACCAATACCTTTTTAATCCGGCTTTTCAAACCAAGCTCTTCTTTATGTTAATCGCCGGGGTCAATATGTTGGTTTTCTATACCACGACTTCGGCAGAGGTCAAAGGCACCAGCGCCATGCTGGTAGTGCCTGTGCGTGCCCGCGCTATCGCCGCAATATCCCTCGCGTGCTGGTGCGCAGTTATCATCGGAGGTCGCCTAATCACCTATTACCGGCCGCCATATTACTGGTGTGCCTGGTGCTGAGCCTCGCCCCAGCTGCAAGCTGTTGTTGACGAGTCTGGCCTCCAACCTATAACGCGCACAGTGCGGGCATTCACACAATGGGAATTTTTATTGCCCATACGCGTGCCCCTATTATTGCTTTCAAGCTACTTCTGATTTAGTCTCTCCGCCTTCCTCCAGCCATCGACTGTGGCGACGCTCTACGCAATTCGTGACCAGGCCTATGCGGCTACATGCTCAATACAATTTTGGATCTTTTCACATCCACATTAACTGGTTGGTGGCAGGCTGTGTGCTGATCACGGTGGCAGCGTTTGCTCGCCTCGGTATCTGGCAGTTAGATCGAGCCGCCGAAAAGGTGGAAGCGCAGCAGGCCCTGATAATCGAATCCATGAATAGTGCAGGTCCAGTCGAAGACATCCCGGTGGGACATCTGCATCGGGCAAACCCCGAGTTGCAGAACTTACACATCTCACTGCTCGGAACATTCATTAACGAGCGCGCAATCTTACTGCTGGCGGATTTCTTTGAAGGTCAAATTGGATATGGTGTGGTGACGCCCTTTCGACTCACCAGTAACGGCCAACTGGTGCTGGTCGGCCGTGGCTGGACCACCGGCATCCTGCCACCGAATACGGAACCAAATCTACGCCCGGTATCCGGCACTGTAGAACTCACGGCGCAAATATTTGTCCCGCCACTGGACGCGAGGATAATCCCCAGCCAGATCGATGCCGGTGTCTGGCCGCTGCGACTGCGCAGCCTGGAAATCGATGTAATCTCTGAAATTCTCGGTGAACCGTTGTTTCCCTTCGAAGTCAGGCTCACCGTCGACCAACCGGGCGCGTTAGTGCGTCATTGGCCGGCGGTAAATGCCGACATAAATCAAAATTTATTCTACGCATTTCAATGGTTTATCTTCTCTTTGCTGGTTATTTTCGTGGCCCTGCTCAGCAGTAGTAATCTGTGGCCATTACTGCGGGGGCCGGCGCGGAGATAGCATTCGATCGAGGCGTTTTCGGATCCGTAGCGGCAGATTCTAAAACTTAGTAATCAATTATCGAAATTTTCGTGGATAATCAGGTCCCTGGGTCAGATTATCTGCCCCCGAATTGGCTCCCAGACGTTCAAATCCGAGGCCAAAAATGTTACCATCAGCGGGTTTATGGTTGACGAATTCAGCCCCGGCCACATCAAGATTAATCAAGCTCTGAGGAGTAGTGAACATGCGCATCTTTTCCGCGAAATCCCTGTTAAGCGGTGCCGCACTGGCAGCCACACTGGTGGCGCCTGCCGGGCTTATGGCCCAATCCGGCGAAATCACCTTCCACAAGGACATCGAGCCAATTCTGCAGCGCAGCTGCCAAAATTGTCACCGGCTCGGTGGTGCGGGCCCCATGCCCCTGGTGAGCTACGATCAAGTCGCCCCTTTCGCTGGACTTATCGAATACAAGACTGCTCTGCGTGATCGTGCCGGTGCCATGCCGCCCTGGTATATGGAGAAAGACATTGGCATTCAGAGTTACAAGGATGACCCCTCTCTGAGCGATGCAGATCTCGCCGCCATATCTACTTGGGCTCGCAGTGGTACCCCTAAGGGTGATCCCGCCGATGCGCCGGCGCCACTGGTGTTCGATGATAGCGTCAAATGGGGTGCCGGCGAACCGGACCTGATCGTGGTTCTGGATGAAATAACCAAGCTGGCTGGAACACCCGACTGGTGGGGCGAGATCAATTCGGTCCCTATCGGCCTCGCCGAAGATCGCTACGTGAAATCGGTAGAAGTGGTCGAAGTCAATGATGTCAACCATCAAACCGGCACCGGACGGGAGACGGTTGGTGGTGCCTATATCTTCCATCATATGATTTGGGGAACTGCTGAACTGGACGACAACGGAGAACGCATTCCTGGCCTCTCACTACCATGGCCGGTCCATGAAGTTGGCCGCAACGCAGACATTTTCGATGAGGGTGCTGGCCGCTTGTTGAAAGCCGGCACAGCGATTGTTTCTGACTCCATTCATCTTCACTCCAATGGCCGTGATACCACCGGACATCTGGAAGTCGGCTTTCGCTTCCATGAAAAAGACTACAAACCGACCTACCAGAATACCTTCATCGGCCTGGGGAACGGTGTCGACATCAGCATTGCGGGTGGTGAGAGAGCTCAGGAATTGCATGCCTACACGGTGCTGAGTCAACACACCAAGATTATTACCTTCGAGCCACATCTGCACGCCCCAGGCGAACGCATGTGTCTGGAAGCAATTTGGGGTTATACGGTTGAGACGCTGTCCTGCGTGGGTTATGACCACAACTGGGTGCGGGGTTATCCCTATACCGATGCCGCCGCCCCCTTGCTGCCTAAGGGTACTATCTTGCATATCGTGGGTTATATGAATAATACCGACACCAACCCGAATGTGCCTGACCCACGCAACTGGCAGGGTTCCGGCAACCGCTCGGTAGCCAATATGTTTATCGATCTGGGCATTCGCGTCACCATGACCGATGATCAATTCTTCGAAGCCATGGCAGAGCGACGCCGGGTATTGAACCTGGGACCGAACGATCACGTCATCGGCTGCCCTCTGTGTCTGGCACCACTGGTCGCCCCCGTTGCCGAGTCCGATGATGAAGAGAGCGATGATCTGGCATCACTTTGATAGCCGGCAATTCCAATTATGGATGAACAAGGTAGCTACTGAAGCAAGCAGCAGAGTAAATGCTCTGCTGCTTGTTGCGGTTTTATTGGTTTGCCCTCAACTGGCGCTCGCCGATACCTATCAAAACGGCCAACACGTCGAACCTGCCTATGAAGGCTGGCATCCCAATGCGGACGGCAGCTTCAGTTTTATGTTCGGCTATATGAATGAAAACTGGCTGGAAGAGCCCGATGTGGAAATTGGCGCGAATAATTCCTTCTCTCCCGGCGCCGCCGATCGCGGTCAGCCAACCCACTTCCTGCCACGGCGTAACCGCTTTAATTTTGAAGTGACGGTGCCCTCCGACTGGGGTGATCGGGAATTGGTCTGGACGCTCAATGTTAATGGTGTCGAACGCAAGGCCTACGCTACACTGAAGGACGACTATCTGGTCGACAATATGGTCATCGCTTCAGAGACGGGCTCCCTCGGTGCCGGCACCAGCAGTCCGGAATCCAGATCTAACATTCCTCCTGTGGTAACGATACGGGGTGACGATATTCGCAGGGCTCGTGTTGGCGAACCTATTGTCCTCATCACCCATGTTGCCGACGACGGTTTACCCAAGCGCAGAAGAGAATCTACTAACACCGACAAACAACTACGGGCACGTATGTTGCGTCCACCGAGCCGAATCACCGTGGGCAAAGTTAACGGCCTGTTCCTGTCCTGGAATGTTTATCGCGGCGCCGGCAAGGTCATCTTCGATCCGCCATTGCCCAAGCCCTGGGAGGATACTCGCACCTCGGCAAACTCTCCCTGGGGGCCGCTGTGGTTACCGCCGGAGCCACCGGAAGACGGGCTTTATGAAATTACAGCTACCTTCGAAGAGCCAGGCACTTATGTGCTGTGGACACGGGCCGACGACGGCGGGCTCTTTCACGATCAATACGTGACCATCACGGTGGGTCCGTGAGCTCGATCAATATATAACAGTCACCGTGGGTCCTCAAACACGATCAATACGTGAAGGTCACGGAGAGTCCTTGAGTGAATCTGGCTTTCTGGGCTGTGCTGCCTCCTCCAGATCGATAGTAAACGGCGGGTCGTAATTCGGTGGATCCCGATCGATAATGATTTGAGTTCTCGGCGGGGTAACGGACCGGGTCGTTGAATCTCCATCACCGGTACGAATATCCAGCAAGATGGCTGCCGCTTCCCTGATTAACGAAGGCGCGTCGGCGTCGGCTCCAAATGCAAAACTAAACCTGCCTCGCACCAGTTGTTCGCTGCCCCCGAGGACTGCCCAATCCACAGTGTAGTAGGTGGCACTGGCCAGGTCAGGCAAGTTCCACAAATAATTTTTAGCGACGGCGGGGTTATAGCGGAAGCTGATGTCCACCCAGTCTCGCTGATCATTTCGCAGGGTCAGCTTCACCAGGCGTACCGCCTCGGGAAATTCCAGATCGAGGGAATTCGGTGCCTCATCCAGCACCGAGTCGTCAGCAGGTGAGGTTTTTGTTTTCGCCGCGATTCCTGTACTATCTGCGGCCTGCTGATAGGCTGCGGAATGTGAGACCTGCGGTATCACCGGCTCACTGTAAAACAAAAGCAAGCAAGCCAGAAAAACACTTGGACGACGACTTGGCTGCATACTGTCTACCATATTAGTTAATCCTACGTGTACTGCTACTCGGCTTCAGGTCGTGGTGCGGGTGAGCGAGCAGCTCACCAGGGCGAAGCATATTACAGTATGCATAGTTGAGCAATTTAGGCCCTAAGGAACCTCTGATTAACATGCCAGCATCAGACATCCATTCTATCTTGACCGCTCTGGAACGGAGCGGCAGCAATACCACCAGCTTTGGTGAAAACTGGTCCCAGGGACGTTCGGCATTTGGCGGACTCGCTTCCTGTTTTGCAGTAACCGCGATGCGTCACCTGCTGAACTCACCACAGCCAATACGATCGCTGATGGTTTCGTTTATAGCACCGTTGCCGCCCGGAGAAATCAGTGTTGATGCGCGAATACATCGGCAGGGCAGAAATGTGACCCAGGCATCTGCGGATGTGATATCTAATGGCACAATCTGCCTGCAGGCGATGGCGGTTTTCGGCAATCCTCGGGCCGCATTGAAAGTTTCCCCCGACTATGTTTTCCAGCCCAGGCCGCGAGATCAGGGCCTGGCTTTCGAGGCGAACGCCGAACGATTACCCAACTTTCTGCAATACTTTGACGGCTATTGGGTCGGTGGCGGACAGCCCTTTGCCGGGAAATTGGACCGACAGTTAACGATGTGGGTACGCCATCGGGCGGAAATGACATCCATGCCCGTAGAAAGACTCGTGACCATAGCCGATATTCCACCTCCGCTCATTCTTTCCCATTACCACAAGCCACCGGTACCAGCGAGTTCGCTTACCTGGTCACTGGAATTTGTAATCCCGCCAGAGGACGCCATCGGTGACTGGTTTTACCTGGAATACTACCTGGAGGCGGCCGCAGATGGTTATACCCAACAGGCAGGAAAGGTCTGGGATGAGTCTGGTCAGCTGTGCGCCCTCTCC
Organism: uncultured Gammaproteobacteria bacterium; assembly: GCA_913054495.1. Classification (GTDB taxonomy): domain Bacteria; phylum Pseudomonadota; class Gammaproteobacteria; order Pseudomonadales; family Pseudohongiellaceae; genus UBA9145. Next base: position 20,542 of record CAJXIY010000006.1, on the reverse strand, counting down.
CGTCAATGCATGGTCTATTTTGAATAAGACTTTATCTTGCAGCTCAATCTCCAATGCATAGTCTATTTTGGCTGATCCTTCATCTCTCACCCATATCCAAGGCATGGTCTATTTCGGCTGAGACATGTATCTTTCAGCCCGATCTGTAAGCCATCTTACTTTGGCATTTCGGGGCTGGAGCTATGGGACTGCGGCCATGATTCTTGTTAAAATGGGTAAAGCTTGGCAAGCAGGATGTTAATGTGAATATCAGACAATTCCTCATGACCACCACCAGCCTGATTCTGACGATGCTGTTGAGTACGAACGCCTATGCCCAACACAGTCACGGCATTCTGACTCCGGGTGTCACCTTTCCCCAGGACGACGCGGTGCTCATAGATCCTCCACAAATGATAACGATGAGTTTTCGTGTCGATGTGCGATTACTGAAATTGGCCTTGTACACAGCAGAAGAAGAATGGATCAATATTGGATTTCAATATGATCCCAGCCGCCTCAGCCACAGCTTCGTCTACCTGATTCCATTCGAACTACCGGCCTCAGATTATTATATTGCGAGGTGGGCGGTTACCGACGATCGTCGTCGCTTGATAAACGGCGAATTTAAATTTGCATTTGGTGCCGGCGCCCTGCCACCTTCCGAGATCATCGCCGCCCGGGTTAGCGATCTGGAAGAAGAACTACCTGCAACTGGATCCTATCGTTGAAATACTGAGCGGAATTTTGCAGCAAGAAATTCTTCCCTAGCGAAATTTGAATCCCTGAGCCGCGAGAAAGCCCTTCATGTGTGGCCGGGATTTCTCCGACAATAAGTCGGCAACCTGTTCGGTCCAACTGATGCCGTGACCACCCCCGGTTCTGGTCTTGTAATATTCGCGAATCTGTTCGTCATATTCAGCGATCGCGTCCCGGTCGCCGGTTTCATTATAGACTTCTTGTTTAAGAATTACTGAAATCGGCAGTCTCGGTTTTGTTTCCGGATTCTGATCTGGATAACCCAGACACAGACCGAAGACCGGATAGACTCCCCGCGGTAATTCCAGCAGCTCCGTCATCAGCGCAGGATTATTGCGAATTCCCCCGATATAGCATATACCCAGACCCACCGATTCCGCAGCGGTAACCAGACTCTGGGCCATTAACGCTACGTCGACGGTGGCAATAATGAAATGTTCAGTAAAATCACCCTCGAAGGCTTTGCCATATTCGTGGCAATAGTTTCCCGCACGTTTGAGATCCGCGCAAAACACCATGAATTCCGCCGCAGATTCGACATAGCGTTGTCCACCCGCCAGTTCGGCAATTTGATTGCGTTTAACTTTATCCTCCACCCGCACTATCGTTGCTCCCTGCAAGAAACTGGACGTGGCGGCAGACTGTCCTGCCCTCATCAGATCATCGAACAGCTCTGGCGCTATCGCCTGGTCACTGAATTTACGAATACTACGATGCGACTTCAGTAAGTCGATTACTGAGCTCATACATTTGTCCTGTTGCGAGTTTATTGAATAGCGAAATTACTTAGGGTATCGAGAAATGCCGGCACCACATCGTTGGCGAGGTTGGATTCCGAATTAAATAATAACACCATTCCGATGTTGGCATCCGGGACTAAGGCCATTTCGGAGCGATAGCCACGGACACCGCCGCCATGATGAACTGCGCGCATGCCGTTGTAGTCGAACACCCGCCACCCAGTTGCATAATAGGCTTTTTCCAGGCCCGACCAGTTTCTGAAATAGCCGTTAGGCGTGGAAATAATTGGCTCATGCAACCGGGAGAGAAAATCAGCGGGCAATATTTCGGGAAACGCACCGAGATTCGCGCGTAGCCACAGGCTCATGTCGAAAATGCTGGCGTTGACGCCGGAGGCGGGCGCCACCGAATAGTAGGCAGCGTTGGTCGTGGTGGTTCTCCAATTGCCTCGCACCCTACGATGAGGCAAGGTCGCTTCGGCACTGTTGAGGTAGGGCTCCATACCCACAGAAGCCGTCAGCATCCCCAGTGGCTTGAATAATCGCTCATGGAGAAACTTCTCATAGCTGTCTCCCGTGCTTTGCTCGACGACATCGCCGATTAGAGAAAAAATCACATTCTGATATCCGTAACACTTGCCAGGCGCGCATACGGTGGGGATCTGGTTGAATTTTTGTTTAATTCTGTCGTAAGCCACGCCGTCGTCCAGCATATTCGAATAGGAGTGGGGCATGAGACCGGTAGAATGGCTGACGATATGCCTCAGGGTAATCTGAGCAGACGAAGCGGAAGACCCCAGCTGCAAGCTCGGGAACAAGTCGCTTACCCTGGTGTCCCATGACTGCAAGTTCTGTTCAACCAGAAGGGTTGCCGCCGTGCCGGCGAAGGTTTTCGACATGGACGCGATTCTGAATATTGAATCTATTGCCACCACCGCTTCTGCCCTTACACTCTTCACACCCCAGGTTTGCAAATAGATGATGCCTTCGCGAGAGACGATGGCGAGAGCTCCTCCGGGTAGCTGTTTCTCGTCAACGTTCTCTTCCAGCCAGTGAATAAACTGGCTGAAGTCGTAGTTGTATGCGGGCGCCGGCTGACGGTCATCTGCCCTGGCCAAACCTGTGGCCAATAACAGGCTTAGCGCAAGCGCCGGACCAATCCGACCTAGGGAGCGCATGAAACCAAGGGAACTGATGGGAGTAATGGCAGAGACCACGTAAAATAATTCTGGTTAATACTTACTATCCTGATAAAAACTCGGGATCGGCAATCCATTGCGGCGAATCGAGGCCGGTTACGGCCGATGACGAAATTAACACGACTTGATATCTATAGGAATCCCAAAACACACATTAGTTGCCGACGAATTGTAAAAAAAAGCCGGCTCAACAGAGTGAGTCGGCCAAAGGGGGACAGTTGTTAGGTGGTTTGGGGGGCTAAACGCAGTCAGCTCCCCCGAGGCGTTTCCCTGTTTACGGGACGAACAGCAGCATCTCCTGTCCATCCCGAATAACGGTCAAGGCCATTAATCGTTCGGCATCTGCAGCCAGCGCTTCGAACGCCGCCAGATCGTCGATGGCTTGTCGGTTCAAATGGGTGATCACATCGCCGGCGCGTAATCCCGCAGTCCAGGCCCGGCTTTGCCGCCGCACCGAAAGCACATCCACGCCGGTATCCCCAGCCTCGGTCAGCTCGCGCGTACGCAAACGCGAACCTCGAAATTCGGCCGTCGATGCGGGCCGCCTATCCACTCCGGATGCCTCGCTCCGGGCGCCACCTATCGTGGCGCTCAAGTTCATTCTTTCACCGTCGCGATAGAGGCCCAGCTCCACTTCCTGATCCTGTCGCATCAGGCCCACGATATTGCGTAACTGACGACTACCATTGACCGCGCGACCATCGATTTCCACGATCACATCCGATATCTCGATGCCGGCTCTGGCGGCGCCGCTATCGGCTAACACATTGGTGACTACCGCGCCGCTGCCAACATCGACATTCAGTGCCAGTCTTACGTCCGCCGTGACATCGGTAATGCTGACACCCAGCAGGCCGCGCCGCACCTCGCCATCCCGCTCCAGGTGCTCCTTGACGGCTGCCACCATATCGCTGGGGATCGCGAATCCGATGCCATTGCTGCCACCGTTACCGCTGAGTATCGCGGTATTAATTCCTATCAACCTGCCTTCCATATCCACCAGGGCGCCACCGGAGTTACCCACATTGATCGCGGCATCGGTCTGGATGAAATCTTCGTAGTGATCGCGGTTAAGCCCGGCCCTGCCAAGAGCGCTGACTATGCCGGAAGTAACGGTCTGACCTATTCCATAGGGATTTCCAATCGCTACAACGTAATCACCAACCTGAACCGTAGTGATGTCGGCGAACTCTATGTCCACCAGAGAATCGGCCATGATTTGCAACAGGGCGATGTCGGTGCCCGCGTCACTGCCCAATAATTCGGCCTCAACCGACCGACCATCGCTGAGTTGGACCGTGATATTGGCGGCGTGCTCGACGACGTGATGATTGGTGACCACGAAGCCTCGCTGCGCGTCTATGATGACCCCAGAGCCAGCACCCGTCATCGACGGACGCCGCAGGGATTCAATACCTCCCTGCGGCAATTCGCGGAAAAAGCGCCTCACTTCGTCCGGTAACTGCTCGCCATTGGAGAAAAACCGGGCCGACGATGGCCTCACCCTGGTGACCCGGATATTGACCACCGCCGGGGTTACGATCTCGAGCATGGGTGCCAGGGAGGGAATGCCCTGCTTGAGCGCCTCGGTACTGATCGCCTGGACCTGGGTGGTCCAGACCATTACCACGACCAGGACAAGGATTAATTGGGAAATCGGCCTGTCCATCAATTTGACTATCTTGCTACACATCTGCTTATGCATTAGTTCTGTCTCCTGTACCTAATCTGAAAGCTTCTCGATTCGGGCGAAGGATCACCCGCTTGCCATGAGACTGAATCTAGGCCCGAATACGTGGAATAACCTGAAAATGCGGTGAATAAAAGGTCCAGAAAACCTGTTGATGGATGAAAATCGTGTCTGCAGCGGTCTACTTGGATTATTATTGTCGGCAATGAGACAAAACCCTGGCTTTGACAACTAATACGACCTGAGTTGCGTCTAATTCATTGGATACCCAGTCAACCTGGCAAGCCGTGAAATCGTGGGACTACAAAATGTCGACATCTATGGAAACGCAGGCAGGACTACATTCAATAGGCGGTGGGGCCGCCCTGCAGGAACATGTAGCGGTAGGCGACTGGGAGATCCAGCCCGAGCTAAATCGACTGCAACATCGACACAGTGCCCTATACCGGCAACTGGAACCCCGCCTCGTACAGCTTCTGTGTTATCTGGCGGCGAATGCCCACAGGGTCCTGACTCGGGATGAACTGATTCACGAGTTATGGCCCCATGTCGTCGTCAATGAAAACTCCCTGACCCGTGCTATCTCCGAATTACGCAAGCATTTAGCCATCGACGCCTCTTCAGATCGGGTCTACATCGAAACCATACCGAAGAAGGGTTACCGTCTGATACCGCCGGTGGAGTCTGTCCGGCCGCCGTCGTCCGCTGTGGCGATCCCGGCCCCCGCCTTTCTCCCAAGCCTGAACTGGTCACATAGGGCAGCAATCTCCGCCCTCTGCCTGACGCTGGTCATGGTCACCTGGTTGCAGCTGTCACCCACCCCGGAGTCTACGGCAAATGTCCCAACGCCGACCCTGCTTACCGATGAAGTGGTGGCCGATGGGCGGCAGTGGCTCGGAGCGAAAATTATCCTGAGCACCGCAGAAACTCCGGAATTTGAAAGCGGCGCCATGGCATCTCCCGTGGTTTCCCATGCCGGCGATCAATATGCCTATATTCAATACGGCGAGCGCGGTTCTACGATTTATCTCGGAAATCTCGATGAGATGACTGAACCTGTGGCGGTCTACAGCTGTAACACCCACCTGTACAATCTCGCCTGGTCACCCGTTGGAAATAGCCTGCTGTTTGCAAGCAAGTCCAGCGTGACGATCCCAGCGCTGTTCTCCCCGGTCCAGCAGACTGCTGACTTTCTGATGCTGGATCTGGACAGCCTTACGCTTCGGCAACTGATCGAGGACGACTCGTCAATCGAGCCTGCGTCTGTTAAGCCAATCAACCTGACTTAGGGAAGCTCTGATCGATTCAATGGCCGCTCCACAGGAGTCTGGTCCAAGTACAGGGATTCGAATTCTTTGTTAGTGGTCAACGGGTCCGATAATCGTAGAAAGATAAGACGTGGTCATCAGAATCGCGATAGCCAGCCCCATTTCCTGGCGAATCGAGGTGCGTAATTTGCCTGCGTTCGCCTCCCGATTCAGACGCGGTACCAGCACCAGTCTATTGATTGCAGCCACCCCAAGGATTGCCAACACCAGGGAAAACTTGATCAGCAGGGCTATCCCATAGGCACTGCTGATGAATTCCTGCCAGGAATCCAGCAGCCCCCAGAGCATCAGCGAGCCTGCCGCCAACAGAGCCACAACGATGGCAATGGCGCCATCTCCAAACCGTTTCATCGTCAGTTGCAGGCTGGCGAGGTCATCGCTACCGCTGCTCATGAGCAAGGGGTACAACGAGCCGATCCACAGCGCGAATGCCATGAAGTGAATCGTAATCGCTACCTGTGAAGTGAGGGGCAGTACCGAGTTGTGTCCGCCTACGCGAAAGCTGAACGCCACTAGCAATAAAGCCAGAGAATACACCAGCATCTGCAGGCGGTAGAAGGTCTGATCCGGGCCCCGCATCAGTTGCCTGGTGGTGCGTAACAATCTCAGGCTGGCGACAAATGCAATACCAAAACCAAGTAGTCTAGCCACCGACATATCGCCCAGGGCTGTATCCAGCAGCAGCGAAGCCATGGTCCAATCGAACATGGCGATCAGGCCATCGTCATTGACGAGGCCAATCTGGATCAGAAAATTAGCGATAACCGCCTGAAATCCCAGCAGGGAACCGAGCATGATATAGAGGAGATTGCGCTCAACCATGCGTCGGCTGCCATCAGAATATAGCCACAGGCAAAGGCTGCCGCCGGCGATACTGGCGGCACCGAAATAGAGGAACAATTTACAAACTAAGCTTGCGAATTCCCAAGTAGTTGGGAAGCTGAACATGGAATAACTCTAAACTTCAGCGGCGGCTAATGATGATCCGCAGCAGCGTCATGACCATGGCCTGCGGCTGCGCCATGGCCGTGCCCCGCGGCAGCTGCCTCTGGCGCGTTTGGGTCGACCGTGAAACTAAAGTAATTGCTCACCGCGTGCCCATCGGCTCCGATCACGGCCCAGTTAACAGTAAATTCCCCAGGATGCATACCCGGCGTCTCAATCCTGTAGCTCACCATGGCTTCACTATTTGCTTCGAACCCAGTAGGCATTTCGTGACCCACGCCCATCAACTCCAGTTTGAGAAGTTTTACCGGTTCTGTGAATACCAGGAGCAGATGCTCCGGCGACATCTTGACGGTAGCAGCAGCGGCGGGAGTGGATTCTTTCAAGCCGGTGTGAGCATAGGCGCTCAATTGCAGCAACACCGTCAGGCTGGCACAGAGGAGAAGTTTTACAGTGGCCGGAATTTTCATAGAAGTACCTCGGTGTAACAGGTTCGAAAATCACCCGTCATTAACTATCAGCTTGTAGATTGGATTATCGCAGCTTTGCTGTTAAATCGCGAGTTGCGACTGCAGCGATAATCCCCCAGCCAACTACTTGCGTTGCCAGACATGGGTCAGTGGAGACAGGTTTATCTCATCGAATACGGTACCGGCCCTCGCCCCCAGCACCATGAGTAAAGTCTTGGCGATGTCTTCCGGCTCTATGGCATTTTCCTCGGCTGCACCGGGTTCGAAATTCAAGTCTGCGAAAAAATCTGTCCGCACCGCGCCGGGATTGATCAGGGTCACCCGCACATTGGATTTGGCACATTCTTCACGCAATGCCTGGGCGAAACCACGGATGGCGAATTTGCTGGCGCAGTAAATACTGCCCTGCCTGGCTCCCTGTAGGGCGGCTTCTGAACCGGTAAATACAATATCGGCTTGCCCCTGTTTTTTGAGTAGGGGGAGAAACGCCTTGGTAACGATGACGTGACTCATGAAATTGGTATCCATTACCTCTTGAATGTCCGGCAATGACAATTGTTCCAGATACCCCATTTTTCCTATGCCTGCATTGTTCACAATCGCCTTGATAGGCAGTTGGTTGGCATCGATAATTTCGGCAAGCACCGCCGACAATGACTCAAATCGGGTCATGTCCACAGAGACACTGGAAAACCGCTGGTGTTCTATAACAGAATGCTCGAAATCCCTGGCCAAGCCCAACACATGGTAGCCATCATCGAGCAATGCATTCACCATCGCCAGACCAATACCGGATGAGGCTCCGGACACTACAACCAGTTTTTCATGCAATTGGGACATGGACAATCCTGTGAAAATTCTTTATGAGCACGATTGCTTATGCGCAACGATAATACTGTTGCCGATTAATAAAACCAAATAGCAGTTTTTCCAAGGCCTCGAGCTGCTCGCTCTCCCTGTCAATAGAAAATAATACCAGGCCCTGCCGGGTCTCGGTTTGCCGCGCGAACAATGCTTCATCCGGATACAGCTTGACGATATTCTTGTAATAGCTGAGCGGCACGCGAAACAATCCGGTGCTCACCGAGTGCACCGTGGAGGGATCAATCTTCTCGAACACCTCGATGAATAATTGTCGATATGCAGCCAGGGTGTCGATTGCTTTAGCGCCTGCCTCGAATATTTCCGAACCGAAGATAATGGGCTCGAAACGTAGTGCCACCTTCCATCCCGCCTTCTGCAGTTTCCCCAGCGCCTCAATTCGTTTGCCAATGGCCGGTACTTTATGCTCCCACCTTGCAGCCGCTCCCTCTGGGGTGAAACTCATGGCAATGACGCAATTGGGTATTGGCTGCATTTCCAGCAAGTGTCTGATCTGGGTACTCTTGGTTCTTACTTCCAGTGTCGCCTGCGGGTGGCGGGAAAATTCCGGGATGAAGAAGCGACAAAAATTGCTAACCGGATCCAATGCAAGACTGTCACAGTCGTAGCCGCTGTAAAAAACTGAAGAACCGGAAGATTGCGCGATAACATCGTCGATCGCAGCCCCAAAGTCTTCATAGTTAGTGAATAATACGTAGTTCGCCGAACGATACATGCCTTGCAGAAAGCAATAGCGGCAGTCATAGACGCAATTGAGCATATGCGAGAAGTAATAACTGGCGCTGGCATCAAAACCGTAGCCTGCCGGCGCTGGTAGCACCAACTTGCCATATTTCTTCGCCAGAATCAGGGCGGGGGCGCGCTTCTGCAGGCGAAAATTCTGGGCCTTTCGATTGAATATCTCTGCATATCTTTCACAGCGAATTTGGGGAATATCCGGAAATTTCTGCAGGATGGATTCCACTCTCGCGGTATCTGCCACTTCTTCTTCTATGTAGATAGCAGAGAACATGCTAATCACCGCCCCCCTGATTGCCGCATGTTAAGCTCAAGCTCTGCTATCAGCTGCCTGGCGGAATTGAAAGATTTTTTCAGAAAGTCATTCAACTCATCGCTTCGATTGAGGGCGTGATAGCGCTGGACCAAGCGCTTGAGCTGGAGCTGTTGCGTGACAGTTGGATTTACCTTCGAGCCCAGTTGCATGACGGCTTCCGGTAGCTGGTAGGCATCGTTATATACCTCTGCCAATTCCTGCAATCCCGACACCAGTCGTTGAATCTGATCAATCTGCCCCGACATACAATCGCTCACGAATCTGGCATCAATTTTCTCAATTGAATTGAACGGATTGTCGGAAATGATTTTATAAACCTGGGCCAGCTCTGTGTTTGCTAATCTCATTGCGCTGGCATAAAACCCCGATGCCTCCATTTCATAGGCGGCATTTTCTGGATAATTGAGTTCCGGCGCGTCGACGCTGATTACGTCTCCGGTATGGAAACCGGAAAACATCTGGCTTGGATAAAAACAGGACGAGGACGCCCTCTCGATAATTTTGTGCGCCAGGATGCCTTCACCGATAGCGAGCTTCTGATGACCGGCAATGCCAATGTTTAACCAGCCCGACACTGCCCCCATCTGCTGCGCCTGCCATTTCCCCAGGTGGAGCGTAGCAGCCGCCGCTGCCTTTCGACCCAAACCGCTCACTATCAAACAAATGCCCTCTTCCCCGCCATAGATCGGATATGGTTTTGCCGTCAGTTGCCGTCTTAGCCGAAAAAATCCGATGAGGGGCTTCGCTTCGAGGGCGTGGGCCACCACCAGGTTTACCCCACTGCGATGCGTCACTGCTGTTCTTCCTCAGCACCCAGCGAATAGTTTTCGATCAGGCGCCGGTACTTCTGTGCCAGTTCTGTGTTTTTTCGTTTGCTTGCCCCATTCATCATGATTGTACTTTTTCTGACCAGCATCGCTCGCGCCGCTAACGCCTGTTCCCGCTTAAGCGTCCCCGATCTCAACAGCTTGTCCAGAGCCTGTATTCGAAATCTGTCCATGCCCCAATACTTGCTGGACAATTGATCCTCATGACCCCCGTATTTTCTTAACAATGCCTGCTCGAGATAGAGCACCGAATACCTGCTGCATATTCTTAACCAGAGATCGTAATCCTCGCAAGCCGGCAGACTCTCATCGAAGCCGCCGCACTCGCTCAACAGGCTGCGCTCCAGCAGCACCGCCGATGGAGAAATCACACAGCGAGGCAAACAACACGCAAACAAATCCCCGCCGCTTTTTTGATGTTTGTTCATCGGGTTAACCCTGACCCCCCGGCGAATCCAGATTTCATCACAATGTACCAGGCGGTACTCGTCCTGCTCTGTCAGTGCGTCGAGTTGGGCCTGCAGTTTTCCGGGCAGCCACTCGTCATCCGAATCCAGAAATGCCAGCCAACTACTGGTGGTAACAGCCACACCACGATTACGCGCCGCACTAACGCCTTGATTGTGCTGGTAGCAGTATAGTGCCTCTGGAAAATTCTCTTCTACGAATTCTCGAACACCATCGCTCGAACCATCGTCAACGACGCAGACCTCATCTGCCGGCGAAGTCTGTGCGTACACGGATTCCAGGGCACGGCCCAGTAACTGAACACGGTTAAACACTGGAATTATTGCGGCTACTGTTAGTTCCATTACATTTATATTGTGGTTAGCAGTCTCATCTACAATTCATAAAAATGGGAACCGAAGTTCCCAATTTTTCTTTTCTTGGCTCGCTGCCAGATAATCATCTGGTCTCAAGTATACTTGGCCAGTTCCTTCCTGGCGATAACACGCCGATGCACCTCATCGGGGCCATCTGCTAATCTCAAAGTGCGCTGACTGGTCCACAATGCGGCCAGTGGAAAATCCTGAGAGATGCCCGCCGCACCATGCATCTGTATGGCCCGATCGATTACTCTCAGGGCCATGTTGGGCACGGCCACCTTAATTTGAGAAATTGCATCCCTGGCCGCCTTGTTACCAATAGTATCCATCAGCCAGGCTGTCTTGAAGGTTAGCAGCCTGCACATCTCAATTTCGATGCGACTGTCGGCAATGATGTCATAGTTGCCGCCCAATTCCGCCAGGGGCTTGCCGAAAGCTTCACGACTCACCGCGCGCTTACACATTAAATCCAACGCTTTCTCAGCAGCGCCGATGGAGCGCATGCAGTGATGGATTCGACCCGGGCCAAGACGACCCTGAGAAATCTCGAAACCGCGACCCCGACCAAGAATGAGGTTATTTTCGGGTACACGGACATTGTGAAATTTGATGTGCATGTGTCCATGGGGCGCATCATCGCGTCCGAACACCTGCATCGGGCGCACAACCTCCACGCCTTCTGCATCCATGGGCACGAGAATCTGGGATTGACGATTATGCTTCGGCGCATCCGGATCGGTTACCACCATGCAGATCATAATCTTGCAGCGCACATCCCCGGCACCGGAGATATAAAATTTCTCACCGCTGATGACCCATTCATCACCATCGAGTACGGCAAGCGTCGCGATATTAGTCGCATCGGAAGAAGCCACGCCGGGCTCCGTCATGGCAAAGGCAGAGCGTATTTCTCCCGCCAGCAGCGGCTCCAACCACTGCTTCTTTTGTGCTTCAGAGCCATAACGCTCCAATACTTCCATGTTGCCCGTATCCGGTGCGCTGCAATTGAACGCTTCCGACGCGAGCCGGCTGCGCCCCATGATCTCAGCCAGGTGGGCGTATTCGAGATTAGAAATGCCAGCACCGCCCTGACTTTCTGGCAAGAAGAAATTCCACAGGCCCAGTCTGCGCGCCTCATCTTTTAAACTGTTGAGAATTTCATCCTGACGGGCGGTGTGGGACCAGCGATCTCCCACGTCGATCTCATCGTGATATTCCTGCTGCACCGGTTCGACCTTTTCTTCCACGAAGGTGCGAATGGTCTCCCGTACCTCAACCAGTTTTTCTGACAAGCCCAAATCCATCATGGTGGTTACTCCTGCTAAAATCCGTACATAAAGTGCATGTTAGCTTGCGATTGTACCACCGCCATCGATCACAATGGTTTGGCCTGTGGTAAAACTTCCTGCGTCCGAGGCCAGAAATACCGCAGCCCCCGCAATCTCATCTGGCTCCCCGATACGCCTGAGCGGGTATTTTGCAATTGTCGCCTCGTAGATCTCGGGATTTTCCCACAGTGCGCGGGCAAAGTTCGTTCGCACCAGACCCGGTGCAATACAGTTGACCCGCACGTTTTTCGGCCCCCATTCCACCGCCAGATTACGCGCAATCTGCATGTCGGCCGCCTTGGAAATAGCGTAGGCTCCCAGGGAGGAAGATCCTTTCAGGCCACCGATCGAAGACACAATGATTACGGTACCGCCGCCGGCCTCTGCCATCGCCGGGATCACCATCTGGCACAGCCTGTGAACACTGCCGATATTTGAATGCATTACCTTGTCGAATGCTGCATCCGAAATATCCTGGGAGGGGCCAAAATAGGGGTTGATTGCCGCATTGCAAACCAGGATATCGATTCTTCCCAGCTGCTCTTCGGTTTTCGACACCAGTTCCTGTAGTTGTTCCTTGTAATTAATGTTGCAGGCAATCGCGATCGCCGTGCCCCCCTGTGTATTTATGTCAGCAGCCACCTGATCACAGGCATCCTGGCTCCGGCTGGAGATAACAACGCTCGCCCCCTGCTCAGCCATGCGAGTTGCAATCGCCTGTCCAATCCCCTTGCTCGAGCCCGTAATCAGGGCAACTTTAGACTTAAGATTAAATAAACTCATATCCACTCCATTCAATTGCTGCCGGGGCGCTCGACGGCGTAATTTTTCCTTTCTTGCGGATCTTGCGATAAAACAGCAGGCAGTTAAATTACACCCGCAACGAGGGTATTAGCTACCGGATTTCTGCCGTGGGCAGAACAGTTTTACATTGAGAACTCGCGCTATTCTGTCCATGGTCGCCGTCCTTTCGAGATGCTGGTGCCACCATCGACGGGAATTACGGTGCCATTGGTGTAGGCACCGGCTCTCGAGGCCAGGTAGGCAATAATTCCCACCATTTCCTGTGGCCGACCCACCCGGTGCAGAGGGCAGTCGTCTTCGATGTCCGCCTTGAAGTGTTCAAATACATAGTCGGTCATCCTGGATTCGAAAAACCCAGGCGCCACCGCATTGACGGTGATATTCTTCGGCGCCAGATCCACCGCCAGGGTGCGCGTGAGGTGGTGCAATGCTGCCTTGCTGGCGGAATAGGCAAATGTAGGCACACGCTGCACGATAGGCACGTGGATGCCGTCCATCGATCCAATATTAATAACCCGTGCAGGATCTTCCGTGCTCGCTGCCTTTTCCAATAAGGGCAGGAAATCCCGGGTCATGGAAAACACCGCATTCAGGTTTGTATTCATGACCTTGGCAAATCCCGTGTCCGGGTAGTCTTCAATTTCTGCCCCCCAGTTGGCACCGGCGTTGTTGATAAGAATACTCAGACTGCCAAACTTTGACTCTACTGCAGAAACCAGTGCTGCCCTGTCTCCCGCATCGGTTACGTCGGCTGCAATTGCGCTGCAATCTCCGTATTGCTGCAATTCTCCAAGCGCCAGGTCACATTTTTCTTTTTCCCTGGATGCGATCATTACCCGCGCGCCATTTAGCAATAGGCCCTTGGCCATGATCAGCCCAAGCCCGCTGGAACCGCCTGTTACCAGCGCGGTCTTGCCTGCAAGAGAAAACAGATTCGATATTTTGTAGTCGTCGGTGGCACCGTCTGTCATTAATCTTCATCCGCCACTTTAACTAATTGCTTGCCAAAATTTCTACCCTTGAGCACGTCTCGAAGATAGCCCGGTGCATTTTCCAAGCCCTCGCCGATGCTCTCTCTGTACTTTACGCTGCCATCGGCAACCCAGCCTCCCAGAAGGTGGGTGGCTTCGAGCCAGCGATCACGAAACTCTGTGACGACGAAGAATCGGTGCTCGGGAACATCTTCTAACCGCTTTAGAATGTGAAATGGCGTTTCTGCCTGGGTAATGTCTTCATCGTTATAGTTCGAAATATAGCCACAGATCGGTACCCTGGCCCCGGGATTTAGCAAGGGCGCCACGGCTTTGGTCACGTCTCCTCCCACATTTTCGAAATATATATCGATGCCATCGGGACAGGCATCGGCAAGCTCCTCGGCCAGATTACCCGCCTTGTAATCGATGCAGGCATCAAAATTTAATTCCTCTTTCACGTAGCGGCACTTCTCCGGGCCGCCGGCGATACCGACCGCACGCAGGCCCCTAATTTTGGCTATTTGTCCTACGGCAGAGCCGACGGCACCCGAGGCGGCGGCTACCACCAGGGTTTCGCCGTCTGCTGGCTTGCCAACTTCAGTTAGGCCGAAGAAGGCCGTGCGCCCGGGCATGCCGACGACACCTAGATGCGCAGACAGGCTGCCGTTACTCAAATCCACTTTCATCAGCCGGGCATCATCGGCATCGGCGACAATGTAAGACTGCCAGCCCATGTGTGCAGCGACCCGATCACCGACGGCAAAAGAGTCTGAGCTAGTCTTAATCACTATTCCTGTCGACTCCCCGGACATGATATCGCCTATCTCCAGAGGCGCGACATAGGATTTATTGTCGTTCATGCGCCCACGCATATAGGGGTCGATAGAGAGCCAGCACACCTTTATCAGAATCTGGCCTGCTTCCAACTCCGGAATTTCCGCTTCTTCTATTCGAAAACATTCATCATCCGGTTCCCCCAGGGGACGCTTGGCGAATATTACCTGTTTGTTCTTGATCATTATTGGTTCCTGCTGACGAGATCTGCGAAATATCGTCTGTGAATTGGCTTAAGCGCTGCAGTTTACATTAACTCACCGAACCGGAACAACCGCAGACAGGGCTGCATCCATCTTCGGCCTGCCTATTCTCTGTACTCGCTGGTGTATGCGATTCTCCTGGTGCGTGCACGCAGTGCTGGTTTTGGACGCGATACCAGTAACTGTAAAATTCTTCAAAGCCCAATTTTTCGTATAATCGCAGCGCAGCGAAGTTAGCCGACTCCACCTGCAAATAGGCATACCTGGCCCCATTAGAGAACCCCCAGCGCATCAGCTGTTGCAGCAAATTCGTTCCGTATCCCAGATCTCGATGTGCTTCGCCGGTTGCGATTCCATAAATCCCCAGAACATCATCACTGATTACGCCCATGCCACAACTCACTGTAATACCCAGCTTATCCTTGAGAGTCAGAAAACAGTGGACTGCAGCAATCTTGCTCAAGGTTATTTGATGGACGCCGATTTGCGTATCACTGCGGCCCCCGATTGTTTGCCAGACGCGTAACCAGTCATTTAACTCGAGCGATACAGACACATGGGCATGCGTGGATTTCCGTATTGGCAAATCGCAGAGCAGTACGCGTGTGGGCGCCTCTAGACCGTATCCCTTGCCG
The DNA here is from genome assembly GCA_913054495.1 of uncultured Gammaproteobacteria bacterium. Taxonomy (GTDB): domain Bacteria; phylum Pseudomonadota; class Gammaproteobacteria; order Pseudomonadales; family Pseudohongiellaceae; genus UBA9145. The sequence goes on along the minus strand of CAJXIY010000006.1, from coordinate 5,064 downwards.
GCGAGATAGCTGTCAAGGAGTTGGGAATCCAGGTTTCTGTTTTCGCGACTATCCAAAATTCTGACGATAGCGGGCAAACCCCTCTGCCCGAAGAAAGCCTCGGTAGAGCGCAGCAAGTCGCTGTGCTCATAGTTAACACGAGGGTAGACATTTAGGGAGTTTGATCGACGATTCACGCCACGGGCATATCTCAATACTCCGAAGGGTAGTGCTATTTCTTCCAGCGCTGGCCAGGCCAGCCTGGCGGCGTCCTCGATTTTCAACATCTTCATCTTCTGGCTCTCTTCAATCATTCACAGGCAAAAAAAACCTCTAAGGTCGGAGACACATAGAGGTTTTTTGAATCTTTGTTACTAACTATCTAAAACCACAGTCTCCAATTTGAGTAAACGCCGCGCGCAAGGCACGGCGGGACACTGCGTTTACCGCTGTCGCCTGATTCAAGATTGTATTAAAGGCTGTGCTATTCATTGCTGATCTTGTGTATTCCCGCTGTTATGGCCCTGCTTGATTTGACCTGTGTAATCGAGGCCTGGCAGCCAAATTCTATGCTTGTATGCCTTAGCGCCCGAGACTCTATGGGAATCTGGAATTACTGTCAACGTTTTTGTGTTGATCTTTAGGTGACCCCTGATTAGGTATTCATTGTCTCTGCGTGAAATATCCGGGCTAGGCGCGTCGCTCTCGGAGTCCCTCTAGATCTTTTATATTCAGATCGAAGAATGGATTCTCGAAGTCCAGAACCTGGGCCTGTCTTCCAGTGATAAATCCCTCAATCACAAGCACGACGATATACACCGTTAATACGGTCACTAACAAGGTATAGCGATTTTTCAATATGATATTTTTCATACGCAATTCCTTTAAACAAGCCCGTCGCTACTGAGCATCCAGGCCCGCTCTCAATCAATAAACCGTCGCATGTAAACGGCACCGGCAAGCAGGATAGATCCCACCATTATCCCAAACAGCATGTCGTAGTTAATTAGTCTTTCAACTACATCCTGGAAATCCAATATCAGGTATTGAGTTGGAGTGGATCTGCTCTGGACAAAATTTCCTAAAAATTGCGTGCCGAATATGAACTCTTCTAAAAACCCTACCAGGATGAATACTCCGATCGCCCACAGAATCGGTGTGCGCTTAGCGAACGCCGAAAACAGTACCACCCAGCCAATCGTCGGTAGTAACCACAGAGCTGTTGTGACAATTGATAAGTATACAAATATCAGGCTCACCACCGCTGCCAGAAACATATAGCCGAGCCCGGCTACTTCGATGTCGTAACTCCATCCAAGGATAGCGAGCCAGAACAAGGCAATGACATAGAGTGCGAACATCGTAGCTATGTAGAATAGAGGCGCCACCATCCCGATCGTTACCAATTTCGACAGCACGGTATTCAAATTGGAAACTGGCATCGATTGCCAGAACAATATGCTGAGTTCCTGACGATCCTGATACAAAGAATTCATTAAGTAGATGATTGCGCAAAAATAAAATATGCCGATGAATGGGATCGCAGGAATCATAAACATTGGCGCCATTTCCAGCGGTGACAAACCATCAAATAACAGCGCCATATATTCTATACTTATCGATACAGTATCTTGCCCCATCCGCGTCATTGCCCAAACACTGAAGAGCAAGATTAACCCCGCGAGAATCGCCGGCGCCATGATAAACATATTTCTATGTTCCAGTATTTCCCGCTGTAACAGGGCGTGGAACTGTAGAAGATGAAATTTATTCATGTCTGCTGTCCTTCATCTTGGCGACAAACAAGTCGGCAACGCTGGGTGTGTAGATTTCACCCAGGGGCTGTAGTTGAGCCTTTGGCACCGATTCAAATGTATAGGATTTTTTACCCAGGAGTTCGCGAATATGAATGGGGTTTAGTGCATCGGCTTGCGCGATTTGTTCTGGATCCACTACGACTTCGGTATAGATATCTGCAAGGTCCGTCATCATCGCACTGAGTACTATTTCCCCATTATTGATGAAGTTCAGATGGGTTAGCAGCGCCTCGATCTCCTCCACCTGATGGGTGCTGATGACGATGGTGCGATCTCCGTCGTAATAGTCATTGAGTAGGCGATCATAGAATTCTTTTCGGTAAATTATGTCCAGTCCCAGCGTTGGCTCATCCAGTACCAGTAACTTAACATCTATTGCCATCACTAGGGCCAGGTGCAATTGAGTCACCATGCCTTTGGACAATTCTTTTATCCGTTTATTGGCAGGAATATCCGTCGTACTTAAAAATTCCCCGGTTTTAATTCGATCAAATTTTGGATGTACGCCTTCTACGTAGTCGATAAGCTGGGAAACCTTGAACCATTTGGGCAAGATGCCCACATCGGCGATAAAGCACACGTCCTCCATCAACTTATGCCGCGCCGCGCGAGGGTCCATACCGGCGACGTTCAGTTCGCCTTCGACATCGCACAATCCAATCAGTGCCTTCAGCGCGGTTGTCTTGCCCGCACCATTGGGCCCAATCAAGCCGCTGATAGCGCCGGTTGGAATAGTAAGATTAATCCCATCCAGCGCCTTGAGACTGCCATAGGTTTTCGTCAGCGCCCTGGCTTCAACGATATTACTCATTGCTCGTCCTTATCGCCTTGGCTCTATCGAGCCTTATGGCTGCCAATGAGTTCGTGGATCTCCAGACCCAATCTCTCAATCCGCTCGATAATTTGTGGCCATTCCTGTTCGAGAAACTTGACCCGTTCCTGCTTCGACAATTTTTCCTTCGCTCCAGTAACAACATACATTCCTAGCCCCCGTTTTTTTTCCACCAAACCATCATCAACTAGAATTTGAATCGCTTTAGATACTGTAATGGGATTAATGCGCTGTTCACTGGAAATCTGCCGCACCGAGGGCAGTGCATCGCCCTCACTCAGCAAGCCATCCATGATCAGCTCGACCAAACGGTCTCTTAGCTGCAGGTAAATCGGCTCTTTGTTATTCCAGTTGATTTCCACTCAGACCACTCTGCTGTGTCTCATCCAGCTACCCATATAGTGTTATACATAACTATAACACCATATCAGTAGATAGCAAGCAAATTAATCAGTATGTTAAGTGTTTGTTTTAACTATGTTTTTATCTTTCTGACGCCAGAACCGGCGTCAGAGGGCCACTGCCGACGGGTATCCAAGAGGGTGAAACCTTCAAGTAATCCGTATTTTCATCTTCAGGAAAGCCGGATATCCCGGTGACTGACTCAATTGAACACGGCAAAGATATCCCGCGCAACACCATCCCGGCTAATGATAGATTTAAGCTTCTTCAGTGCCTCAATCTGTATTTGACGAACTCGTTCCCGGGTTAACCCGATGGCACTGCCGACGTTTTCCAGGGTATCGCTGTCATAGCCGTTGAGTCCGAATCGCCGCGACAAAATCTCCCTGTGCCTATCCGGGAGTTGATGCAGCCAGTTGCCCAGGCGCTGACGTAGTTCCGAATTCTGCAGGAGATTATCTGGCCCCTGGCCATTGTCGGCGGCAAAGGTATCTTGCAGAGTAATTTCCCCATCGGCCAGAATCGGCGCATCCGCAGAAGTCACTTTTTCGCTTAGACGTAGCAGTCGTTTAATCTCCGGCACGGTTTTGCCGACTTCGGCTGCAATCTCTTCCGCGCTTGGATCCCGTGCTTTCCTGGTGGCTAATTGCTGTGCCTTCCGCAGCACCGAGTTCAACTCTTTAGTTACGTGCACGGGTAAGCGAATGGTTCGGGCCTGGTTCATTAGACCCCGTTCGATACCCTGGCGTATCCACCAGGTGGCATAGGTTGAAAATCGGAAGCCCCGTTCCGGATCAAACTTTTTCACGGCGTGTATCAAGCCGAGATTACCCTCCTCAATCAGATCCAGCAGAGCCATGCCGCGATTGATATAGCGACGGGAAATTTTCACAACCAACCTGAGATTGCTCTCGATCATTCGCCGCTTACTGCGTGCATCTCCCTGCAGGGCGCACCTCGCGTAATAGACTTCTTCCGCAGCCGTGGGCAGAGGTGTCTGGCCAATCTCCCTCAGATAAATCTGGGTGACGTCAAACGCCTGCCCGGACTTTTCGGATGTGGCTTGCTTACGATTGCCGGATTCTTGGAAGTTTGCCAGGGAGCACGATGGTGCCCTGGATGGAGGAGCTTTTGGCTGCGACGGGTAGGAGGGGCAGGAAGCCGTGCTGGACAGACTCGGTAATTCATCCTGAAATTCTAATTTGAATTCCGAATTTTGGCTCTCGCTACCTTGCTCACTGCCGTCAAACATCGCGTTCACTCCTCCCTGGATTGTCGTCCCCAACTATCTCGCCTTGGTTAGGGAAACGTACCACGACATAGCATCCTTGCCATTCGGCGACACAAAGCATATCAGCCAAGTTCAGTATAGATCTTTGCTTGAATATTGCGAGTTTCTTTGCGCCAGCCAGGACTGAATTCACGCATAGCACGGGGGGTTCGGGAGAGTAGGGAAAACGCCCTGCCAGGGACCACTTGGAAGTAATTATAATGTTATTTATCAATTGGTTATGTACTATTTCGAATCATACCACCTCGCCACTCCCAATCCCTGGAATCGCCGTGCCGGCGGCACTGGCGACAAGCGACGTATGAAGCAGTAGCAGAAAATGCTAACATTTTCGGTTCAACTGGCGTCACTAAGCACTGCCTGTCACCACGGTACGGCCAGTTCTCGTTGATGAATCAGGATCTTGAAACCATGGCGAAGCGATCCGGAAACTCTATTCTGGAAGTGGTCACGAATGACAGCTCGGATAATTTCGAACTCCGCACTGCCCGCTTGCCAAACGCAAATGTCGGCGGCGAAATCGACCTGAGCGATAGCGCATATTTTGAAAATCGGGAACTGAGTTATCTGGAGTTTAATTTACGGGTCTTAAGTCAGGCAAAAAACCCCAAGCACCCTCTGCTCGAGCGCCTCAACTTTTTATCGATTTTTAGCTCCAATCTGGATGAGTATTTTGAAATTCGTGTCTCCGGCCTGAAGAAGCAACTAAATTTTGGCCGCCAGCGTCCCGGCGCAGACGGCAA
>CAJXIY010000005.1 GCA_913054495.1 uncultured Gammaproteobacteria bacterium | reverse complement strand
CAATGGCGTCGTCACCTACGGCGATGTATTCAGGCAAAACGAAGTTGAAATGTCTACATACAACTTCGAACACGCACCTGTGAAGTTGCTGTTTGGCTATTTCGATGATTGCGAGGCGCAGTGTCAGAGTCTCATCGAAAATAATCTGGCATTGCCTGCCTATGAGCAGGTGCTAAAGGCATCCCATTATTTCAATCTACTCGATGCCAGAAAGGCGATCTCCGTCACCGAACGTCAACGTTTTATTCTGCGGGTAAGAGCCCTCGCCCGCAGCATTGCTGCCAGCTATTTAGCTAGTCGCAAAGAACTCGGCTTTCCCCTCGCCTCCGACGAATTACGCAAACAATACCTGGAATCGTAGCGGCAATGTCAGAGCGAGATTTTTTGGTCGAAATTGGCACAGAAGAGCTGCCCCCGAATGCCCTCGGCGACTTGTCGGAGGCGTTTGAGAATAATATGAAGGCAGGCCTGGAACAGGCCTGCCTTAGCTTCACGACCATTCATAGATACGCCACTCCACGTAGACTGGCTGTTATGGTCCGCGAGCTCCTAGAACAGCAGCCGGAGAAAAAGACCGAGCGTCTGGGCCCCGCCCTAACCGCTGCGTTCGATGCTGATGGCAATCCAACCCCCGCAGCATTAGGCTTTGCCCGCTCCTGTGGTGTTGAGGTATCTAAGCTCGCCAGGGCCCACAAGGGTGGTGTGGAAAAACTCAGCTTCTCAACTTCCCAGGAGGGTGCATCGGCGCAACATCTACTGCCAGGAATCGTATCTGCTGCACTTGATAAACTTCCTATTCCAAAACCCATGCGGTGGGGCAGTTCCAAGGAAGAGTTTGTGCGTCCCGTACATTGGGTGCTAATGCTATATGGCGAGGAGTGCATCGACACCAGGATTTTGGGTGTTAGTACTGGCGCTACAACCCGGGGCCATCGCTTCCTTTACAACCATGACATCGAAGTACATTTCCCTACCGAGTATGAATCCCTGTTGGAGGAAACTGGCAGTGTCATTCCCGATTTTGAGAAGCGCAGGGAATGCATCCGCAAGTTGGTCACAGAAGAAGGCGACAAGGTCGGTGCCACCGTCGTTGTTGATGAGTCCCTGCTAGATGAGGTCACTGGACTCGTCGAGTTTCCTGTTGCCCTCATCGGGAAATTTGACCAACACTTTTTGGAAGTCCCTCCGGAAGCTCTGATAATAGCGATGAAGTCGCATCAAAGGTATTTCTATCTGCTCGACAGCGACGCCAAATTGATGCCCTACTTTATCACCGTTAGCAATATCCGCAGCACCGATCCGGCCCAGGTGATCGCAGGCAACGAGCGCGTAATCCGGCCAAGATTAGCCGACGCGCGGTTTTTTTATGAACTGGACAAGAAGTCTTCACTCGAATCTCATCTCGAACAACTCAAGCACATTGTATTCCAGAAACAGCTTGGCACGGTGTTCGATAAATCCCAACGGGTGGCCAGTCTTGCCGTCTATCTTGCCGAACAACTCGGTGCCGACCCCGTACAATGCCGGCGCGCTGCCCTGTTGTCCAAGTGCGACCTTGTGACCTCGATGGTGGCAGAGTTTGCCGATCTTCAGGGGCGTATGGGTTATTACTATGCGCTCAATGATGGCGAGGATCTTGTGGTGGCGACCGCTATCGACGAGCAGTATATGCCCCGGTTTTCAGGAGACAGTGTTCCCACATCACTCGCCGGTAGCGTGCTGGCTATCGCAGACAAGCTCGATTCCATGCTCGGTATGTTCGCCATAGGCCAGCCCCCCACCGGGTCCAGAGATCCTTTCGCCTTGAGGCGATCCGCCATCGGAATTCTGAGAATCCTGGTTGAGAATAAACTCGATCTCAATATTCTAAATACCATAAACCACGCAGCATCCGGTTTTGACCACGTCGACATTGAGCAGCAGGTCTGTCTTAATGTGTTTGAATTTTTACTGGATAGGTTTCGTAGCTGGTATACCGATCAAGGCATTTCCATCGATGTATTTCAGTCGGTGATGGCGCTCAAACCGCAACGCCCACTGGATTTCCATGAACGAGTTTTAGCAGTCCAACACTTTAGTAAATTGCAGCAGGCCCATTCTTTATCTGCTGCAAACAAGAGAGTTTCAAACCTGCTATCCAAACTGGACAGCGAACTTGCAGACTCTGTTATCGACGCGACGCTGTTAGTAGAGCCTGCCGAAAAAGACTTGTACGAAGCCTTGACTCATAAAATGGGAGAGGTGGTGCCTTTGTTCGACCAGGGGCTGTACAAGGATGGGTTGCAACAATTGGCGAGTCTAAGGGAAAGTGTTGATACTTTTTTTGACTCGGTACTGGTTATGAGTGAAGAGAAGAGCCTGCGTGATAATCGTGTTGCCCTGTTGCAGCAACTACGCAGTTTGTTTCTTCGTGTAGCCGATATCTCGTACTTACATAAACCATGAAGATAGTCATACTCGATAGAGATGGCGTGGTCAATGAAGACTCCGACGCGTACATCAAGTCCGCCGATGAGTGGATTCCCATTGACGGCAGTATCGATGCCATCGCCACTCTTAGCAAGGCTGGATACGCCATCCTAATCGCCACCAATCAATCCGGCATCGGCAGAAACATTTTTGACGAACTTGCATTGTCCGCCATGCACCTTAAACTTTGCGGCCTGGTCGAAGACAGCGGTGGTACCGTAGACGGTATTTTCTATTGCCCCCATTTGCCCACCGATCGCTGTGATTGTCGCAAACCCAGGGTCGGTTTGCTGCGCCAGATGGAAGCGGAGTTTGCTTGTAAATTGTCTGGGGCCAGTTTTGTGGGCGACAGTTTAAAAGATGTGAAAGCGGCGCTTGCCTTTGGCTGCAAGCCGTTGTTGGTTCGCACCGGCAAAGGACTCGAAACAGAAGACTTATTGCGAAATCTGGATTTCGAAGAGGTGCCGGTGTTTGATAATCTTGCCAGTGCTGCCCGGCAGATCCTGAGTAGGGAATAAGTCCACGGAGGTCGCTGTAAGTAAGCCCTGACTAAGTGGGTGTTGCCGCGTTTATTTTCCCGTCGCTCGGCCCCTTAAAACGCCCTCATATATCCAGATTCTCGGCCGCCAGTGCGTTCTCTTCTATAAACTGCCGTCGCGGTTCCACCTGATCACCCATCAGGGTATTAAACAACTGGTCCGCTCCAATAGCGTCGTCAATAGTGACTTGCAGCATTCGCCGCGTTTCCGGGTTCATGGTGGTATCCCATAACTGCTCCGGGTTCATCTCCCCGAGGCCCTTGTAGCGTTGTAGATAATGACCCTTCATGGCGTCATTCGTTAGCCACTCAATCGCCTCTCCAAAACTGTCCACCTCGTGGGTCTTCTCGCCGCGCTTGACATAGGCACCGTCCTCGATGAGTCCATCCAGGGTCTCACCCAGACCCGCGAGTGCTCTGTACTCCCCGGAATGAAAGAAATCACTGCTGAAGCCATAGTCCTTTTCCAGGCCGTGCAAATTTAGCTTGGCTAACGGCAAATAGATATGGCGCTCATTGTCTTCTGTGACTTCGAATGTATAGTTGGCACTTACTCCAGGCTGGTGCTGCCCCAGGCTGTCGGCAAGCTCATGCACCCACTGATTGACCTTGTCTTCAGACTTGAGCTCATCTTCGGCCAGGCGTCGGGTGAAGATCATTGCTTCAAGAATTTCTGACGGATACAGCCTGGCCAGACGGCTGATAATTGCGTAGGCCTCGTTGTACTTCTTCACCAGTGACTCCAGCGCGTCCCCGGAAATTCCCGGCGCCTCGGAATTCACGTGCAGACTGGCTTCTTCCAGCGCAATTTGCATCTGGTAATTCGCCAGTTCGATATCATCTTTCAGATATTGTTCCTGCTTGCCTTTGCGAATTTTGTACAGGGGGGGTTGGGCGATGAAGATATGGCCTCTCTCCACCAATTCCCGCATCTGGCGAAAGAAGAAAGTCAGCAGCAGTGTGCGGATATGGGAACCATCCACATCAGCATCCGTCATAATAATGATGCTGTGATAACGAAGTTTATCGGGAGAAAATTCTTCACTGCCGATGCTGCAACCGAGCGCCTTAATGAGCGTGCCAATCTCGGCGGAACTTAACATCTTGTCAAATCGGGCCTTCTCGACATTAAGGATTTTACCTTTGAGCGGCAAAATGGCCTGGTTTTTGCGATTCCTGCCTTGTTTGGCTGAGCCTCCGGCGGAATCTCCCTCCACAATATAGATTTCCGACAGTGCCGGATCCTTCTCCTGGCAGTCGGCCAATTTCCCTGGTAGTCCAGCCACGTCCAGAGCGCCCTTGCGGCGGGTCATTTCCCTGGCTTTCCTGGCCGCCTCCCTGGCTCGAGCGGCGTCGATCATCTTACCGACGATGAGCTTCGCGTCCTGTGGATTCTCCATCAGATAATCGCTGAAGTGGGACCCCATCTCCTGCTCCACAACGCCCTTGATCTCTGAGGACACCAGTTTATCCTTGGTTTGAGATGAAAATTTCGGATCCGGCACCTTAACGGAAATGATGGCCGTCAGTCCTTCTCGGGCATCATCTCCACTTGTAGCTACATCCTTTCCTTTTTTATTGGCCAACTCCTTGTCAATATAGTTGTTAAGCACCCGTGTCAACGCGCCACGAAAGCCGGCAAGGTGGGTGCCACCGTCTCTCTGGTGAATATTATTGGTATAGGGGAATATGTTTTCCTGGTAGGAATCATTCCACTGCAATGCTACTTCAACGGTGATGCCGTCGTCTTTGCGTTCAGAAATGAAATGGAACATCTTATTGACCGTGTTTTTGTTCTTGTTCAAGTAGTCTACAAACGCCTCGAGGCCGCCATCGTAATTAAACGATTCCTGCTTGCCGGAGCGCTCATCTAAAAGCCGAATGGTCACTCCAGCGTTAAGAAACGCTAACTCACGTAGCTTTTTAGCAAGGATATCGTAGTGAAATTCTACGTTTGAAAAAGTATCTGTCGATGGCTTAAAGTGGCATTCTGTCCCCGTACGGCTGGTCTCGCCCACCACGGCTAACGGCGCCACGGGAACCCCATGCTCGTAATACTGCTCATATACCTTGTTTTCTCGCCTGATGGTGAGCTTTAACTCTTCTGACAAGGCATTGACAACAGACACGCCTACGCCGTGCAGCCCACCCGACACCTTGTAGCTATTGTCATCGAACTTACCACCGGCATGAAGCACGGTCATTATGACTTCTGCTGCCGAGACACCTTCATCGTGCATTTCCGTGGGGATGCCACGGCCGTTGTCTGTAACAGTAATGGTCTCGCCCACGTGGATAATCACTCTAATATCGTCGCAGTGGCCAGCCAGGGCCTCGTCTACGGAATTATCAACCAGCTCGAAGACCATGTGGTGAAGCCCAGTTCCATCGTCAGTGTCTCCAATGTACATTCCTGGGCGCTTTCGTACAGCATCGAGGCCTTTAAGCACCTTAATACTGTCGGAATTATATTCCGATTGGGGTTCATCACTCATAAAAACACTCCGGAAGAAGGCTCGAAAATCAAACCAGCCTCACTTCTAATATCGGATAAAACAATTGAAAATCAAGTCGTGATTGTACCACGTTCCACGTGGAACACGGCCTTCTCAATCTGGTCCACGTCTATCGTAATCGCATCTAGATCGATACTTGTAACGAACAATTGGCCCCCAAGTTGCGTCAACATTTTTAACACCGCTAACCGATTGCCCTTGTCCAGTTCCGAGGGGAGATCATCTACCAAATAAATAGATTGACGACCGGTGGCATCAGCAAGGATCCGGGCCTGAGCGATTTTTAGTGAGCTTACCAGTATTTTTTGCTGACCCCTGGAAAGAAACTCGACAGCTGGAGTCTTGTCAATTTGCACCTTGATATCTGCGCGGTGTGGCCCGTTCTGCGTGGCACCATAGCGGAGATCTGCTTCCAGCCCCGAAGAGAGCACAGAAGCAAAATCCAAGGCTGAATCCCATCCCGGATCGTAGCGCAGTGTCAGCTTTTTGATGGCCTCTCCACCCAAAGTTGAATAGACGTTCTGAAATACAGGTAGGAGTCGAGTAAAGTAGGCGGTTCTGGCCATATCCACCGCTATGGCCGCGTGAATCAACTCAGTGTCCCAAGCCTCCAATTGACTCTTGTCCAAGCGGCTTTGCCTGAGTAGGGAATTCCTATTAGCCACACATTTGTTAACGGTCCGCCAATGAGCCAGGAAAGAAGGTTCCACGTGAAACACACCCCAGTCCAAAAAGCGTCTGCGCACCTTGGGCCCGCTCTCCAATAGGCGAAAGGAATTCGAATCCAGCACCAGAACCGGAATCGCTCGCGCCACATTCTCCCAGTTTTTCTGCCTCTGATCCTGAAATTTGAGTTTGATGGGCTGTCTTCGTCGCCTGCTGAGGCCAATACGGCCCCCATCCGCCAGCTCTACATAAACGATTGCTTCGGATGAATCCTCACTAATCAGTGTTTGTGGTCTGACACTTCTAAACGAACGCCCTGACGCCAACAGGTGGATGGACTCCAAGATGCTGGTCTTACCACTACCGTTTTCACCCCAAAACAAATTGATTCTGGGGCAGGGGGCGATGGTAACGGTCTGTATGTTCCTGATTGAGGTGATATTGAGCCGGGTTATCTCGCTCATAGCGCTGCCTGGAAAGTGAAAAAGCCGATATCCTGTGTATCCTACAGGCGCATTGGCATCACCACATAGAGCGCTTCGCTACCTTCCTCAGCCTCCAGCAAGGCACTGCTATTCGGGTCGGAAAGGGTGATACGCACGCGCTCGCTCGTCAATGTGGACAGCACATCAATCAGATAGCTTACGTTGAAGCCAATTTCTAGTGACTCACCTTCATAGTCAACCGATACGACTTCCTCTGCTTCCTCTTGCTCGGGGTTGTTGGCCAAAATTTTCAACTCCCCACTAGATAGCAACACTCTCACTCCCCGGTATTTTTCGTTCGATAGTATGGAAGCCCTGGCAAAGGCATCGCGTAACTCCTGGCAATTCCCGATCACGACCTTGTTACCTCCCTTCGGAAGGACTCGGTTGTAGTCCGGAAACTTCCCGTCTACCAGTTTTGAAGTAAACGTGATGGCAGGCACCCTGGCTCGAATATGGTTTTGCCCAAAGGTAAGATCAATATCCTCTTCATCGTTGGACAACAGCCTGGCCAATTCCATAATGCCTTTCCGCGGCAGAATCAGTTGTTGAACTTCGTCGATGCCCTTTTCGATGGTCAGCGTCTCCATCGCCAGACGGTGTCCATCCGTAGCGACCACCCGCAGGTAGTCTGAGGCAACTTCAAAAAGCATGCCGTTAAGGTAGTAACGAACATCCTGTTGTGCCATGGCAAAACTGGTGTTCTCCAGCAATTCTCTCAATTTTGACTGTGGCAGGCTGAGAGAAAATGTATCAGACTCTTCTTCTACATTCGGGAACTCAGCCGCCGGAAGCGTAGCTAGCGTGAATCTGCTCCTGCCAGATTTAAGAGTGAGTCTTCCATCAGCCAGCATAGTAAGCTCTATGGAGGCCTGGTCAGCCAGCGATTTACAGATGTCGAGGAGCTTCCTGGCTGGAACCGTAATTTCTCCGGGCTGCATCGCTTCATCGACGGTCACCCTAGCGACCAGCTCCACTTCTAAGTCTGTCCCGGTGAGTGATAACTCACTATCTTTCAGTATCATGAGCACATTCGATAGTACCGGCAAGGTTTGTCGGCGCTCCACGACACCGCAGACTGTTTGAAGTGGCTTTAACAGGGCCTCACGTGATATCACGAAATGCATGGCTTTTCATTCCCTTATTCTATGGACTCGTTTCTCGTGAGCCTCTGCTTAACTAGATAGCGATCTAAGCAAATTATTGTAATCTTCTTTAATATCGATGGAGCTGTGACGCAATTTACTTACCTGTTTGCAGGCATGTATCACCGTGGTGTGGTCTCTGCCCCCGAAAGCATCCCCAATTTCCGGCAAACTATGATTTGTAAGCTCCTTTGACAGGCTCATGGCCACCTGTCTAGGCCTCGCAATCGACCTGTTACGGCGTTTGGACAACATATCCGCCATCTTGATCTTGTAGTATTCGGCCACAGAGCGTTGAATATTATCGATGGTAACGAGCTTGTCCTGCAGCGCAAACAAGTCCCGCAGGGCCTCCTTTATCAGGTCCAGATCAATTTTCTCGCCGACGAAGTGGGCATGGGCGATAACACGCTTCAAGGCGCCTTCCAACTCACGAACATTGGATCTCAGCCGTTGCGCGATGAACAAGGCGGCCTCATTTGGCAAGTCGATGTCACACTGTGCAGCCTTGTTGATCAGTATCGCGGCCCTGGTTTCCAACTCCGGCGGCTCAACCGCCACCGTGAGTCCCCAGCCAAATCGAGATTTCAACCTCTCCTCGAGCCCATTAATTTCCCTGTGGAAGCGATCACATGTGAGGATTATCTGCTTGCCGCCTTCGAGAAGGGCATTAAAGGTATGGAAAAATTCTTCCTGGGACCGCTCCTTGCCGGCAAAAAATTGAATATCATCGATCAGGAGGGCGTCGACTGAACGATAGAAGCGTTTGAATTCGTTAATCGCATTCAACTGTAGCGCCGTCACCATGGTTGCAACGAATGTCTCTGAATGCAGATACACCACCTTCGCATCGGGTTTTTTAGCCACCATATAGTTTCCGATAGCATGCATTAAGTGAGTCTTTCCTAACCCCACACCACCATAAATAAAGAGGGGGTTATAGGCATAGCCCGGATTCTCAGCGACCTGTATCGATGCCGCCCTGGCCAACTGGTTTGATTTCCCTTCAATAAAATTATCGAAGGTGTTGAGGCTGTTGAGGGCCCCGCGATGTCTTAGTTTGCCTTCTATGATGATATCCATATTGCGGCGTTGGACAAGCGATTCAGGGCCGAAGCTGAATTGTCCTTGAATGTGGTGTGACCTCGTCAATGACGGCGTCAAGGGCTTCACCACCGGCGGCGTCCTATCGAGCCCTCCAGAATCAATTGCAATTTTCGGGTCAGCCGTGGCGGATCTATCCAGAGATGCCACTTCCACCATTACCTGGAGATCATCCCCAGCAAGTTCTTTAACGATCTCGCTTATTCTTCCCAGAAATTTTCCCTTCACCCAGTCCTGGATGAATCTATTGGGCGCAAACAAGCGCAGCGTATCGCTATCCATTTCTGCGTGCAGGGGTCTGATCCAAGTGTTAAATTGTTGCGAAGGAATTTCGACTTTCAAACAATCGGTACATTTTTGCCAATAGGTGACTACCACTTTATTCTTGCCCGCTCATTTATTATTAGAATCTGGTGTCAATTCTAACCACAAGAATTGGAGTTATCCACTGCGGCAGGCACCAAAAACCGGTTTTTTGAGCTCGATTATTCCCTAGCGTTTTCAATAAGTTAGAACCATAATGCTGATAAATACCGGGGCAAGAGAAGCGTTGTTTTTGTGAAATAATGGCAAGGCTGTTGATAAACAAGCTGTGGATAACTTGTTACTAAGTAGGGGCATAAAAAAAAATATCTGCCTGCTAAGTCAGCCTATAAAAATCTCTCAAGGCTGACATGGGATTAGCCCGTCCCCAGGAATCGAAATTGATTGCATCAGCGGGTCAAAACCTCTAGAATTCGCGCTCTTTTTTCCAACCGTCTCTTGGACGGTTTCTTGATTAAAAAACTGGTTTTTCCATTATGAAAAGAACATTTCAACCTAGTTTAATTAAGCGCGCACGCACGCACGGCTTTAGAGCTCGTATGGCAACCAGGGGTGGTCGTCTGGTACTGAAGAGACGACGCGCGCGAGGACGCGCCAAGCTTTCAGCCTAAGCCCGACTTTTCTATCCCCATCGGGTTGAATAGAGAATCTTAAGTGCCTGCTAGCGGCTTTTCCAAAAACTCCCGGTTACTAAAGGCTGCAGACTACAAAGCTGTCTTCGACGGCGCCCAGTTTAATTTTTCCTGCCGCCACTTTCTTGTTCTTGCCGTTAGTAATGAATTATTGAGGTCGCGACTTGGCCTGGTGGTCGCCAAGAAAAATATCCCTGGCGCCGTTCAACGCAATCGGATCAAGCGTCATGTGAGGGAATCATTTCGCCGGAGCCCGGGTCTGGCGAGGCCTTTGGATTTAATTGTGCTCGTGCGAAAGGATGCTGATAAACTGAGCAACTCTCAGCTATCACAGCAGATAAGCGCGTTGTTTCAAGACCTGAATATTAAACTTACGGAGGCTCCCAAACACATTGGCCGCTCCTAACGGCATTTCTACCCAACAGCCCATGCTAAAGAAAATACTTATTCGACTAATTACCTTTTATCAGCTCAGCTTGAGTTTGTTGATCGGAAATCAATGCCGTTTCTCCCCAACTTGTTCTCAATACACCAAGGAAGCCATCGAGGCACACGGTGCCTTTAAGGGCTCATGGTTAGGAATGCGCCGCATAGGTAAGTGCCATCCCTGGCATGCCGGCGGCTATGATCCGGTTCCGAGTATTGAGGCCCCCACGGGTCGTCTGACCATCAAGTAGCACAGTATGGATTTTAATCGCTTTTTCCTTTATACATCCCTGGCCATCGTCACCTATTTGTTATTGCTGGCGTGGCAGCAAGACTATCCACCCGTAGTAGATGACGGCAGTAGCACAAGCAGTGAGACAATTGCCGAGGTTCCGCTGGTTCCTCAGAGTGTTGATGCCGCTCCTGCCACCGGCGTTCCCAGCGATCTGCCTACACAAAACACTCCCGCCGCGCAGGACACACCTACTATTGTGGGGCAGCCTACATCTAACCCGGCCGATATCAGATCTGTCGCGGTGTCCACCGATACATTTAAACTTCAGATTGATCTTGACGGCGGTGATATTGTTAATCTGTCGCTACCCAAATTCCTGAAAGAACTAGATGTGGCAAGTGACCCTTTTATTATGCTCGACACCATGCCTAACAGAGTTTATGTGGCGCAGAGCGGGTTGATAGGTAGAGACGGCATCGACAATGCGGGTAGGGCGGACTATCAGGCGAATGCGGCTTCTTACAGCATGTCAGAATCTGATAATTCCTTGACTGTAAATTTGGTGATGCGCAGCGACGAGGGCGTTCAAGTAACAAAGCGTTTCGTCTTTACTCGAGATAGCTACTTGATTGATATCACTTTTATAGTCGACAATCAGACCGGCGAGAGCTGGCAGGCAAATGCCTTCGGACAGATCAAGCGAGACAACTTCGATGACCCCAGTAATGCAGGTGGATTTGGACGAACCTATCTTGGTTTTGTCGGCACAGCCGAGGACGATCCCTATATAGAAATTGAATTCGATGATATCGACGATGGCACCACCAGCACGGAAATGAACGGTGGCTGGATTGCTTTTAGTCAACACTACTTTCTCTCAGCCTGGATTCCCGATCCAGAATCGGCGAATCGATACACCACTCGAAAAAACCAGATTAATCAGTATTTGGCAGAATTCACCAGCTCCGCCTTTGTGGTCGAACCCCGCAGCAGTGGCAGTCATACCATACAGTATTATGCCGGGCCTAAGGACCAGTACGCCCTGGCCGAAATTTCACCGAATCTTGACCTCACCATCGACTATAGCTTTCTCTGGTTTATTGCGTCTCCAATATACTGGTTACTGTCGCGAATCAATTCCATAGTTGGCAACTATGGACTCTCCATTATTCTTCTCACCCTCTGTGTGAAGGCCGCGTTTTATAAGCTGTCGGAAACCCAGTATCGCTCGATGGCCGGCATGCGGCGATTAATGCCAAAAATGCAGCAGCTTAAAGAAAGCTATGCCGATGACAAAATGAAGCTGCAAAAAGCCACCATGGATCTGTACAAGAAAGAGAAAATCAATCCCTTCGGTGGTTGCCTGCCCATGCTCGTACAAATGCCGGTGTTCATTTCCCTCTATTGGGTTTTACTTGAAAGCGTTGAACTGCGCCATGCACCCTTCATTTTTTGGCTGAATGACCTCTCCGTGCGCGACCCGTTCTTCGTGCTGCCTTTACTGATGGGTGCCACAATGTTTCTGCAGACATCACTCAGTCCCGCCCCCGCAGACCCCATGCAGGCAAAGGTAATGAAGCTCATGCCGGTGATGATGACTGTGATCTTTCTGTGGTTCCCGGCCGGTCTTGTGCTTTACTGGCTTACCAACGCGGCCCTGGGGATCTTGCAACAATGGTATATCACCCGAAAAATCGATGCTGCGTACGAGGCTAAAAAAGCCAGCTAAAATAGCGCCCTGATCCAGGGAACCTCTGATCTGCCCGGCGGCACGTAAGCTCAAATGCCTCATATCGATAACGACACAATCTGCGCAATCGCTACTCCCCCCGGTCGGAGCGGCGTTGGCATAGTCCGTGTTTCCGGGCCTCTGGCAGGTTCCATTGCAAGAAAGATTCTTGGCCTGGATCCGACACATCGCTATGCCCATTATTCTGATTTTATGGGCGCAGATGGTGAAGTGCTGGATCAAGGAATTGCGCTTTTCTTCCGCCAGCCCAAGTCATTCACCGGTGAGGATGTTCTCGAACTACAGGGGCATGGCAACAGCCATGTGCTTGCAAGCTTGCGCGACAGGATAATTTCACTCGGTGCGAGGCTGGCAAGGCCCGGCGAGTTTTCAGAACGTGCATTCCTCAATAACAAGATCGACCTGGTCCAGGCCGAGGCGATTGCAGACCTGATCGATTCCAGCTCGCAACAGGCGGTCAGGTCCGCGCTTAGAACTCTGCGGGGACATTTTTCTCGACAGATTTCACTGGTAAGAGAAAAACTGATTGCCACTCGCGTTAATATAGAGGCGGCGATAGATTTCTCCGACGAAGATATAGACCTGATCTCCAACACCAGAATAGGGCATTCACTTGCCGATATTCTTAAGGAGTTAGAAAAAATCTTCGTAGGCGCGCAGCAGGGTGCGATCCTGAAGCAAGGCATGAATGTCGTCCTGGCCGGCAAACCCAATGCCGGTAAATCCAGCCTGCTTAATGCCCTCTCCGGAATTGATAGCGCAATTGTTACACCGGTACCCGGAACTACACGCGATGTTCTTACCGAACAAATTACGCTCGATGGGCTGCCACTGAACATCGTCGACACTGCTGGACTCAGGGACAGTACCAATATTGTAGAACGGGAGGGGGTGAAGCGCGCGAAACTGGCCATCGATCAAGCCGATCAGATTCTGCTGATAGTGGACAAACTCACCCACACGGAGGATGGGGTCAGTGCAGATTCTGTTGAAAAGCTGTTGGGTTCACTGGGATTAATTAGTGAAGAGTCTGCGGTGAATAGTCCCTTGCTGAACCGAACCACCTTGATTTTCAACAAGACCGACCTGGTGAATGACAGCAAGATCGGTCTTGATAGTGTGGATTGCGGTGGCGTCGAAGTGACTGTTATCCACATCTCTGCGAAGACGGGTTCTGGAGTCGAGTTGGTAAGGGATCACTTGAAATGCTGCGCCGGCTATAACCCTGGCACCGAAGATGTTTTTGTGGCGCGAAAGAGACACCTCGTTGCACTTGAAATCTCCAGGGAATTAGTCAAATCTGCGATCCGGAATATGGTTGCCGGGTCGCCGCTTGAATTACCTGCGGAAGATTTGAGGCTCGCACAGAAGGAACTGGGGGTGATCACCGGCGAGTATACTAGTGACGATTTACTGGGAGAGATATTCTCCTCATTCTGCGTGGGAAAATAAGCTGGCGCTATATCCTGTGTGTAAGTAAGCCCTAAAGTCGAAAATCAGGTGAATAAATAAATTGTAGTCCTTTGAACGGGAAACCGGATAGCATTTATTCACAATCAGTCCAATGCTTATATCTAGCTTGCCAAGAGTTTTTCAAGCGCTTTAGAGGTAGCTTATGCGTCTATTATTTAAAGAGTTTTGTGGCTTTTCAACAGGAAAACGCCTAGCTATCAATATTAACATTAATACCTATATGTACATATCTACTATAATAGGTTTTGTAGTAGATATTATTATCCCTGTGAGTAACTGAAAATAGGCCGATTGTAATCGCGGGTTTTGACATTACTTTCGACTAACCAGCAGACCCAGAATCATGGAATATTCCAAGCACTATCACGTTATTGTCATCGGGGGTGGCCACGCCGGAACCGAAGCAGCCCTGGCGTCAGCGCGGCAAGGTGTAGCCACCTTGCTGATTACTCACAGCATCGAGACGCTGGGGCAAATGTCCTGTAATCCAGCGATCGGCGGTATTGGTAAAAGCCACCTGGTGAAGGAAGTGGATGCCCTCGGCGGTGCCATGGCAAAAGCCGTGGATTTGGCAGGCATTCAGTTCCGTGTGCTTAACGCCAGCAAAGGACCGGCGGTTCGAGCCACCCGAGCCCAGGCAGATAGAGTTCTCTACAAGGCGGCAATTCGCCAGATTCTGGAACAACAGGAAAACCTCGATCTGTTCCAGCAAGGCGTGGATGATCTTCTCATCGAATCGGATGAGATACGGGGAGTGATTACCCAGATGGGCCTGGTGTTCAGGGCGCCGAAAGTGGTTTTAACTACAGGGACATTTCTGGGAGGCAAGATCCATATTGGATTGGAAAATAGCGCCGGTGGCAGGGCGGGTGATCCGCCATCGATTGCCCTCGCTACCACGCTTCGGCAATTGCCCTTGCGTGTGGATCGGTTGAAGACGGGGACTCCACCCAGGATAGATGCCAGGAGCGTCAATTTTTCTGCAATGCAGGTGCAGAAAGGCGACACTCCCCAGCCGGTCATGTCGTACCTGGGGCAGAAATCAGACCACCCGCAACAGGTGAATTGTTTCATCACAGCGACCAACGAACGTTGCCATGACGTGATTCGAAGCGGCCTGGATCGCTCGCCCATGTATACAGGTGTCATTGAAGGGACGGGGCCTCGCTATTGTCCTTCGATCGAAGACAAGGTGATGCGATTCGCCGACAAAACATCCCATCAGATTTTCGTGGAGCCCGAGGGCCTCACTACCAATGAATTATACCCAAATGGCATATCCACTAGCCTGCCCTTCGATATTCAGGTGGACATGGTTCGACAAATCAAGGGATTTGAGAAAGCGCACATAACCCGACCTGGTTACGCCATAGAGTATGATTTTTTTGATCCAAGGGACTTACAGTACTCACTGGAAACCCGGAGCATTAAGGGCCTGTATTTCGCCGGGCAGATCAACGGTACGACCGGCTACGAAGAGGCGGCCGCGCAGGGACTACTGGCGGGCTTGAATGCAGCGAGGGCCGCGAGCGGCAAAGACTATTGGTGCCCAAGGAGGGACCAGGCTTACCTCGGGGTCCTGGTTGATGACCTGATTACTCTCGGTACCAATGAGCCTTACCGCATGTTTACCAGTCGCGCAGAATATCGATTGACCCTGCGCGAAGACAATGCGGATCTGCGACTCACAGAAATAGGAAGAGAGATGGGTCTGGTCGATGAGCATCGTTGGCGATTCTTTAACGAGAAGAGAGAGAAGATTGAGCTCGAGTTGGACCGATTGCGCAATCGCTGGGTGCGGCCACGCACCGCAGAAGCAGCAAAGGTGGATTTGTTACTGGAGAAACCTATAACGCGGGAATATAGCTTGGCTGACCTGCTGGCGCGGCCACATGTCGATTATGTTGCCCTGTGCCAGGCGGTGGATGATGGGGATGCTGGCTTGAGCGAGGAGGAGGGATTGGACCAACAGGTCACCCAGCAGGTGGAAATCCAATTAAAATACCAGGGATATATCAATCGACAAGAGCTTGAAATAGATCACCTGAAGCGACAGGAGAACACCGTCCTGCCTGGCAATTTTGACTACCAGCAAATGCAGGGGCTGTCTAACGAATTGAAACAAAAGCTGATCGTGGCGAGGCCGGAAAATATCGGCAGGGCTAGTCGAATACCGGGCATGACCCCAGCTGCCATTTCCTTGCTCTTGGTTTACCTGAGGAAATTCAAGAGGCCCGATCGTAAAGCCAGTTAGGGCATCACTGGTTTATTCAGAGGAGCCCCAATGGCTGCAGCGCATCAAAAGGGTCAAGCGGCAGTATCGCAGGCCCTGCAGCAGGAATTAAGACAGGGACTGGAGCAATTGGGCATGGCGGCGGATGAGGGCCAGGCGACGTCTCTTATTTCCTATCTCCAGCTTTTGAAAAAATGGAATCGCCATTTTAACCTGTCCGGTATCGATGACATCGATACCATGGTGTCGATGCACCTGTTGGATAGTTTGTCCATAAATGCCTATTTGTACGGAAGCATAATTGTTGATGTGGGCACTGGCGCAGGCTTGCCAGGAATACCGCTGGCGATCATGAATCCGGAAAAGAATTTCCTGCTGATCGATAGTAACGGCAAGAAGACGCGGTTTCTATTCCAGGTCAAAATAGCCTTGCAACTCGAGAACATCAGCATCGTAAATACTCGGATCGAGCACTATCAAAATCAGCAACAAATTGATATGGTAATGTGCCGTGCCTTCTCTTCCCTGGAGGATATAGTAACTAAGTCACAGCACTTATTTGGTAAAAAAACTAAGCTACTAGCCATGAAAGGACGCTACCCGGAGCAAGAGTTACGCGAGCTGCCCGCGGGATTTGAAGTCAGCAGGGTTATTAAATTGGAAATACCTGGGAGTGAAACCCACCGACATTTTGTCGAAGTGATTCGCAACTAGTTTTGGAGTGAGCCAAGTGTGCAACGTTTTAGCAATCGCAAACCAGAAGGGAGGTGTGGGTAAAACCACCACCTCGGTCAATCTGGCCGCGTCGTTAAAAATCACCCGAAAGAAAGTACTCTTGATAGATCTCGATCCCCAGGGTAATGCCACCATGGGAAGCGGCATCGACAAGACCAGCTTGAGCTTATCGGTATACGATATGCTTTGTGGGGACACGGAATTTAGTGAGGTTGTGGTGCACCCGGTGGAGGCAGACTACGATCTGTTGCCATCAAACACAGATTTGGTTGCCGCCGAGATAGAATTGCTCAATATTGACGACCGCGAATTGAGACTACGGAAAATTATCGACGCAGTTAAACATAACTATGACTATATCGTGATCGATTGTCCGCCATCGTTGAACATGCTCACGGTGAATGCGCTGGTGGCAGCCGATGGTGTGGTGATCCCCATGCAATGCGAATACTACGCACTGGAAGGACTGTCGGCACTGATGGAAACGATTGGCACCATTCGCGACCGCTTGAATCCGAATCTCAAAATTGACGGCATATTGCGGACCATGTATGACCCGAGGAACAAACTGACCACCGAAGTCAGCGGTCAGTTATTTAATTATTTTGGTGATACGGTATACAGAACAGTTGTCCCTCGGAATGTAAGACTGGCTGAAGCACCCAGCTTCGGCCTACCTGTGATTAAATACGACCGACAATCGAGAGGAGCTCTCGCCTATTTAGCCCTCGCCGGAGAACTGTTGCGGCGAAACGACGAGGCCGCCGCCGGTGTTTCCGGATAAACCGGGCATAAATCCCGAATACGCTGGAGCGTAGGTGTGAGATGACAGCAAAGAAGAAGCTCGGAAAAGGCCTCGATGCGCTGTTATCGGTAGGCAGCACACAAACCATGGCGAGCCTGTTGGGCGGGCCCAAAAACAAACCGGTATCGGTATCCGCCGACCGAGACGGAGACATGAAGCATGTCCCTATCGAGCTGATTCAGCGCGGCAAATATCAACCCAGAACCGACATGCACGAAGAAGCGCTGCAGGAATTGGCCAATTCCATCAGGGTTCAAGGGATTATGCAACCCATCGTAATTCGCCCGATTTCTTCCGATAAATATGAGATTATCGCCGGTGAGCGGCGCTGGAGAGCATGCCAGATCGTTGGGCTCGACACCATTCCCGCCATTATAAAACCGGTTGGAGATGAAGCCGCCATCGCCATGTCTCTTATCGAGAATATCCAGCGGGAGAACCTCAACCCCATCGAAGAAGCGATGGCACTAAAACGGCTACAGGATGAATTTGAGCTTACCCAACAGGAAGTAGCGGACGCGGTTGGCAAGTCTCGCACCAGCGTGACTAACCTGATTCGACTAATTGGGTTGAGCATCGATGTCCGGTGCATGCTGGAACATGGCGACCTGGAGATGGGTCATGCCAGGGCATTGCTCTCATTGCCCGACATTCAGCAATCAGAAGCAGCCCGCACCGTCGTTGGCCGCGGCCTGTCGGTGCGACAAACCGAATCCCTGGTCAGGCGCCTTATTGCCGGGGACGGTGAGGCCAAAGCCAGCAAACTGGTCGATCCGGATATCAAGAACCTGGAAGAAAACCTGGCCGAAAAGTTGGGTACTCAGGTAATGATACAGCACAGCGCAAAAGGTAAGGGACGACTTGTTCTAAAATACAACTCTCTAGATGAGCTGGACGGCATCCTAGCCCACATAAAATGATAATCTCACGTAGTTGATAAGGCCCTCTAAAATCCCTATAATGCGCGTGCTTTGGTGATCGCCGCTACAGGAGCCGGCGTTTGATGCGGGTGATTGTTGCAGGTGTTTTGGGGTGTGGGCTGGCATGTCAGTCAAGCAAAATAGCCGTAGTGTGTCTAATTTAAAAGCCCCCCCGGTATATAAAGTGATACTCGCGCAGCTTGCGATAACGGGCTTTATATCGGTAATTTCTCTGTTGTTTTCAGGCACCACGATGGCCCTCTCTGTACTGTTGGGGGGGCTGATTAGCGCATTGCCCAACAGCTATTTCGCCTTGCACGCCTTCAAATATTCCGGAGCGCGCAATGCGGATAAAATTGTCAGGGGCTTTATCAGGGGCGAACTTGGCAAAATAGTGATGACCGTGGTGTTTTTTGCGCTGAGCTTTGCCCTGATAAGCAGTTTAAATGAATTAGCCCTAATACTTGGGTTCATAGCAATCCATTTTGTGGGCGTAATGATGTCCGGGCTTATCAGTTCTAGTCCTTCCAGCCACAAAATCTAGGAGCCCGGCAGGCTCCCGTAGTTCACTATTTAGAGTTCATACATGGCAGAGTTAGCAGAAGCGGCACAGGCAGCGGTCGAACACGGCGCTGAAGCCCTGACGGTGCAAGAGTATATTACTCATCATCTATCCTATCTAACCTATGGCAAGCATGTTGATGGTTCCTGGGGTCTGGCCCACACTCCCGAAGAAGCCGTGGACATGGGTTTCTGGTCAATCCACGTCGATACACTGGGATGGTCAATTTTTATTGGTGCAGCCTTTCTGCTGTTTTTCCGCTATATCGGCAAGCAGGCCACCGTGGACACGCCCGGTGGCATGCAGAACTTTGTTGAGATGATATTTGAATTCGTCGATGCCCGGGTGGCGGAAGGGTTCAACGGTAAAAACCCCCTGATAGCGCCATTAGCCCTGACCATATTTGTCTGGATCATTCTAATGAATACCATGGACCTGGTGCCCGTAGACTGGATAACCGGTCTGGCCACACTGGTGGGTGAGTATGTGTTTGGCCTGGAGCACATGTCCTTCAAGATAGTGCCTACAACCGATGTCAACATCACCATGGGTATGTCATTGAGCGTTTTCGCGCTCATTCTTTATTACAGCATCAAGATGAAAGGACTCGGCGGGTTTCTGAGCGAGTTGGCATTCCACCCCTTTGGTAAGTGGATGCTTCCCTTCAATCTGATTATTGAAGTTCCCACCCTGTTCGCAAAGCCCATCTCATTAGGCCTGCGCTTGTTTGGCAACCTCTATGCAGGGGAGCTGCTGTTCCTGTTAATTGCCTCTATGCTGGGGGTAGTCCAATTACCTGCGCATTTTGTCTGGGCGGTATTTCACTTGCTGGTGATACCACTGCAGGCATTTGTTTTCATGATGCTAACCATTGTGTATCTCAATGCGGCTCACGAAACCCACGATCACTGATTGAATTAATTACTATCTGAACTGAAGAAAACCTGGAGAAAAGAAATGGAAATGATATTGGCTTTTACCGTACTGGGCGTTTTGCTTGTACTGGGAATGGGCGCACTTGGCACCGCGATTGGCTTCGGCATTCTGGGGGGTAAATTCCTGGAAGGCTCGGCCCGTCAGCCTGAACTGGCCGGCAAACTGCAAACCAGCATGTTCCTGGTTGCCGGTTTGATTGACGCGGTAACCATGATCGGCATCGGTATTGGCATGTGGTTTACCTTTGCCAACCCCTATCTGGATACTTTGGCGGGCGGATAGTGTCGTCTGATTTGTCAACTCGAATAGAGGGAGTTGTGCCGTGAGTTTTAATTTAACCATGATTGGACAGTCTATAGCCTTTTTCGTGTTCTGGTGGTTTTGCCAGGCCAAGGTCTGGCCTCTTTTTGCCAACATCCTGGAACAACGCAAACAGAAGATTGCGGATGGACTTGAGGCTGGCGCTCGTGGTGAAAAAGACCTCGAACAGGCACAGGTCAAGGTTACTGAGCAGCTCAAAGAAGTGAAAGCGCAAGCCGCCAACATTATTGATCAGGCGAACAAGCGTGCCTCCCAGATTGTAGGCGAGGCCAAGGACCAGGCCAGAGAAGAAGGACAGCGCATTATCGCCGGCGCCAAAGCCGAGATTGAACAGGAAATTAATCGGGCCAAAGAATCCCTCCGGGAACAGGTATCGGCGATTGCGATAGCCGGCGCCGAAAAAATATTGGAGTCATCCATAGACCAGGCAGCGAATGAAGAAATGCTGAGCAAGTTGGCGGCAGAACTCTAAGCCCCTGGAATGTCCTGAACCGCGATAAAACACAAAATGGCAGAATTAGTCACATTAGCAAGACCTTACGCCAAGGCTGCCTTTGAAGTCGCTGTGGCTGATAGTGGCCTGGAGAACTGGTCAAATATGCTGGCAGTCGTGGCAGCGGTTACGGAAGACGATGCCGTTGCATCGATGCTGTCTTCGCCGGCATTGGCCTCAGGGCAGTTGGCACAGTCCCTGATCGATGTCTGTGATGAAGAGCTCGACAACAAGGGCCAGAATTTTGTTCGCTTGCTTGCCGAGAACAAGCGCCTGACCCTGTTGCCGGAGATTTCCACTCTGTTTGAAATCCTCAAAGCCGATCGGGAGAAGTCAGTCGATGTGGAAATTACCACGGCATTTGAAATCAGTTCAGATGTTTCAAAGCAGTTGGCACAGGCCCTGAAGACGCGATTACAACGGGAAATAAATTTGTCGACCCGCGTGAACCAGAGCTTGATTGGTGGCGCAGTGATTCGGGCAGGAGATACGGTCATCGATAACTCCGTTCGCGGTAAATTGTACAAACTAGCAGAATTAATGAATTCCTGAACAGGTCAGGACCAAGGGAAAAAGCATGCAACAACTGAATCCATCAGAAATCAGTGAAATCATCAAGCAGCGCATTGATAATCTCGATGTCTCCGTCCAGGCGAAGAACGAAGGCACAATTGTCAGCGTGGCTGACGGGATTATTCGCATACACGGCCTGGCTGATGTGATGTACGGAGAAATGATCGAGTTCGAGGGAGGCTTATATGGAATGGCTCTGAACCTGGAACGCGACTCGGTGGGGGCAGTGGTCCTGGGCGATTACTTAAACCTGAAGGAAGGTCAAACCTGTCGCTGTACGAAACGGATTTTGGAAGTACCCATTGGGCCGGAACTCGAAGGGCGGGTGGTCGACGCCCTGGGTAAACCGATCGACGGCAAGGGCCCAATTGACGCGAAATTGTCGGCGGCCGTTGAAAAAGTGGCGCCGGGCGTCATCGCCAGACAGTCGGTGTCACAACCGGTGCAGACGGGTCTTAAATCTATCGATTCCATGATACCCATCGGGCGGGGACAGCGAGAACTGATTATTGGTGACCGCCAGGTGGGAAAAACCGCGGTCGCGATTGACACCATCATCAACCAGAAAGGCAAGGGCATTAAATGCATCTATGTCGCGATTGGCCAGAAAGCTTCTTCGGTCGCCAACGTGGTGAGCAAACTGGAAGAGCACGGCGCCATGGAATACACCATCGTGGTCGCGGCCACCGCATCGGACCCCGCGTCCATGCAGTTTATTGCGCCCTATGCGGGATGCTCCATGGGCGAGTATTACCGTGATCGGGGTGAGGATGCATTGATCATTTATGATGATCTGACCAAACAGGCGTGGGCTTACCGACAGATATCGCTATTGTTGCGCAGGCCGCCGGGGAGAGAGGCCTATCCGGGGGATGTATTCTATCTACACTCACGTTTGTTGGAGCGTGCGGCGAGAGTGAGCGCTGACTACGTTGAGAAAATAACCAATGGTGAAGTGAAAGGAAAGACCGGCTCGCTGACCGCATTGCCAATTATTGAAACCCAGGCAGGCGATGTTTCTGCTTTCGTACCCACCAACGTGATTTCCATTACCGACGGCCAGATCTTCCTGGAAACAGACCTGTTTAATGCCGGCATTCGACCCGCCATGAACCCGGGCATCTCGGTCTCTCGTGTCGGTGGTGCGGCGCAGACCAAGATTATCAAGAAGTTGGGCGGTGGTATTCGTATCGCCCTGGCCCAGTACCGGGAACTGGCCGCCTTCGCTGCCTTCGCCTCTGACCTCGATGATGCCACTCGAGCACAGCTGGAACACGGTCAGCGGGTGACTGAGCTGATGAAACAGAAACAATACTCGCCGCTATCCGTGGCGGAGATGGCAGTTTCCCTCTATGCGGCAAATGAAGGCCATCTTCAGGATATAGAACTGAACAAGGTGCTGGATTTTGAAGCGTCCCTGCTGTCTTACATGAACAGCGAGAACGCCAAGTTGATGGACAGGATCAATACCACTGGCGATTACGATGATGATATCGAAGCCCAGTTCAAGGCGGCACTGGAGCAGTTTAAAGCCACACAATCCTGGTAAGGCGGCACCGGCGAGTTAACGGAAAGAGAACAGCGAGAGCACAGGCAAGAGCAATGGCCAGCGGAAAAGAAATACGATCCAAGATCGCGAGTATTAAGAACACGCAGAAAATCACCAGTGCGATGGAAATGGTTGCCGCCAGTAAAATGCGCAAGGCAAAGGACCGCATGCAGCTGGGCAAGCCCTATGCGCATCTTATTCGCTCCGTGATCGGGCATATCGCGAATTCTACCCCCGAGTATCGGCATATTTATTTTGATACGCGACCGGTGAAGCGGGTTGGATACATCGTGGTTTCAACCGACCGCGGCCTCTGTGGCGGCTTGAATGTTAATGCCTTCAAGGCGGCAGTGGTTTCCATGAAGGCCTGGCACGACAGCAATGTAGAAATTGATCTGTGTTTGATTGGCGCCAGGGCCACGGCCTTTTTTAACAACTACGGTGGCAACGTAATCGCATCTGTACGCAACATCGGCGATGCGCCGGCGGTTGCCGATGTGGTTGGCGTGGTCAAGGTGATGTTAGACAGATTCGATGGCCATGAAATTGATCAGCTGCAGATCGTGAGCAATAGTTTTATCAATACCATGACGCAGCAGCCGGTGATTGAACAGCTCTTACCCCTGCTACCATCGGAAGAAGAAGATTTAAAGCATCACTGGGACTATCTGTACGAGCCCGACGCCAAGGAGTTGCTGGATGGCTTGCTGGACCGATACATAGAATCCCAGGTTTACCAGGCAGTAGTTGAAAACAACGCCTGTGAGCAGGCGGCAAGAATGATCGCCATGAAGAGCGCGACCGACAATGCAGGGGACCTCATCGATGGTCTGCAACTGGTATACAACAAGGCCAGGCAGGCGGCGATTACCCAGGAATTGTCAGAAATTGTAAGTGGTGCGGCAGCGGTCTGAATGCCAACTACAAAACCGGAGTCTATCGGATTCCAACCCATTATCTTATTTAGGATTTGGAGATACAGTGCTACAGATTAAGAGGAAGCGAACATGAGTAGCGGTCGCATAGTTCAAATTATCGGAGCCGTCATTGACGTCGAATTCACCAGGGAAACGGTTCCCAAAATTTACGATGCCTTGGGTGTCGATGGCACGGAAATTATCCTGGAAGTGCAGCAGCAATTGGGTGATGGCATCGTCAGGACTATTGCCCTGGGAAGTACGGAAGGGCTGCGCCGCGGTCTGGATGTCGATGATACCGGTGCGCCGGTCTCGGTGCCGGTGGGGGAGGAAACCCTTGGTCGTATCGTCGATGTGTTGGGCCGACCGATCGACGAGCGTGGTCCTATCGGCGCAAAACAAACGATGCCTATCCATCGCGATGCGCCTGCTTATGATGAGCTCGCGATAAGCAACGAATTGCTGGAAACAGGAATCAAGGTAATCGACCTGATTTGTCCCTTCGCCAAGGGCGGCAAGGTTGGCTTGTTCGGTGGCGCCGGTGTCGGCAAGACCGTCAACATGATGGAATTGATTAACAATATTGCGGTGGCCAGCGGCGGCTTATCCGTGTTTGCCGGCGTCGGTGAACGCACTCGCGAAGGCAACGATTTCTACCACGAAATGCAGGAATCCGGCGTAATCAACCTGGAAGGCGAGTCCAAGGTTGCCATGGTATACGGCCAGATGAATGAGCCCCCAGGCAACCGCCTGCGAGTGGCGCTGACCGGGCTCACCATGGCGGAGAAATTCCGTGATGATGGCCGCGATGTGCTGTTGTTCATCGATAATATTTACCGTTATACTCTGGCGGGGACCGAGGTGTCGGCGCTGTTGGGCCGTATGCCATCGGCAGTGGGCTATCAGCCGACACTGGCGCAGGAAATGGGCGCATTGCAGGAGCGCATTACCTCCACCAAGGATGGCTCCATTACCTCTATCCAGGCGATCTACGTGCCCGCCGATGACCTGACTGACCCCTCACCGGCGACAACTTTTGCGCACCTGGACGCCATGGTCGTACTGTCGCGAGATATCGCTTCACTGGGTATATACCCGGCCGTGGATCCGCTGGATTCCACTTCCCGTCAGCTGGATCCGCTGGTGATCGGGCAAGAACATTACGACGTTGCCCGCGGCGTGCAGACGGTATTGCAGCGCTACAAGGAACTGAAAGACATCATTGCTATTTTGGGGATGGACGAGTTGTCTGATGAAGACAAGCAAACGGTTTATCGGGCCCGAAGAATTTCTCAATTCCTGTCTCAACCATTTACGGTTGCAGAAATATTTACCAATATTCCGGGCAAGTATGTGTCATTGCAGGACACCATTGCTGGCTTTAAGTCAATCCTGGCCGGAGATCACGATCACCTCCCGGAGCAGGCTTTCGGCATGGTAGGGACCATAGAAGAGGCTGTAGAAAAAGCCAAGACGCTTTAACACCGAAGAGCATAAAGTGTGGGAGCGCGGATAAGAGATTAAACGCGGACGCAGAGCAGAGAGACTGATTATGGCTATGACAATGCATTGTGACATCGTAAGTGCGGAGAAAAGTATTTTCTCCGGTCTGGTTGAGATGGTAGTTGCATCGGGATCCCTCGGGGATCTCGGTATCGCCCCTGGGCATGCGCCGCTTCTAACAGCCTTGATTCCTGGTCCGGTGAAGCTAGTGCTAAGCGGCGGCGAGGAAGAAGTGTTTTATGTCTCTGGCGGTTTTCTGGAAGTACAAAGAGGTGTCGTTACCCTGTTGGCAGACACCGCGCTACGCGCCGACAATCTCGATGAAGCCTCGGCGATTACGGCGATGGATGACGCCGAGAAGGCCATCGCCAATCAGACTGCTGCGTTCGAGTATTCGATTGCTGCGACCCAACTGGCCGAGGCGGCGGCGCAACTGCGGGCACTTCGGCAAATGCGGAAGTAGATCAAGCTACATCGGCTGGCCCGGTTAATTGTAAGAAAAAGGTAGCGAGTGCTACCTTTTTTTTTGATATTCTCGATATAAATGGAACCGCAGAACATTGATATGAAACTGGACGTCGTAATTCTAGCCGCGGGCAAAGGCACCAGGATGCACTCAGACCTGCCGAAGGTACTGCATCGAATCGGTGGCCGCTCTATGCTCGAGAATGTAATCGTTGCTGCCGAAAAATTGGGAAATATCTGCCTTCATCTCGTGATCGGTTACGGCGGCGAACAAATCAAACAACATGTCGCACTGTCGGTGGATGTTGACAGTATTAACTGGGCAATCCAGGAGCCGCAGCTAGGTACCGGCCATGCTGTTCAGCAAACGGTAGCTGCGCTGAATTCAAATAACACAGACAACCTGGTTCTGGTTCTGTATGGCGATGTGCCCCTGATCAAGACCACGACTCTGGGGAAACTACTCAGCCTGGCGAATGCTGAAACACTCTCGCTACTGACACTGATCACGGATGACCCCACAGGTCTCGGCAGAATCATTCGTGGTGACGGTAACGCCATCACCGCAATCGTCGAAGAAAAAGATGCGAGCGCGGAACAAAGAGAGATAAAAGAGACCAATAGTGGCATCATGGCAATTCCGACCATAAAGCTGGTGCGATGGTTGAGTGAACTTAAAAACCGCAATGCACAAGGGGAGTATTATCTCACCGACATCATTGCCATGGCAGCGAAAGAAAATTGCAAAATCGTTGCGGAAGTCATCGAAGACGATTTTGAAGTCCAGGGCGTGAACGATAAATCTCAGCTGGCCAGCTTGGAGAGGCACTATCAAATGAATAAAGTCGACGACCTATTGGCTGCCGGTGTGACACTGCGTGATCCGGCACGGGTCGACATTCGGGGCGAACTGGAAATCGGTAAAGATGTAGAGATCGACATAAATGCAATTTTTGAAGGAGAGATAATTTTGGGCAATGGTGTAATTGTCGGAGCCAATGTAATTATAAAAGACTCCGTAATTGGGGACGGATCAGTTATTCTCCCCGGCTCAAATATCGACGGTGGCATAATTGGAAAGAATGTAAGTATCGGGCCATACGCTAGAATTAGACCTGGCACTGTTCTTAAAGACAACGTAAAGATTGGAAATTTTGTGGAGACAAAAAATGCAATTATAGGCAAGGGTTCCAAGGTCAGCCATTTAGCCTATATCGGTGATGCCGAGATCGGAGAGGATGTGAATATCGGAGCTGGTACTATTGTTTGCAATTACGACGGAATCAACAAGCACAAGACCCGCATCGGGAATAATGTATTCGTTGGCTCAAACAGCGTCCTGGTCGCGCCACTGGAGTTGGCAGACAATGCATTTATAGCAGCGGGCTCAACCATCAACCGCGATGTGCCAGTCGACAACCTGGCGATCGGCAGAGGCAAGCAACGTAATATCCCAGGCTGGAAGCGGCCGGTCAAGAAGTAGGCCCGCCGGTCAAGGCGATACACAGAGATATAGAGAATCAAAAATGTGCGGCATTGTAGGTGCAATTGCAGAAAGACAAGTCACCGGCATTCTGTTGGAAGGTCTTAAAAGGCTGGAGTATCGAGGGTATGACTCGGCCGGCGTGGCGCTGATTAGCGGAGCAAAAGGCAAGACACACATAGTCAAGACTGTCGGCAAAGTTAAGAAGCTGGTAGGCGTCGCCAGAAAATCAAATATTAGGGGCAAGCTCGGAATAGCCCATACCCGGTGGGCCACCCACGGCCGGCCCACAGTCGCAAACGCCCATCCCCATAACTCTGGCGATGAAATATCCATTGTTCACAATGGCATCATCGAGAATTATGAAGTACTCCGGGAGAAGCTTTCGGCCCAGGGCTATGTCTTTAAGACCGAGACCGACACCGAAACAATAGCCCATCTAATTCACCAGTCCAGAAAGGGCGGCAGAGTCTCGCTGCTGGCGGCAGTGCAGAGAACTATTAGAAAGCTACATGGCGCCTATGGCCTATGTGTTATCGATAGCACGCAGCCGGATCAGATAATAGTAGCGAGAAGCGGAAGTCCCCTGGTGATTGGTGTCGGCATCGGAGAAAACTTTGTTGCATCAGACCCGCTTGCACTCGGACAAGTAACCGACAGATTCATTTATCTCGAAGAGGGCGATACCGCCAAGGTTACTCTGAATTCCATAGAAGTGTGGCACGGCGGTAAAAAAGTAAGAAGGCCGGTCACGACCATTCAGAACAAAACCAAGGCAGCGGAGAAGGGGGAATACAAACACTTCATGCTCAAGGAGATACATGAGCAGCCACAGGTAATTCAGGACACCCTCGATGGTAGAGTAAGTTCTACTCGCGTCTTGGAGGAAGCCTTCGGTATAAAGGCAGGGGCCATCTTCGACAGAGTAAAGAATGTACAGATAGTTGCCTGCGGCACCAGTTTCCATGCCGGACAGGTGGCGAAATACTGGCTTGAATCCATCGCTAAAATTTCATGCCAGGTAGACATCGCCAGCGATTATCGATATCGCGACATAATTGTGCAACCCGGCACCTTATTCGTTGCGGTTTCTCAATCTGGCGAAACCGCCGATACTCTAGCAGCGCTTCGATACGCGAAGAAGAAACCCTATATCGCAAGTCTCGCAATCTGTAATGTAGCTACCAGCTCCCTGGTCAGGGAAACGGACCTCTGCCTGCTCACCATGGCGGGCCAGGAAATCGGTGTCGCTTCCACCAAGGCATTTACTACACAGCTTAGCCTCCTGCTTATTTTGTCTGTCGTGCTGGCGCGTCGCACTGGCCTGCAACCGAAACAGGAAGCGAAGCTGATAAAGGAACTGGCAAAACTTCCGGGTCTGGTTGAAAAGGCGCTCAAACTCAGCAAAGAAATCAAGAAATTGTCAAAACAATTTTCAGACAAACATCACAGTCTATTCCTCGGTAGAGGCATTCAGTATCCGGTGGCGAAAGAGGGCGCGCTAAAGCTTAAGGAGATATCCTATATTCATGCCGAGGCCTATCCTGCCGGAGAACTGAAGCATGGGCCATTGGCCCTGGTAGACAGCGCTATGCCGGTTATTGCCGTAGCACCCAACAATGATTTGTTAGGAAAGCTGAAAGCAAATCTTGCGGAAGTCAGCGCCAGAGGCGGAAAGCTTTACGTGTTTGCCGACGAAAGCATTCAGTACAAGAGCGACAGGAGCTGCGAGGTAATCAATCTACCTAATTGCCCCGACATCCTCGACCCCATCGTGTTTACCATTCCTCTGCAGTTGTTGGCTTATCATGTGGCAATCATCAAGGGCACAGATATCGACCATCCGCGAAACCTCGCTAAGTCCGTCACAGTCGAATAAATCCTAGCCACTTATCGCAAGTACTTGCATGTGAATTTCCCAAAGCCTAGCTCGAGCCGCTGATTCTCAAGGCTTTCTGACTCTTGTGAAGCCGCTTCAAATGATCTTTAAGCAGGGGTCTGCGATGTCGGGCGACGCCGGTGGCAAGCACATCGATAACCACCAGATGTGCGATTCGGGAAGAGACGGGGGCAATCGCCTGCAGGTCTTCTTCTACATTCACGTAGAGGGAAATACTGCAGAGCTTGCTTAGCGCGGTGTCTTGGGGAGCAAGACCGATGACCGTCGCTCCCGCCTCTATGGCCAGGCGCACACTCTGCAGAAGCGCCTGGGTCTGACCAGACTGGGAGATAGCCACTACCACATCGTCCTTGCCGAGGGAGATGGCAGACATGTGTTGTATGTGAGGGTCGGTATAGGCTGCGGTGGAAACCTGTAATCTGAAAAATTTGTGCTGGGCGTCGGCGGCCACGGAACCGGATGCACCGAAGCCATAAAATTCCACGCGCTTGGCTTGATTAATGGTAGTGATTGCGGTCTCCAGGGCCACCACATCCAGTTCGTCCCGCACCGTCAGCAGCGAACCCACTGTGGAATCGAAGACCTTGTTCCTCAAGTCTGCGATGGTGTCTTTGTCATCCACAGCAAATTGAGTAAAAACCTCACCCAGACTCAGATGTTGGGCTAACTGCAGTTTGAATGACCGAAAACCGTCGAAACCGATAGCGCGACAGAAGCGGATGACTGTGGGCTCGCTAACACCGGACTGGGACGCCAGATCCACAATACGCATGCGGATGACCTGGTTGGCGTTATCCAGTACGAAACTCGCAACCTTGGCCTCGGATTTACGCAGGGCCGATTTATTGTCCGCGATGCGGCGTATCAGATTTGGTGATTGCACCGGCTACCTGCTAAATTAATCCATTAAAATTGACGTCACTAATCAATGCTACTCAATTTGCCACCGCGCCGCACTCTTGTTTTGTACCCAGAGCTGTTTTACCCATAAAGCTGCTTTGAATATCAGGCATTTTTGCGGACTATCGCCTGCAAGGCGCAAGCAAAGATCAGCACTTAAGCTATGCATAAGCTAGAAATCCATTTTGTAGATTCCATCGCCGATATCGGAGCCGTCAGCTGGAATGAACTAGCCGGCATCGAAAACCCCTTCACCCGTTATGAATTCCTCCATGCCCTGGAACAAACCGGCTGTACTACTGCGGCTACGGGCTGGGCTCCTCACCATGTCGCAGTCTACGCGCTGGCCGGGAAACGCAAAACCCTCGCGGCCATCATGCCACTTTATCTGAAAACCAATTCATACGGGGAATATGTTTTCGACTGGTCCTGGGCCAGTGCCTATCAAAGTCACGGTTACGAGTATTACCCCAAGTTTGTTAGCGCGGTGCCCTTTACCCCCAGCGTCGGTAGTCGCCTGTTCGTAAGAGAGTCGGCGTCACGGCCAGAAATCACCAGGCTCATCCGTGACAAGGTGATTGAAAAAGCTGAATCTATTGGCGCTTCGTCCTGGCATATACTATTTCCCCTGGAGGACGAGCATGACGATTTTGACCAGCTTGGAATTTCTTCCCGAATCGCCAGCCAATTTCACTGGTATAACAAATCCTATACGAGTTTCGATGATTTCCTTAATTGCCTCAATTCGCGGAAGCGCAAATCCATCAGAAAAGAACGACGAAATGTCTCGGCCCAGGGCATTACCTTCAACATCACCGAAGGCAATGACATAGATGAACAGCAGTGGCAGCTTTTCTTCCGCTTCTATCAAAGCACTTACATGATGAGAGGGATGCAGGGCTATCTCAACCAGAATTTCTTTCAAACCCTCTCAGCCACCATGCCGGAACAGGTATTCATGGTCTCAGCCATACAAGACCGGCAGATGATTGCCGCGGCCCTGTTCTTCAAGAGCCGGGAGCAGCTATTCGGTCGCTACTGGGGCAGCGCCAGGGACCACCAGTTTCTGCACTTCGAAACCTGCTATTACCAGGGCCAGGATTATTGCATCGCACACGGCCTGAAGTCCTTCGATTCCGGCGCCCAGGGCGAGCACAAAATCCAGCGCGGTTTCGAACCCATCATCACCTATTCCAATCACTGGCTAGCCAATCAAGGTTTTGCCGCCGCTATCGGGAATTTTCTGGATGAGGAGCGGGATCACATCAAACGCTACGTGAAGCAAGCCAGGGCACTGCTCCCTTATAAGAAAGAGTGTTGAAGGTATTAGGGACGGCCAGCAAACGCTTTGTAGAACGCGCTGGGTGAGAGGTCCCTATGGGAGTCTCAGTGAAGGCGCGCTGCGCTGCCATACCCTTCTGCCTCAGCGGCTTGCCCCCCCCGGGAAGGTTCCTCCAGCAAGATCTCCGAATCTGAGAAGAATCGTGCATCTTTCCAAGAATACGATACTGGCTAGAATGTTCTCCTCACTCGGTCGGGAGCCCAAAGGACGGTCTCCCTCGGTGCGGCGCCTTGATTGCTGATGCAGAAGGATATGACATCACATCGCTTGGCGATCCATCGCAGAATCTCTAAGTATTCGACATTGCTTCAATTAGCTTCATTTCAGACTAGAGTAAGTCCGTGATACTGGTTTCACTAAGCTAAGTGGGAACTGCGAGCGATGGGTGAGAGGCCCCTATTGACTCAGCAATTAGGGCGCCGCACCGAGTGACCGAGGGAGACCGTTTTCCAGGGCTCCCGACCGAGTGAGGGAACCCGGGAGGGGTGCAAGCCGCTGAGACAATAGGGGCCTCTCACCTAGCGCGTTCTACAAAGCGTTACCGAACTCCGTGTTCCAACTTGGTTTTCTTCCAAACCAGAAACTGATTGTTCGCCGGCATGGCGTTGTCTTCAAGCAAAGTTAAGCCGGCGTTCTCCGCCAGATCGTTCACCCATTCAAAATCCCTGACGCCACTGCGGGGATCCCGGTCCTTCAACCAGAGATCGAAGTGGGCATTGCTCTCGGTGGTGAAGGCACCATCGTATTTAAAGGGGCCGTAGGCCAACAGTACGCCATTATCTCGAAGCTTTGTTCCCGCGCCAGAGAAGAATTTTTCTACCGAGGCCGTGGACATGATGTGCAGGCTGTTGGCGCTGTATATCACATTACAGCAGGGACAGCTCCAGTCGGGGTCATTAACATCCAGGGAGATGGCAGCGGGAAGATTGGGGAGTTGCGCCGCGCTGATGCGTAAGTTGAGGCTATCGACATTGGACGAAATATCCGAGGACTGCCAGTGCAACTCACGGAAACAGGTGGCGAAGAACACCGCATGCTGGCCGCTGCCGCCACCAATCTCCAGCACCGAGTCACCCCGGGTTAAATGTCGCGCCAGAACCTCAAGAATGACTCGCTTGTTGTTCTCGCTGGCCTGACTGAAGGGCAGAGGGGGGTTCATTGATGCAGGCTGCTTAGGCTACGGCACTATGCTGGCAGTTCACCGCGGGCTAGTGCTGCTTGCGTAAAAATACAAACCTTGAGTCGGTGGAGTCCGCCGCACTATAGCGATATCCATCCCCGGCGAAGTCTTTTAATTTTTCTGGCCTGGCAATTCTGTTCTTAATAATATAGGCCGACATGGCGCCACGGGCTTTCTTGGCGAAGAAACTGAGGACGCGATATTGGCCGCCGGAAAAATCTTTGAATACGGGAGTAATCACGTCGGCGTCCAGTTCGTTTGGTTTGATCGCACTAAAATATTCCTTGGAAGCGAGATTTATCAGGATTGGGTTCTTTTCGCTCGCCTGCAGCGCATTCAAGTTCCTGGTTAGCTTGCTGTCCCAGAAGGCATAAAGACTTTTACCGCGCTCATTTATTCCCTGTTTGTAGGCAAAAGACGAGCCCATTTCCAGTCGGTAGGGCTGCATTAAATCCAGGGGGCGTAGCAAACCATACAGACCCGATAGAATCCGTAGATGCTTCTGGGCGAAGTTTAAATCCGCCGTGGTAAATTGCTCCGCCTCAAGGCCAATGTAGACGTCGCCTTTGAAGGCAAATATAGCCTGTTTGGCGTTCTTCAAGTCAAACGGGGTATGCCAGTTCAGGTAGCGGCCGTGGTTCAACTCACCGAGCTTGGCGCTGATGTGCATTAACTCGGAGAAGTCCCCGGGGGTCAGCTTTTTCAGCAGATTTACCAGCTGTTGGGAGTCTCGCAGAAATTCGGGTTCCGTAAATCTCCGTGTCTTGGCGGGAGACCCATAGTCGAGAGATTTGGCAGGCGATATGACGATTAACATTTAAGGAAGCTCTGATGCATTCTATGACCACTCTGGCCCATAGCCGATTCCGCTATCAAGGCGCACTTTCGCAGGCATGTGCCAACCTGTCAAGGAATGGCAACGATGAGAGCGGAATCGGCTGTAAGCCCCTTCTGGCAGGACTCCCTGAGACGTTACCGCATTGTTCAGAGCTGCCCTGGCGAATCGTATGGGGATGGTCTGTGCAGGCACCGTGATGAGCGTTTCGATGAACTAGTATCTGGTCCCAAGTTGCTGCCACAATTTGTAGCCACGGCGCTGCTTGCGAGAATATCCGGTAAACTGCAAACCCATGATAGAACGACTACAAGGCATTGCCATTTTTCTGGCCTATTTCAGGCTGCTCATTATCGGCCTTGGTATCGGCTTCCTCACGATTTTTGTGCTGAGCTTGTTCGAAAATCCCTGGCTTGAGGGGGATGGCTGGTTGATTCCGGCTCTGCTGGGACTTTGTTGGTCTTTGACCCTGTATAGCTTCTCGCAACTATTCGCTACAGTTCCGGCCAGGGCTGCTGACGACGCCAGCTGGCGCATCAAACTGTCCGTGGTCACGCGACGGGGACTGTTATGGGTACTGGCGCTGCTGATGGGCTGCCTGAGCCTGGCGCTGCTGGTTCTAAGCTATGAGCTGTTGCGGACCTGGCTGTGAGTATAAGGCAGCGCGGTAAGAAGCGGTCCTCATGGCTCCTCACAGAGAGACCATGGGCTGTGTAATAATGCGTGGCAAGCGACCATGCCACCCAGACTATAGATGCGAATAGAAAATCTCTCCAAGCTCATTGATGCAAGTTCGGACCTCATCGGCAGGAGCGCGGCCTGGCTGACCGTGGGCATGGTGCTGCTAATGGCTCTCATTGTCGCATTGCGATACCTGTTTCAGACCGGGTCGATCGCCATGCAAGAGTCAGTAATCTATGTTAACGCACTGATCTTTACCCTGGGCGCTGCCTATACTCTAAAAGAGCAGGGACATGTCAGGGTCGATATTTTTTACAACCGCCTCGGCGTCAAGCAAAAAGCATTGGTGGATTTACTGGGCGGCCTGGTTTTCCTGTTACCCTTTGCCGGATTCATCATTTGGGAGAGCTGGGATTACGTGTCGGTATCATGGCGAATCAAGGAGAGCTCGGCCGAGCTAAGCGGCTTGCCTTACGTTTACCTGCTCAAGGCCACGATCATTTTGTTGGCGCTGCTACTAATCATTCAAGGCATTTCGGAAATCCTCAAAGCCATTGTCAGCATCCGGCAGGGCGACTCCCAGTTTGATTAATAGATTAATCATCCGTTTGGCATCGAAGCTGCCTGGCAGGGCTTACTTCGGCAGGGCTTAGTGTGGTCGAATTTATTCCCCTACTGTTTTTTGCCGTAGTTTGCCTGGCACTGATGGCGGGCTATCCGGTGGCACTGACCCTGGCTGGCGTTTCATTGCTGTCTGCCGCTGTTGGCAGTTGGTTTGGGGGCTTCGATACGGCTTTCGTCGCCCTCATTCCTAATCGAATCTACGGCATCTTGATTAATCAGAATCTGTATGCCGTGCCTTTGTTCGTGTTCATGGGAGTGATGCTGCAGAAGTCTCGAATCGCAGAGGACCTGCTAAACAACATGGCATTGGTGTTCGGACGCATGCCGGGTGGTCTGGGCATATCGGTCATTATCGTGGGCATGTTGTTGGCTGCCAGCACCGGCATCGTGGGGGCCACCGTTGTCACCATGGGCATCCTCTCTCTGCCGACGATGTTGAAGGCGGGGTACAAACCCTCCCTGGCCTGCGGAACGCTTTGTGCCACCGGCACTTTGGGTCAGATAATACCGCCATCGATCTGCCTGGTATTGCTTGGAGAGGTGATCTCTAACTCCTATCAGCAGGCCCAACTCAACAGCGGGATATTTGCCCCGGATTTTGTTTCCATAGGAGACTTGTTTGCCGGGGCGATTATTCCGGGACTAATCCTGGTGTCGGCCTATGGCACCTATGTCGTCGTGATCGCGTTAATCCGGCCAGCCGACGCGCCACCGTTGCAGCATCAGCATGACTCACCGGCACAATCGGCCCTGTTTGTGGCCCTGATCAAAGGCTTGCTGCCCCCGGTGATTCTCATGGTAGCGGTTCTCGGCTCCATACTCGGGGGCGTTGCGACCCCTACCGAGGCCGCCAGCGTGGGGGCCCTGGGGGCGATGTTACTGGCGTTGATAAAACGGTCCCTGAATCTGAAAATATTGCATGCAGTGTCTATCGAGACCATGCGCGTGACCTCCATGGTCTATCTGATCTTAGTAGGAGCGACGATATTTTCCTCCGTGTTTCGAGGCTTCGGTGGCGATAGCCTGATCGAAGACCTGCTCAATAATTTACCTGGCGGGATCTTTTCCGCCATGCTTGCCGTCATGATTTTGATATTTTTCCTGGGCTTTATCCTCGATTTCATCGAGATTACCTTTATGGTTGTGCCCATAGTGGGACCCATCCTGTTAGCCATGGGCGTGGATCCTGTGTGGCTGGGGATAATGATCGCGGTCAATTTGCAGACATCGTTTTTAACCCCGCCCTTCGGTTTTTCCCTGTTCTATCTGCGCAGCGTAGCCCCGCCTGAAATAAACACAGCCGATATCTACAGGGGTGTAGTGCCGTTTGTTATCATGCAGCTGGGGCTGCTGTTGCTACTTGCCCTGCGGCCTGGATTGGCCACCTGGCTGCCTTCACTGCTGGGCTAAAAAAGTGGGGCAATCACTCCTATGTAATGGTGATACCAAAATGAACACAGTAGACGAAGCGGCCCCCGCGGCACTGGGTGAACTCGCGCTGCAGACTCTGGCGATGCCCAGAGATACCAATGCCAATGGAGATATTTTCGGCGGCTGGCTGGTGTCTCAGATGGATCTGGCGGCCGGCATCGCCTCCAGAAAGGTGGCGGGGGGCAGGGCAGCCACGGTGGCAATTCAGAATATCACCTTTCTTAAACCGGTAAGCGTGGGCTCTACGGTGAGTTGTTACACGGTCATAGTGAAAACCGGGCGCACTTCTATGCATATAGGCGTTGAGGTTTGGACGTCGAGCTGGGACACCGGGCAAATCCCCAACAAGGTCGCAGAAGGCCTGTTTGTTTTTGTGGCCATAGATGACGAAGGCAATCCCCGGCCCTTGTCGAAGTAGTCGCCGTCCAAATTAACGA
This sequence comes from uncultured Gammaproteobacteria bacterium, assembly GCA_913054495.1. GTDB lineage: Bacteria > Pseudomonadota > Gammaproteobacteria > Pseudomonadales > Pseudohongiellaceae > UBA9145. The sequence goes on along the minus strand of CAJXIY010000005.1, from coordinate 30,780 downwards.
GGATTTGCTGAGGGGTTTTCTGGAAGGTTTTTGGGGAGCTTATATGGAAGGTTCCGCGCCTCGATATAGGCTTCTTCGGAGATGCGATGGTAGTTCTGAACGCCGTCCTGAAAATTCTTATAGGACTCATAAATCCGTAGTGTGAGCGCATCGACCTGAGACAATTCCCTCACCACCTCATCCGAAATTCTTCGTAATTCGATCAACACCTCGTCGGGTAATTTACGCAATTCCACCCCGTGCTCTTCCAGCAGTACCCGCAAGGCCTCATTATTTTTAGCGGTCAGTTCGTCCATCAGCAATTGATTCATGGCTTCGGCGCCGGCGTACAAAATTTCCTGCAGATCCGCAGGCAAGGATTCCATTGCCGATTTGTTAAAGAGAGTTTCCAGGGTGGAGCCAGGCTCATGCCAGCCGGGGTAATAGTAATAGTCGGCCACGGTATGGTAACCGGCGGCCAGATCATTATAGGGACTGACGAATTCGGTCGCATCGAGGGCGCCGGTTTGCAGCGCCGTGAAGACTTCGCTGGCCTGCATGGTCACCGGGGTGCCACCGGCTCGCCTGAAGACTTCACCGCCAAGACCAGGAATTCTCATCTTCAGACCTTGCAGGTCTGCGAGGGAATTGATTTCCTTGTTAAACCAGCCGAACATCTGGGTGCCGGAATTACCGCCGCGGACCGGTATCAAATTGAAGGGTGCATAAGTCTCCTGCCACAATTCGTTGCCCCCACCGAAGGCCAGCCAAGCGTTCATTTCCGTTGCGGTGAGGCCAAAGGGGATGGTTGCGAAAAATGGGGCGCCAGGTATCTTTCCTTGCCAATAGTAAGCGGCGGTATGACCGATTTCTGCCACGCCCTGTGATACGGCATCGAATACCTCCAAGCCGCCCACCAGTTCATTGGCGCCATAAACCCGAATTTGCATCCTGCCGTTGCTCATTTTCCCCACGATGTCGGCGAAATGCTGCGGTGAAGTCCCCAGGGCTGGCAGGTTTTTTGGCCAGGAAGTAATTAACTTCCACTCATAGACCGCCTCGTCGCTGCCAGGATTAGGGCTGGGACCGGTGCTCGATGTCTGCTCGCTACAGGCGCCCATAAGCACGAGCATGAGCAATAGAGAGAATGTTCGCATATCGCTAAATCCTGTTAAGCCAAGACTTGCAGCTTGGCGTAGGACAAAACCAGCCATTTACTGCCGGCCGCATCAAAATTCACCTGGACTCTGGCATTCGGACCCTGGCCTTCATAGTTGAGTATCACGCCTTCCCCGAATTTGCCATGCGCCACGCGTTGACCGAGAGACAGCTCGGTTTCGGGCACCTCGATACGGCCGCCGATACGTCGGCCGAGGCCCCTGCTGTTTCTGTCGGGTCTCGATGGAATATGGCTTATGGTTGTTTTCAGCCGAATCTCATCCACCAGCTCATCCGGTATCTCCCTGATGAATCTCGAGGGGCGGCATAGATTCACATCGCCATGCAGGCGCCTTGATTCGGCGTGGCTGAAATAAAGCTTTTTCTTTGCCCTGGTGATACCGACATAGCAAAGCCGGCGTTCCTCTTCCAATCCCGAGATATTATTCATGGACATCTTGTGGGGAAACAAGCCTTCTTCCATGCCGGCCATGAAAACCAGCTCAAACTCCAGGCCCTTGGCAGAATGCAAGGTCATCAGCTGCACCGCATCCTCGGATTCCTGGGCCTGGGTATCGCCGGCGTCGAGTGCAGCCTGATCCAGGAACGCCGCGAGGAAGGCTTTCGAATCAGGCTCGAATTCTGCTGCAGTTTCGGCCTGGGTCTGCTCAAGGTTTTCTGCATAGATGGTGACATCGTCAAAGTTGCTGGCCGCGGTCACCAGTTCTTCGAGATTCTCGATTCTAGCCCTGGCTTTTTCGCCGCCCTCTTTTTCGTGGTGCTGCACCAGGCCGCTGTTGGCGATGATGTGTTCGGTTTTTTCATGTAACTGAAGTCCATCACAGGCGGTATCCAGCGCGTCGATCAACTCGAGAAATGCCAATACGGCGTTCGCCGCCCTGGCAGTGAGATGGGATTCATTCACCGACCTCACACAGGCCTGCCACAGCGAGCAGTTTTCAGATCTCGCCAGGGAGCGGACCAGTTCGAGGGTGCGTCCACCGATCCCCCGGGTGGGGACATTGATGATTCGTTCCACCGCAGTATCGTCGTCTCGATTAACTAACAGGCGCAGGTAGGAGAGGGCATTCTTGATCTCCAGGCGTTCGTAAAAACGATGGCCGCCGTAAATTCTGTAGGGCATGCCAACGCGTAGCAATGCGTCTTCCAGTTCTCTCGACTGCGCGTTGGAACGGTACAAAATCGCCGAGTCGGAGCGCCTGTTGCCGGCGCCGAACCAATCCTGAAGTCGATCGACGATGAAGCGGGCTTCATCTTGTTCATTGAAGGCCTCATAAAGGCTGATGGTCTCGCCTTCACCGTCCTCGGTCCAGAGGGTCTTGCCGAGCCGCCCCTGATTATTTGCGATTAACTTGTTTGCAGCCTGCAAGATGATTGCGGTGGACCGGTAGTTCTGTTCCAGGCGCAGGATTTCGGCCCCGGGAAAGTCGATATTGAATTGCTGTATGTTCTCGATCCTGGCACCACGCCAGCCATAGATTGACTGGTCATCATCCCCCACCACCATCAGCTGATTGTCGGTGCCGGCCAACACCCGCAGCCAGGCGTATTGAATGGCGTTGGTATCCTGAAATTCATCGACAAGGATATGCCGAAAGCGTTTCTGATAGTGGGCGAGAATCTGGGGGTTGTGCAGCCACAGTTCATGGGCTCGCAGCAGAATCTCACCGAAATCGACCATGCCGCCGCGGTTGCAGGCCTCTTCATAGGCCCGGTATATATCCAGCATGGTTTTGGTGTAGCCATCGTCGAAGTGTTCGATGTTGGCGGCCCTGAGGCCTTCATCCTTTTGGGAGTTGATATACCATTGGCATTGTTTTGCCGGCCATTTATCTTCGTCGATCTGCATCGAGCGATTGATGCGCTTGATCAGCCTGAACTGGTCGTCGCTGTCGAGAATTTGAAAGTCCTGTACCAGGCCAGCTTCGCGCCAGTGGCTTCGTAACAGCCGGTGGGCAAGCCCGTGGAAAGTGCCCACCCACATGCCGTTGAACGATTGGTCGAGCAAAGATTCGATGCGGCCGCGCATTTCTCGCGCCGCCTTGTTGGTAAATGTAACCGCCAGGATGGAGAAGGGTGACGCCTGTTCCGCCTGCAGCAGCCAGGCGATACGATGCACCAGCACCCGGGTCTTGCCACTGCCCGCACCCGCCAACACCAGCAGGTTGTTCGCGGGACTGGCGACAGCATTACGCTGTGGCTCGTTGAGAGAATCGAGTATGTGAGAAACATCCATGGTCTATTCTATCAAAATGTCTGGCGCAATCCCGGCTTAATGTGGGCGTTCATCGTAGTGTTCATAAGAGAGTATGATTATTTAAGGAGCCTCAGAAAATGCCAGGCGAATTTGCTAGAATACGGCGCCTGGGATTGGTTGCTTCTACCCGAATAGCGCAGCCGCTAACTCAGGTTCATCCTGAGCGTGGTCATCTGTGACTTTGGGCGCACCCCAGGAAATCCTTCTTACCAGGAGATGAATATGTCTGTCAGATCGGACGACGCGGCTTTTAATTGGCAAGATCCTTTTTTGATGGAGCAGCAACTTTCAGAAGAGGAGCGGCTGGTGAGAGACACCGCGAAGCAATATGCCCGGGATAAACTCCTGCCCAGGGTGCGTGATGCCTACCGCAACGAGGAAACAGATCCAGCCATCTTCCTCGAGATGGGTGCCCTCGGCCTGCTCGGCTCCACCATTGAGGGATACGGCTGTGCGGGGGTGAATTACGTCTGTTATGGCCTGGCGGCGCGTGAGATCGAAGCGGTTGATTCCGGCTACCGCTCGATGATGTCGGTGCAGTCCTCCCTGGTGATGCATCCAATCAACGTATTTGGCAGCGAAGAGCAAAAACAGAAGTACCTGCCAAAGCTGGCTACTGGCGAATTTATCGGTTGTTTCGGCCTCACCGAGCCTGACTACGGATCCGATCCTGGAGGCATGATCACCCGGGCGAAATCCGTTAATGGGGGCTACAGCGTGTCCGGCGCCAAGAACTGGATCACGAATTCCCCGATTGCCGATGTATTCATTGTCTGGGCGAAAGATGACGATGGTGTCATTTGTGGCTTCATTCTCGACAAGGGTATGGAGGGACTCAGCGCACCCAAGATCGAGGGCAAGTTGGCGCTAAGAGCCTCTGTGACTGGTGAGATAGTAATGGATGAAGTCTTCGTTCCCGAAGAAAATAAATTACCCCATGCCCAGGGTCTCAATGGTCCTTTCAGCTGTCTTAACTCGGCTCGGCTCGGCATTGCCTGGGGCGCACTGGGAGCCGCGGAAACTTGCTGGCATACCGCCCTGCAATACACCCTAGACCGTAAACAATTCGGCCGACCACTGGCGGCCAATCAACTGATTCAGAAGAAACTGGCGATCATGCAGACGGATATTTCGCTCGGACTACAGGGATGTCTACAGGCTTGCCGACTCAAGGATCAGGGTAAACTGGCGGCGCCATTGATCTCCTTATTGAAGCGAAACTCCTGTCTGAAGGCACTGGATACGGCCAGAGAAGCCCGGGATATGTTGGGGGGCAATGGTATCTCAGACGAGTTTCCAATCATGCGTCATGCCCAGAATCTCGAAGTGGTAAATACCTATGAGGGCACCCAGGACATCCATGCACTAATTCTGGGTAGAGCGCAAACCGGTATCCAGGCATTCACTTGAGCATAGGGCTCTCGAGCTTTCACAGTGAGCCCAGAACAATACCCGCAAAGATAACCGCACCAACCCAATTGTTGTTGAGAAAAGCCTTGAAGCAGGGACCGGGCAGGCGGTCCTTGATCAAGACTTGTTGATAGCAAAGCAAGGCAGCGGCGATCACCAGAGACGCAGTGTAAAACCCACTTAGCTCAAATTGTCTGCCCGCTAACCACATGGCCAGAATAAACATGACTTGCAGGGACGCGATAATGGCTTTATCCGCATCGCCAAACAAGATAGCGGAAGACTTCACTCCGATCTCTATATCGGATTCACGGTCAGCCATTGCGTACTGGGTGTCATAGGCCACAGTCCACAGACAATTCGCCACAAACAACAAATAGGCGCTCTGCGGGATGGCCCCGGTCTGGGCGGTGAACGCCATCAGAATACCCCATGAGAAGGCAATCCCCAGCACCACCTGGGGCAAGTTGGTAAACCGCTTCATGAAGGGGTAGATCGCCACCACCACGATTGCGACCAGCGATAGCAGGATCGTGGCCCGATTCGTTAGCAGCACCAGGGCAAAGCCAGTCAGCGAGAGAACGATGAAACAGGCCATGGCGTCCGTTCGAGATAGCGCAGCTCTGGCCAGCGGCCGTTGCCGGGTTCTGGTCACCCTGCTATCGATTTTGTAATCGGCAAAGTCGTTAATACAACAACCCGCCGATCGCATCACCGCCGTTCCGATTATAAAGATGAACAACAATGGCAGCGGCGGCACGCCTTCCGCTGCCAACCACAGGGCACCGAGGGTGGGCCATAACAACAAGTAGATGCCAATGGGTTTATCGAGCCGGGCCAGCTCGGCGAATGCTGGCAATTTGGCATAAAAGTCTGGAAATTCAGATTGAAATTGGTTCAGCGCCGTTGACCAAAGCGACCGTAGGGAAGACATGATTTTTACGTGGGGACCGCCATGACAGAGTTAAGGCCAACTAGCATAAAAGATTTTAACCCCGACTGCTAAACGTTTGCGTAGTTGATTTTCTCGCCGAGCCAGCGTGCAATCAATGGGTCGATGATGTCCGGATACTGATTCATGATGTGCTCAGAGGCGCTGCGCACTTCATCCAGCAGATTAGCATCGCGCACTATGTCCGCCACCTTAAAGCTCATCAGCCCGGTTTGCTGGGTACCCAATACCTGGCCCGGCCCGCGTAGTTCGAGGTCTTTTTCGGCAATGTAGAAACCATCATTGCTTTGTCTTAGCACGGTCAAGCGTTGCTTGCCGGCGCTGGACAGGGGGCTCTGATAGAGCAGGATGCAATGGCTTTGCTTTGCGCCACGGCCGATCCTGCCCCGCAACTGGTGTAGTTGGGCGAGACCCAGTCGTTCGGGATTTTCGATCACCATCAGACTAGCATTGGGCACGTCAACCCCGACTTCGATGACGGTGGTCGCTACCAGTAACTGCAGCTGCCCGGCTTTAAACCGGGCCATGACATCGCTTTTTTGCGCCGCCTTCATGCGGCCATGAATGAGACCCACTGCAACGTCGGGCAGTAATTGCGTGAGTTGGGCCGCGGTTACCTCCGCCGCCTGACATTGCAGAGTTTCTGATTCTTCGATCAGGGTGCAGACCCAGTAAGCCTGGCTGTTTTCTGCACAGGCTTTGTCGATACTGGCAATTACCTGATCGCGCCGATCGTTGGAAATGACCGCCGTGTTCACCGGTATGCGTCCTGGCGGTAGCTCATCGATAATGGAATTGTCCAGATCGGCATAGGCGCTCATCGCCAGAGTCCTGGGAATTGGCGTTGCCGTCATTACCAGCTGATGCGGCTGGTGTCGAGACTGGGCTGCCTTCTCCCGCAGGGCCAGTCTCTGATGAACGCCGAAGCGATGTTGTTCGTCGATGATGATGAGGCCTAGATGCTTGTAACTCACTTCATCCTGAAACAGGGCATGGGTTCCTATGCATAGCTGGCTGCTGCCGTTGGCCATTTCCTCCAGTTGCGCGCGACGCAGTTTGCCCTTGACCTTGCCGCTCAGCCAGCCAACCTTGATACCCAAGGGTGTAAACCAGTTTTCGAAGCTGAGCAAATGCTGCTCCGCCAGAATCTCGGTGGGAGCCATTAGCGCTACCTGATAGCCATTCGCTATTGCCAGCAGGGCAGACAGGGCGGCGACGACAGTTTTACCGGATCCTACGTCACCCTGCAGTAGCCTCAGCATGGGACAGCCACGGTAGAGATCCTGCGAGATCTGCTGAAATACAGCTTGCTGTGCCGAGGTTAGGGAGAATGGCAGCTGGGCTATGAATCGACGCAGTAATTCATCCTTGTTGCTGAACGCAGGTGCCGCTTGTTTCTCTGAATTTTTTTTATACCTGCGCATGCACAGCCGATGTGCTATCAACTCCTCAATCGCCAGTCGCTTCTGTCCAGGATTCATGCCTTCATTTAACCAGCCGAGGGATTGTTCTGCCGGCGGCCTATGGATCAATTTTATGGCGTCGGTGAGGCAGTGGAGGCCCAGCTTTGCGGTCAGTTCGGTCGGCAGATAATCCCGGATTGGGACCGAGGTTTGCAGTAATACCAGGGCCTGATCGATGATTTTTCTGAGACGGGCCTGCTGCAGTCCTGCGGTGGCGGGATAAACAGGAGTCAACACATCGGTGATCGGTTCGTCCTCGACCCCGGTAAGTACTTTGTACTCGGGATGGTAAATTTCCAGGCCGGTTCTGCCGCGCCGAACCTCCCCGTAACAGCGGATTCGTGTCGTCGGCGCCAGCGATCTTTGCTGTGCGGCGCTGAAGTAGAAGAACCGCAGGCTGATTATCCCACTGCCATCATGCAGTGTGCATCGCAGGCTGCGACGACGCCCGAACTGGATATTGCTGGTGGCGATTTCTCCTTCGAGCTGTACCGTTTGACCAGCTTGGATGGAGCCTATGGGGCTGATGCGGGTGCGGTCTTCGTAGCGAAACGGCAGATGGAAGAGCAAGTCCTGCACATTATAGATGCCGATAGCATTCAGCTTTGCCTTCAAGGCGGGACCCACGCCTCTAAGGTTGGTGAGTGGGATTTGATCCAGTTGTTGGCTGGTCATAAGCGTCAATCGGGCGTGACCGTGGCGGGCCATGTACGAGTATCGGCAGGGAATGACCCGGGCAGGACTCTCGAAAACAGGGCATTGGTAGGGCGAGTATATGGGTTTTTATACAGTACTACCAGATGCCGGAACCAGGTACTTTTCTTCAAAGACCCTGGCGGCCAGAGGTTTGGAATAGTAATAGCCCTGGACCTGATCGCAGCCGTGTTTGCGCAGAAATGCGAGTTGCTCCTTGGTTTCGACGCCCTCGGCAATGCACAACAGATGCAGGTTATGAGCCATGCTAATAATGGTTTTCACCAGGGCGGCATCCACTTCGTCGTCAGCGCAATTAGAAATAAAGGATTGGTCAATTTTAAGTTTATGTATAGACAGCTGCTTCAGGTACGACAAAGAGGAATAGCCAGTTCCAAAATCGTCAATCGTCAATTGGAAACCCAGGATTTTTAGTTCCTTGAGGGTAAGCAGCGCCTTATCGATGTCTTCGATCAAGGTGCCTTCTGTTATTTCCAGCTCCAGATTCTCCATGCTCACGTCGTATTGTTCGGTCAGTTCGATCAGGCGTTCAGCAACCTCATCGAGTTGAAAGAAGCGCGCAGACAAGTTTGTCGCCAGGTGGAGGTTCGGTCGTCCTTCATTCTTCCAGATCTTCAACTGCGCGCAGGCGGCATTCAAGACCCAGTGATCGATATCGATAATCAAGCGGCTTTCTTCGGCCTGGGGAACAAAGCTATCGGGCAAGACCAGGCCCTTCTCAGGATGATTCCAGCGCAACAACGCCTCGGCGCCAACCAATTTTCCACTGTGACAGTCAACCTTGGCTTGGAAGTAGAGTGTGAGTTCGTCATTTCGAAGTGCCTTCCTGAGTTCGCCCTCGACCCGAAGCTGGTTGCTAATGACCAGGTTAAGCTCTTCGCTGAAGTATCGGTAACTGCCTCCGACATTCGCCTTGGCATGATACATTGCCGAATCCGCGTTCTTCATAAGGTCTTCAATATTGTCTGCATCCAGGGGATAGATGGCAATGCCAATACTGGCACTGGACCGCAGCTCCTGACCCACCAGCTGCAATGGCTTGGGAATCGCTTCCAGTAGCTTGTCTGCAACCGCCGAAATTGAGGTTTTGATATGAACCTGGGCGTCTTCAGATACGACAATTGTGAACTCATCGCCTCCCAGTCGGGCCAGCATATCTGTGGAGCGTACACACTGGGAGATGCGCTCGGCAATGGCCGTCAAGTACTGATCACCGACCACATGCCCGAGAGAATCATTCACCAACTTGAAACGATCGAGGTCGATGAACAGCACCCCCACCATCTCCTTGTTTCTTTCTGCCCGATTCAGCGCCTGCTGCAAATAGTTTTTGAATGCCGGTCGGTTAGGCAAGCCGGTGAGGGCGTCGAAGTTGGCCTGATGGTAAAGTTTCTCCTGCCACCTGGCGTTCGAAAGCGCGACCCCGACACGATCGGCCCAGCTTCGGGTATCCTGCAGCAGCTGTTCAGGATTTTCTGGCAACTGCGTATAACCCAGAACCACAATGGCCGAGAGGGCGTCATCACTAAACAGTGGCAATACCAGGCAGACACGGGCACCCAACGAGGTGATTGGTTCGAGGAATAGCGGCACGCCCCGATCCAGCTCTATGAGTGCGCCTCCCTGACGTTGTTCCAGAAACTCATGATCTACTGGCAATAATTCGATCTCGGCCTCGATTATCTCTGGCTCCGGCTCGTTTTGCCGGACGCGCATAACCATTTGCGTAAACTGGCCATCGCCGTCCTGGGATGCTATGCCAATCTGATCGCAGCGAATAATTTCCTGAATGCGAACCAGAACGACTTGGACGATATTTTCTGCGTCCTGCGAAGAAAGAATGAGGCGATCTATTTCAGCCATAGTCTCCAGGCTCTGAAATTGATCGGACAGCTTGGCCCCCATGGTATTAAATGAATCGGCCAGATCGGAAAACTCGTCCTTGCTATCGATAACGACCTTGCTATCGAAGTTGCTATTGCCGATATCTTGGACCGCTAGAGTGAGTTTCCTCAGGGGGATAAGAATGCGTTGTATCTGGCTGCTGCTAAGCATCAGGACAATGAGAAGACTCACTGCGAATATAAGAATAAAAGGGGTTTGGAAATCCGTGATAGGCCTGACAATTTCCTGTCTTGGAACGCTGGTGAGGACGGTCCAGTCATCGATGCCATATTCGCTGCGTAAAAAAATACTCCAATAACTCACCAGGTGAGATTCATTGTTAGCATCCTCCCACTCGTAGTTACCTGCAAATGAGTCGGCGGTTTCACGGTCCGTCGATTCTATCAAGCGATCTGGAATGGCCGGTGAACAAAATAGCACATCGCTCAGATGGTCCAGCATGCACAAGCCCTGACTGGCCGTAATAATATCCGCGTTCCAAAGATATTCGTTATTCAGCTCGGCGATCAGTATCCCATCCTCAGCGGCGGCCGTATTGGGAGGCTGCAACATGAAGATATGGCGTTCGCCCTCCACATTCGGGGTGGTAATAATCGTGAATTCGGTCGAGGATTCTGGCAGTTGATTAATGGCATCCAAGCCCATGACGTGACTGCCATTATGCAACAGAGGGGTGTAGATATTTCTATTGTCGAGCCAACCTATGTTGACTAATTTTTCATCCAGGAGTCGTTTCGTGTTTGCGTCCATCGGATCGAGCAGATAGTTTTTATCGCTCGCCCGCCTCGATGCGATCATCTGTAACTCTGTTTGCAATAAAGTCAGCCTTTCGTAGATAGCCATGCCGATGGTTTTGACTTGCTGGCGTTGCTGCTGCTCATTTTGTTCCAGTAATTGATCGGCAACTCGATTGAATGACAGGGCAGCCAGGGTCAGGACGGGAAGAATGGCGGAGACAATAAAGACGGTAAACAATCTTCTGGCAAATCGACTCCGGAAAATTCCGATTCCTGTTTTCATGCTTATCAGGCTCAGTAATCTTCGGCGAGGCCTATGAATCGGCCGTTATTTGCGCGAACAATATCGTCTCGACCCGGGGCTGAGTTGAAGGGCAGGGAGGTAGTTCCGTTTTACCCATACTATATAGATCGTAGTCATCGTTGACCGGCACCAGATTTCTATCTTTGCGCATCTCTCCTACCTTCGTATTTTCATCGAAGAGGAGGTAAAGATAAGTATTGCCCCAAGGGTCCTGGAGGGTGCCCACGCTGGCGGCAGCCAGGGTTAATGGAAAGCTATCGTAGTCGATGTAGTATCTTTCGAGGGCCTGAATAACCTGGTCTACGCCTGCAGCGGCGAGACCATTATCGACGCTATCGACATAGTCCCGATAGCTTGGCAAGGCGATAGCGGAGAGCAAGCCAATGATCGACACGGTGATCAGAAGCTCTAACAGTGAGAAGCCATACCGCCTTTTCTTCTTAACCCATCCCATCGGCCGTTACCTGCGGAGACACGGACTGACACGAAACCGACTAGAGTCTATCAGACCCACAGTGGAAATCACCAGTAAACCCGTCAGTTTATTGGGTATTCCAGATCAAGATAAAGCGTGATGGCGTCGAATCAGGGCCCGAGGATAGCGTCAATTTCCACCATGGATCCCTTTGGCAGGGCGCTCACCTGGATGGTTGCCCGGGCCGGATAGGGTTCCTTGAAATGCTCGGCCATGATGCTGTTAACCGCAGTAAAATCGTTCAGGTCGGTGAGGTAGATTGTAATCTTGACAGCATGGCACAAGTCGCTGCCAGCGGCCGTGGCGACGGCGGCCAGGTTTCTGAAGACCTGGCGAGTCTGCGCTTCGATACCACCATCAACCAGCGCCATGGTTTCAGGGTTTAGGGGGATCTGGCCGGACATGAAAACCATCGAGCCGGATCTGATCGCTTGAGAATAGGGCCCGAGGGCCGCTGGGGCCAGTGGAGTCTGAATCTGCTCTAATTCTGCCATGTCGGTGCTCTCAGTGGCTGCCAATTTTACTGCGCAGGGCTTTACGAACCTTGCGTGACTTCACTCGCGTCACCCGGGTGACGGGCTTGATCAGGCGAACCCGCTTCATAACCCGGGCCAGGTGAACACGATTGCGGACATTGAGCGAAAGGTTGACGATGCTAAAGCGAGCGTCCCGCTCAACCGTGCTAATCTTTTCAATATTCGCCTCTTCGCCGGTGATGGTTGTTGCCAAGGTCGCAATGATGCCCCGTTGATTCTCAAGCTCTACTCTCAACTCCACGGAAAACTCGCCTTCGACCTCGGGGTCCCACCGTACCGAGACGCACTTCTCCGGATTATCCCTGACGTCATTGATGTTGTTGCAATCATCGGTGTGAATGACCATGCCCCGCCCCGAGCTGATGTGGCCGATAATGGGGTCGCCAGGGATCGGATGGCAGCACTTGGCATAGTTCATGACCATGCCCTCGGATCCGCGTATGGCGAGATATCCATGATGTTCCGGGTCTCTCGCGTCCGCCAACATAGATTGATTGCCATGGGCAGACAGTTTTTGGGCAATCATGTAGGACATGCGGTTGCCCAGTCCAATTTCTTCCAATAGCTGATCCAGAGTTTGCAAATTGATTTGTTGCAGGACGGCGTCGATATTCTCCTTCGGTATGGTATCGAATTGACAGCCAAAGCCACCCAGCGCCTTGTCCAGCAAACGCCGTCCCAATGCGACCGACTCGGAGTGTTTCTGATTCTTCAAATAGTGACGAATATTACTGCGCGCCTTGCCTGTCACCACGAAGCTCAGCCAAGCGGGATTGGGTTGAGTGCCCGGCGCGGTGATGATTTCCACTGTCTGGCCGCTCTGCAAGGGTTCACTCAAGGGGGCGAGCCGTCGACTTATGCGACATGCCACGCAGGAATTGCCGATATCGGTATGAATCGCGTAGGCAAAGTCCACGGCGGTGGATCCGGCCGGCAGTTCAATAATCGTGCCCTTGGGAGTAAAAACATAGATTTCATCGGGGAATAAATCGATTTTCACGTTTTCGATAAATTCCAATGAATTGCCGGCGTGTTTTTGCATCTCCAGCAGGCCATTCACCCATTCCCGAGCACGGATGTGGGCACCGCTGGGTAGATCGTCACTGGTCTTATAGAGCCAGTGTGCGGCGATGCCGTTGTTGGCCATGGCTTCCATTTCTTCGGTGCGAATCTGTATCTCGATGGGAACGCCGTGCATGCCGAACAGGGTCGTATGCAGGGATTGGTAGCCATTGGCCTTGGGAATGGCGATATAGTCTTTAAAGCGGCCTGGTACTGGTTTGTACAGGCTATGGATAGCGCCCAGCACGCGGTAGCAGGTATCGACGCGATCGACGATGATCCGAAAAGCGTACACGTCCATGATCTCGGAGAACGACCTGCGCTTGCTGCGCATTTTTTCATAGATGCTATACAGGTGTTTTTCCCGACCGATAGTACGGCCCGGAAGCCCGTCGCGCTCGAGGCATGCCTCCAGCGAAGTCTGAATCTGGGACACGATCTGCTTACGATTGCCGCGGATGCCCTTGACCGCGGCCTTGATTCGACGCGAGCGCATCGGGTAGAGCGCTTCGAAGCCCAGCTCCTCGAACTCGACGCGCACGCTATTCATACCCAGCCGATTTGCTATGGGGGCATAGATATCCAGGGTTTCCCGCGCAATGCGACGGCGTTTATCGGGCGTCAGCACATCCAACGTGCGCATATTGTGGAGGCGGTCAGCAATCTTGACCAGGATAACCCGCAGATCCTTGGCCATGGCCATAGCCATCTTCTGAAAGTTTTCTGCCTGTGCCTCGGCGCGACTGCTGAAGGTAATCTTGTTGAGTTTGCTGACGCCGTCCACCAGATCAGCCACGGTATTGCCGAACTGCGTCTTGATCGCGGTCTTGGTGATGCCCGTGTCTTCGATTACGTCATGGAGCATGGCCGCCATCAAACTCTGATGGTCCATGTGCATTTCGCTTAATATGCCGGCAACGGCCAGGGGGTGGGTGACATAGGCATCGCCGCTACGTCTGTACTGACCTTCGTGGGCCTGTTCGGCGTAAAAATAGGCGCGGCGTACGCTATTAACCTGATCCGGGCCCAGATATCCGGATAGATCGGTGGCCAGAGAGTCGATGGTGTCCAGCGCCTGTACTTGCAAGAATCGACTCCGTAATTATCAGGTTTCGGTGGGGGGTGTCTCTTCGGGCTTGCTGGCATTGGCTACGGCTTCCAGCTCTTGCTCGGCCTGTTCCAGCTCCATGCGAGGCTTGGCCACCAGAATGTCGGCGTCAATCAGGCCTTCCGCAATCTCTCTCAGGGCAATTACCGTTGGCTTGTCGTTATCCACGGAAACCAGCGGGTGTTTGCCTTCAATCTGCAACTGACGTGCACGCTTACTCGAGATCATGACGAGCTCGAAACGGTTATCTACGTTGTCTAAACAGTCTTCTACAGTAATACGTGCCATACCAATACCTTCCTTAAATCGCTATTTCGTCATCCCCGGGAGGGTCGACCTGCAAACGCAATGGCCTGAAATAGATACCCGGGTAGCCTCTGATCAAGTACGTGAATCCCAATTGCCGAGGCCCACGGTGAGGACCGGGGATTCTACTGAATTCCTGCCGATAATGCAGATTTTTTTGCAGATTAGCGGGTAAGGCTGTAGAGCAGGCCTCCCAGCTTACCTTGTTGCACCGGCACCGTCAGACGCCGTGATCTAATGATCGCGCGAATATCACTCAGCGCCGTCTCGAAATCGTCATTTACTACGATGTAATCTGCTTCCGCGACGTGAGTAATTTCGTTGACAGCCTGGCGCATCCGCTTGTCGATGGTATCCTCATCGTCTTGCGCCCGCCCCTGCAAGCGCTGACTCAGATCCTGTAATGACGGCGGCAGGATAAAGATGGAACAGGCCTTGGGATAGAGATTGCGTACCTGCTCTGCCCCCTGCCAATCGATCTCCAGGATCACGTCTATTCCGCGTGCCAGTTGCTGACCGACCCAGTGCTGCGAAGTCCCATAACGATTTCCGTAGACCTCGGCACTTTCCAAAAAATCACCCTGGGTAAGCATGGTTATGAAGATGTCATCGCTCACAAAATGATAATTGACACCATCTTTCTCGCCGGGTCTGCGAGACCGTGTCGTATGCGACACCGAGACGCAGAGGCTTTCGTCAGTTTCCACCAGCGCCTTAACCAGGCTGGTTTTGCCGGCACCCGATGGGGCGGTGATTAAATAAAAAACGCCTTTAGTCATGGTAAATCGCCTTCGGCAAAGTTACTTATTCTACGTTCTGAATTTGCTCTCGCATCTGTTCAATGAGTACCTTGAGTTCGACCGCGTTCAGAGTCGTCTCTGCTACGATGGATTTTGACGAAAGCGTGTTTGCTTCGCGGTTTAATTCCTGCATCAGAAAATCCAGGCGACGTCCCTTCTGACCAGTGCTCGAAATCACCCGCTCCACTTCATTCAAATGAGAAACGAGGCGGTCGAGCTCTTCATCTACATCTGCTTTTTGTGCCAGCAGTGCAATTTCCTGTTCCAAGCGTGATGGTTCAAGGTCAGCCTTGAGCTCTTCCAATTTGTCGGCCAGGTTCTGTCTTTGTGCTGCCAGGATTTCCGGCATTGCCGCCTTCACGGTGGTGACGATTTTTCGGATCGAGTCTATTCTTTTTTGAATAAAACCCTTGAGTTCCTCGCCTTCACGTTGTCGGCTTGCTATCAAATCCACCAGGGCATCACTGAACAATTCGAAGGCCTGTTTCTCTATCGCCGCAATATCAAATTCCTGATCCTGGATCACACCGGGCCAACGCAAAATTTCCGTACTATTCAGGACTGTGGAGGCGCCGCTAAGTCGTTCTATCTCCATGTTTGCCTGGATTAGTTTCTGAATCAGAGCGCGATTCAAATGCAGCTCCGATTGAAAACTTTCACCGGCTTTATAACGCAACTGACACTCAATTTTACCGCGACTGAGATGCTTGCGCACGGCGCCTCGAATTGAATTTTCCAGGCCGCGAAACAGATCCGGCAGGCGCAGGCTTACTTCCAGGTAGCGATGATTAACAGAACGTATCTCCCAGGTTAGGGATCCCCATTCCTGTTCCAACTGTTGCCTCGAAAAGGCGGTCATACTTAACATCATAATAATGAATCCGAAAACACAAGCGCACTCGAAATAGGAACCCCGTAAAAATTATCCCTAGTTCACTATTGCCTGAAGCAAGGATTCCGAAAACTGCGAGCCCGCAGTTTAGCGTAAACCGCCTCGAATCACAGCGGACTTTTCTACTCGCTCGCTATACGATTGAAATTCGAGGATAATTCCCGCCATCGTCTTTTATCACTATTCACGGAACATACATGACAGACCCGATCAGGCCGAGCCGGCGGCGAGAGAATCAATTACGCGAAGTCACACTCACTAGAAACTATACCAAGCATGCGGAAGGGTCGGTGCTGGTAGAATTTGGCGATACCAAAGTATTGTGCAATGCCAGTGTCGAAGCATCCGTGCCTCGCTTCCTCAAGGGTAGCGGCAAGGGTTGGGTTACCGCAGAGTATGGGATGCTGCCTCGATCGACAGGGTCTCGAATGGATCGCGAGGCAACTCGAGGCAAGCAGACCGGGCGCAGCCTGGAAATTCAGCGCCTGATTGGTAGATCCCTAAGAGCCGCCGTCGATCTGGAGAAGCTCGGTGAGCACACCATCAAGGTGGACTGTGATGTGATACAGGCAGACGGGGGTACACGCACCGCTTCAATAACCGGAGGCTGTGTGGCCCTGGTGGATGCCGTGAACTATTTGTTGGAAAAGAAGCTGATCAAGACCAACCCAATCAAGCAACTGATTGCCTCGGTGTCGGTGGGAATCGTCAAGGGACGGGCGGTTTTGGATTTAGACTATGAAGAAGATTCCAATGCCGAAACAGATATGAATATTGTTATGACGGAGTCTGGCGGCTTCATTGAATTGCAGGGCACCGGCGAAGACGGAGATTTTAGCCACGCCCAACTACAGAAAATGATAGCGCTGGCCGAAGGCGGGATACAGGAGTTGATTGCTGCACAACATCAGGTGCTTGCATAGGCCGTAGCTGCCCTGGAACTGACTGACGAGAAGGCGACGAGGAACGCGATGCAGGATTTTCAAACCAATTTTCTCAATTTTGTAATTAAACAAGAGATTCTTCGCTTCGGAGAATTTACTCTCAAATCGGGCCGCATCAGCCCTTACTTTTTCAATGCAGGTTTGTTTGATAGCGGAGAGAAGCTTGCATTTCTCGGGCGCAGTTATGCCCAGGCGATTGTCTTTTCCGGGCAGAAATTCGATGTGCTTTTCGGTCCGGCCTATAAAGGCATTCCCCTGGTTTCTGCAACTGCCATTGCCCTGGCCGACGAGCATGGAATTATCAAGCCCTATTGCTTCAATCGAAAAGAAGCCAAGGATCATGGCGAGGGTGGCACTATCGTCGGAGCCGAACTAACCGGCCGTACGATGATCATCGATGATGTGATTACGGCGGGCACCGCAGTTAGGGAAGCGGTCGAAATATTGACCGTGGCCGGTGCAAGTCTGAGCGGAATAACTGTCGCCATGGATCGGCAGGAACGGGGCTCTGGCGAGTTGTCAGCAATTCAGGAGATTGAGAAAAATTACCAAATAGAAGTTGTTAGCATCATCAGCTTGCAAGATATCATCGATTTTCTTCAGAAAAGCAATTCCCAGGCACTACAGCCGCATCTCGACAGTGTCGTTGCCTATCGACAACAGTACGGAGTATAGCTTTTCAACAGCCTGCTAAGTAGGGCTGGCTGCGGCGGGTGTCGTATAGGGAATAAGCAGTTCGGCGCTGAGGTATGTCCATTGCAATTCCCAGTTTTCCAGCGGGGACTTCGAAAATTCACTGTGCACAAACTGGATCAGCCGGCCTTCGCATACTGCCAATAATAAATTGGCCATGGCGCTGGGCGAGATCGTTGTTTTCAAATTTTCCCGAATCTGGGATTCCCTTAGAATTTGTTTTAGCTGGGACTCCAGCCTGTTGAAAAACTGGGTGATTCGATGGCGTAGTCGATCTGTTTCTCCGGCGAGGGCATCGCCGGTAAGAATTCTGGTCATTCCCGGGTTTTTATCACAAAAGGTCAGCAGCAGCGTGAGGATTTTTTCACAACGAACGATAGCGGTTGCCTCCTCACTCAGTATGCGAGATACACGCTGAAACAGGGTTTCTTCGATGAACTCGATGAGGCCTTCAAATATTTTCGCCTTGCTTGGGAAATGCCGGTAAAGGGCGGCTTCGGAAACACCGACCTCTCTGGCCAAACCCGCGGTGGTAATACGCTCCCCCGGCGCTGCCTCCAGCATGTGGGCCAAAGCCTGCAGTATCTGGTCTTTGCGGGAATATTTATTGGTTTTATCCATAGTCAGTATTTTTGAAATTCTTTATCAATCTTTGTTGAGACCACTCTTGGTGATCAGTGTCCCCACGCCCTCATCGGTGAATATTTCGAGAAGCACGGCGTGTTCGACCCGACCATCGATGATATGCGCACTGTGCACGCCCCCTTTGACGGCATCTAGGGCACAGGCAACCTTGGGCAACATTCCTCCCTGTAGAGTTTTATCGGCAATTAGCTTGTCAACTTGCTTAATGCTGAGGCCGGTCAGGACATTTCCTTTCTTGTCCTGCACGCCGGCGACATTAGTCAGTAGTATCAGCTTTTCGGCGCCGAGTACCTTGGCCAGTTCCCCGGCGACAGAATCTGCGTTGATATTGTAACTGGCACCTTCGTCATCGGTGCCTATTGGCGCAATAACCGGGATAAAATCGGTGTCCTTCATCATGTCCAGCACTTCGGTGTTTATGCTGACCACCTCGCCCACGTGACCGATGTCGATCTCGTCACCATTGGCGTGCTCTGATGCCGTGCCGGTAATCTTTAACTTTTTCGCCGTGATCAGTTTGCCGTCCTTGCCGGTTACACCCACAGCCTTGCCCTGGTTTTTATTGAGCAAGCTGACGATCTCCTTGTTAACCAGGCCGCCCAGCACCATCTCCACAACGTCCATCGTACGGCTGTCGGTCACCCTGAGACCGTCTACGAAATTTGATTCTATATTCAGCTGCTCCAATACTCTGCCGATCTGGGGGCCGCCGCCATGCACCACGATCGGATTCATCCCCACCAATTTCATCAACACGATATCCCTGGCGAAGCCCTGTTTGAGCGTTTCATCCACCATGGCATTACCACCGTACTTGATAACCATGGTGCATCCGGTGAATTTCTGGATATAGGGCAGCGACTCGGTGAGAACTTTGGCGATGTTTTTCGCACTATCGAGGTTGAGGGACATGACTGGTTAATCCGCGATTAGACAGTTCAGAAGTAAGGAGGTCAAAATGTGTCCCCGACGCCTTCTTAAGTCAGAAGCGCTAGGGGGTCTATAGTTAAAAATTAAGCTCTAAGCTTTTATCTGCGCTGTGGATTAAAGCTTTAAAGCTGGTTTGAATAGCCTGCAGGCGCGGTAGGGTATCTGCTTCGAAGCGAAGTAACAAGGCGGCGCTGGTATTTGATGCCCGCACCAGGCCCCAGCCATCACTATATTCGACTCGCAGACCGTCCAGCAATACCAGTTTCGCACCGGGAAAATCCGCCTTGTCGATAATCCGCTGCATCAATTCGAACCTGGCCGCTTCCGGCACCGGCAATTTAATCTCGGGTGTGTTCACGCTGCTGGGAAAACTGGCGAATTCCTCATGCGCCGCATGCGGTAGATGTGACAAAATTTCCAGGACCCTGGCCGCCGCGTAGAGCCCATCATCGAAGCCAAACCACCTGTCCTTGATGAAGATGTGTGCGGCGAACTCTCCCCCCAGGGGCGCCCCGGTCTCCTGCATCTTTTGCTTCATAAACGAGTGACCACTTCTGTGCATCACCGGGGTCGCTCCCATCGCGGTGATGACACGGGCCAGGTTGCTGCTGCATTTAACATCGTAGATTATCGGCGCCGCCGGGTATTTGGGGGCGATGTGTTTAACCAGCAGCATCAGAATCTTGTCGGCATCCACAGCTTCACCCAGATTCGTCACGATGCCCAACCTGTCGCCATCGCCATCGAAGGCAATACCGAGATCAGCCTGACTCGCCACCACTCGCTGAGACAGTGATGCCAGGTTGTCTGCCACGGTGGGATCGGGGTGGTGATTCGGAAAATTCCCATCTATATCGCAGAATAGGGGCTCTACCTCACAGTCCAGTGCGCGGAACAATTCGGGAGCGACCAACCCTGGTACGGCGTTGCCGCAATCCACCACCAGTTTTAACTTGCGCCCGAGCGAAACCGAGGAACGGATAGCCTCGATATACTGAGACTGGATATTCAGCTCCGAGTAGCTGCCGGCGCCATCCCTTAACTGGTCCTGCTCCACTCGCAGGCGAATCTTCTGAATCTGGTTGGCGGCCAGGCAAGTCTGTTTGAAGACTACTTTCAGCCCGTTGTAATTGGCCGGGTTATGGCTCGCAGTTAACATCACACCGGATTCAATTCCACTGGTGTGGCATGCATAGTAAAGCAGGGGGGTCGGCACCATGCCGAGATTCACAACCTTGCAACCTGTGCTCAGTAAACCCGCAGTCAAGGCCCTGGATAGACTGGGGCTGGACAGCCTGCCATCGAAACCTACCAGCAGTGTGTCGATACCATGGGCCAGCGACTCGCTGCCGATGCCACGGCTAATCTGCTTAACACTGTCCTCAGTGAGTTGTTCTTCGACGATGCCGCGGATGTCATAGGCTCTGAAAATCGAGGCCGGGATTGGGTTTCCAGCCCTGGACTCGGTGCGTCTCCCTCTTGGAGCCATGTGCCTAACTCCTTGTTAGCAAAACTGATCAGGTCTTCTCATTTTTCATCAGTCGATCGGCAATGAGTTGCAGCATGTTCCTGGCGACGACATGCTTGTTGCCCGCAGGAAGCTCGGTTTCGGTGTCCGCGGAAATCACAGTCACGCAGATGCTGTCGCTATTAAAAGTATCGGCGGCATTATTCGCGAACAGTAAATCCAGTTTCTTCTTCAGCAGTTTTTCGCGGCCATTCTTGGCGATATTTGACGTCTCCGCTGCGAAGCCAACCAACAGTGGCGGTTTCTCAAGATCTGCCACGGCGGTAATAATATCGGGATTTTTCACCAGTTTGAGCTGCACGGTTTCGCCGGTCTTCTTGATCTTGTCAGTGGCTACCCGCTGCGGTCGATAATCCACAACCGCCGCCACACCGATGAATACATCGGCGTCGTTCACGTTTGCCAGGGTGGCATCGAGCATCTCCTGGGCAGTGACCACATCGACTCGAGTGACGCCGGCGGGGGTCTGTAGGTTTACCGGGCCGCTGATCAATACCACCCTGGCGCCGGCCGCTACCGCTTCTGTAGCCAACGCATAGGCCATCTTGCCGGAGCTGTGATTGCTAATATAACGCACCGGGTCGAGGGCCTCTCGAGTAGGCCCGCCGGTGATTACAATTTTTTGACCCGCTAACAATCCGGATTCGAACATGTCGGCACAGCTCTCCAGCAGCTGCGCCGGTTCCATCATGCGGCCAGGGCCAACATCGCCACAGGCTTGATCGCCATCTACCGGGCCGAAGACATGGTATTTCCGTTTTCGCAAGATTTCCAAGTTGGCCTGGGTGCCGGCGTCGGCCCACATGGCCTGATTCATCGCCGGGGCGACGGCTATGGGTACCGAGGCGGCGAGCACCAGGGTGCTTAGAATGTCATCGGCCTGAGCGTGGGCCATTTTTGCCATGAAGTCGGCGGTGGCCGGGGCGATTAAAACCAGGTCTGCCCACCGGGCCAGTTCTATATGTCCCATGGCGGCTTCAGCTTCGGGATCGAGTAAATCCAGTTGTACGCGGTTGCCCGACAGGGCCTGCATGGTAAGCGCCGTAATGAACTCCGTTGCCGCCTCGGTCATGGCTACCCTGACTTCGGCGCCAGCCTTGACAAACAGCCTGGTGAGCTCGGCACATTTATAGGCAGCAATACCGCCGGTAATACCGAGGAGGATGCGCTTGTTAGATAGGCTTGACATGAAAACAGCTAATAATCTGGGGCTATATAAGGCTCCCTACACTAGCAGCTAGCCCAATCCTGCGCAATTTGTGGGCATTTCTCCACTACCGTCTATTATAAGTAGTCTATTCCCAAGGAAGCAGCCGATGTCAATTTCCAGCTGGCCACCGATGGAACGACCGCGGGAGAAATTACTTGCCGCCGGCGCCGGCAGTTTATCTGATGCAGAGCTACTGGCCGTATTTCTGCAGACCGGCATTAAAGGCAAAACAGCATTGGAACTGGCCAGAGACCTGCTGCTAAACTTCGGCAGCCTGATCTCCGCGAATTACAAGGAATTATGTTCGCAACCCGGAATTGGTGTCGCCAAGGCGGCGGGTCTGGCTGCCATGAAGGAGTTATCACTGCGCCAAATGATGGAAGGACTGAAATCCAGAGACATACTCACGAGTTCGGCGGCAACCCGCGACTATCTCAGGGCCAGATTCAAGAATTGCGAGAGTGAGGTTTTTAGCTGCCTGTTCCTGAATAATCAGCACCATGTGATGGAGTTGGAGGAGTTGTTCAGGGGCACCATTGACGGGGCGGCAGTCTATCCCCGGGAAGTGGTCAAACGCGCTCTGTACCACAACGCGGCGGCGGTTATCTTCGCCCACAATCACCCTTCTGGCATTGCCGAGCCCAGCGCGGCGGATATCGCGATCACCAGGAAATTGAAGACAGCGATGCAAACCATCGAGGTCCGGGTTCTGGATCACCTAGTAATCGGCGCAGGTGAAGTGATTTCATTCGCCGAGAGGGGTCTTCTGTAGCGCGGGCGCAGGGCCATGGGGAGGGCAGGGGTTTGCCTGACAGCCCGTGTTTTCCAGTGATTATCTTGCTATTGGCAGGGTGTTCTGGTATAAAACGCAGCTCATTTTTAAACCAACTCACGGGCTGTTTTTAAACCCCGGCTCATAGCCGAGTCAGGCCAGGAGAAACTCCCGGTTCAATTAGACTTTTTCACTTTAAAGATAGCGAGGCAGCAAAATGTCCAGGGTTTGTATGGTCACCGGCAAGAAACCAGTGGCGGGAAATAACGTTTCTCACGCGAACAACAAGACCAAGCGCCGGTTCTCGCCCAATATTCACACTCACCGATTTTGGGTCGAGTCTGAGAAACGCTTCGTCAAATTGCGCCTGTCCACTAAAGGCATGCGCATCATTGACAAATTGGGCATCGACACCGTATTGGCAGATATTCGAAGCAATGGCGTTCGAGTATAAGTGCACACGGCTTTAGGTAGTTAAAGATTTAGACAGGGTTAAGATTATGAGGGACAAGATCAAGATGGTATCGAGTGCGAACACGGGGCACTACTACACCACCGACAAGAACAAGCGCACAATGCCGGACAAGATGGAAATGAAGAAGTACGATCCGGTCGTGCGTAAACACGTGATCTACAAAGAGGCGAAAATTAAGTAATTCTCTATCTTGCGCAGCTCTTTCTTGCGCAGGAAAGTAAAGCGAACAAAAAGCCGGAATTTCCCTGAGAAATACCGGCTTTTTATTGCGCAATGACTGCCAGGTTCGGCTTTTCTTCTATTTAGCTTCTACTTCGCCTTACTGAGTTGCTTTGCCAGTTTTTCTGTCGTTGCCAGCACTTTCGGGCTGTGCTCAAACTCCACTTTTAACTTCCCCACCGTCGTCGATACCGTGCCGTATCTTTTTAGCTTGAATAGCCTGGCGATGGCCTGCAAGGTTACCGCCGAAAGCTCCTGACATAAGTACATAGCAACCCATCGAGGCACGTTCTTGGAGCCGGGACCGCGAGCCGCCTTATAGATACTCGATTCGGAAACCCGGTACTGTTTGGCAACTGCGCTAATGATTTGTTTGCAAGAGGGCCGCCATTTGGCGTTGGCCCCCCTGGAGACTCCCCTCGCCGCCGTCGCCGAACGTTTTTTCTGGGCTGCCTTGCGGAATTTGTCATCACCCATTATCGATGGCAGGTTTTTCTTTCCGTAAAAATGGGCGAGATCTGCATCGACATCCTGGGCACAGTATTTCCTGTACGCAGCAGCACGTTTCGCCGCCGTGGTTTTTAGCTGCTTGAGGGTGGCGTCGCGATTGAACCAGAGCGGGGGTTTCGCCTTGCGGGCAAAGTAGGTGTAGCTGCTCCAGGGGTAACTGCTGCGCTCAGACGCTTTTACCTTGGCGTGGATAAATCTGGACAGAGGCAACAAGTAGTTGTCCGCCTGCACCAACACCGCCTTGTAGCGACCCCGGAAGAGAGAGCCATCGCTACGCCGTAGCCGTTGATATTGTTGCGTGTACAGACCATCGACTTGACGCATGAATCTGCTCAAATTCGCCTCAGGGGTTTTAACCAGCAGGTGATACTGGCCTCTGAGAAGGCAATAGGCATGGATTTCAACGTTTAGCCGGGCGCAGGTTTCGCCCAGGCTCTCCAGGAACATCTCAAAATATTTAGCCGAAGGAAACACGCGTTGATTGTCGAGGCCATAATTGGAAATATGATAGACAGCATCCGGGTACTCTATACGTAATGGTCTGGCCATCTCTTATTCTCTTTTTGTGTTTGGATAGAATGTCAGGAGGATAGAATTAGAGCTGACCCTGTTGGTCAGCTGAGAGCGTATAGTTAGCGCAATTAGACAAGCGCGTCAATGAAATTGGGGCCGATGTAACAGAATTTGCCTCAACTCCAATAATTGCGGATTTGGCCCGCGCTTGTGTCACTGCAATTGCAAGGTTTTTAACCCATTATTCCAGCGTAGCCTTGTAGGATTTTTGACGCCATCATAGCTGGGTTAGTGCGCGGCTGGTTGCTGCGTTCAGGAACGCCGAGCCGTAACAATGACCCGTTGTGGCGCCGGCAATCCTTCAATCGTTATGTGGAGATGATCCGGGCCGAGGGCATCGGTGAGCGAATCGAATGGCATCCATGCAGTTTTTCTTTGCTCTTCGAAGGTGGTAGTAGACTGGTCTATCACCCGGCAATCCTCGAAACCGCATCGAGTCAGCCACTGTAGCAGCGTTGCAATGCTTGGCAGAAACCACACATTGCCCATGCGGGCATACTTTTTTGCAGGTGTTAGACAATAGCCCTCGGCGCCATCAACATAAAGCGTTTCGATGACAAGCTCGCCGCCAGGACGCAGAGAATTTTTCAATAGCAACAGATGATCGATCGGCGAACGGCGGTGATAAATTACGCCCATCGAGAACACCGTATCGAAGCAAGCTAGGCGGGAAGGCATCGCTTCGAGTGCCATCGGCAACACGAATGTCGGCAACGCCGGCAGGAAATGCTTGATCGCCCAGAACTGGGCCACATAGGCGATGTGGGGATCGATGCCGATGACGAGATCGGCGCCTGCTTCGAGCATACGAAAGCCGTAGTAGCCGTTGCCGGCACCGACATCGAGTACCGTTCTCCCCGGCAATGGCGCAATCGCCTGCTGCAGGCGGGACCACTTCATGTCGGAGCGCCACTCGCTATCGATGTCGATGCCGAAAAGCCTGAAGGGCCCCTTCCGCCACGGGTTAAATTCCCGGAGTTGCAGCTCGAGCGCGGCCAGGGCCGAGGCTTCAAGATTTGTGTTATCTCCCAGACTAACCGTCGCCCCGAGGCAGATCGATGAGGCTGACAACGGGGGCAAGCTAGCTAACAACTTACGCCATTTGGGAAAGTCACCATGGCGTATTTGCTGTAAATACTGTGGCTCGAGGAACGGTGCAAGCGACTCCAGTGGCGTGCCTTGAATCAGTTTTTGCAGTGGAGTCAGGTCCATGACGGCGCTACCTAAACGCAACCATCGAGGCGAAGTTGAAACATTGAAACCAAACATCGACGGAGTGGAATCCAATCGTGGCTAACCTGCTTCTATGGGCTTCCAGGGTTTCCGGTATCAGTATATTTTCCAGCGCTGCGCGTTTCTGACTTATCTCCAGCTGGCTATAGCCCCTGCTTTCCTTAAAGTCATGGTACAAGTCTGAAAACAGCCGATTCAAGCTGTCATCTGGAAACAGGATTTTTTCGGAGATGATCAGGATGCCGCCGGGATTCAGGCCCTCAAAGATTTTTTCCAATAGCTGATGGCGCTGAGCCAGGGGAATAAACTGCAGGGTAAAGTTGAGCACGATCACCGAGGCGTTGGAGATTTTAGTGGCGGAGATATCTTCACACCGGCATCGAATATGATCGGTCTGGCTTGGCTCGGCAGCAAGCCTGTGTTGCAACTTGTTAATCATCGCGGAGGAGTTGTCGACGGCCACAATAGAATAATCAGAGCAGCTCACTTGAGAAGCGGCTGCGAAGGTGGCGCCTCCCAGGCTACAGCCCAGATCATAGATCGTGGTATTTTCCTGGCAGTAGCGCTCCGCAAGAACCCCAATCATGGCGATAATCGTACTGTAGCCAGGCACCGAGCGGTTAATCATATCCTCGAAGACATTGGCGACTATTTCATCGAAGACAAAATCTCCCGGCAGCATTAATTCCGCGAAGATCCTATCCCTGGTTTGATTGGAGCGAGTCATATTTAGCATCTAAGTCTGAACAGGTAATGCCGGGTCACTGCTTGCCAGACTCCGGCAATTAAAATTTGGGAAGCCTGGACGTGCCATAATTCAGAGCTGCCCTAGGCTGCGTATGTGAAAATATTTTGCGAATTACGGTTGTGCGCGGCGGCGCTTTAACCTATTTTACGCCTTGCCCCGGCTTCGAGTATTATCCGTTAATCCATGCCACATTCAAATGCCAATGCGGCGCCTTTGCTAACTGATAATCTGGCGTTTCTGAATTCCCTGGACTTGGATACGGGTGTACTCGATCTGGCTTGCGGCAGAGGAAGAAATGGTCTCTTCCTGGCGCGCAACAAGATTCCTGTAACATTCGCGGACAGAGATGGCGACGCGCTTGACCACATCGCCGAAACGCTGGCTGCGGCGGGTCTGGATGGCGAATGCTGGCCTCTGGATCTTGAAGCGGGGGACGTTGGGCTGTTGGCGGGGAGGAGTTTCGATGCGGTGCTGGTGTTCAATTATTTGCACCGGCCACTATTCGATTCGCTGCGCGCAGCGATTCGGCCGGGAGGTTTGATTTTTTATGAAACTTTCACGCTGCAGCAGCGCAAGTTTGGCAAACCTCATTCAGCCGCCTTTCTGCTGCGAGGGAATGAGCTCCGCGAGCACTTTCGGGATTGGGAAATACTGCACTATTTTGAAGGTCAGCTTGCCAACCCGGCGCGGGCGATTGCGAATCTGATTGCAAGAAAACCCAGCCAGGGCACGAGCAGGCAATGAGTTGAACAGACGGGAATAAGAGTAAGTAGAAGTATGGCCAAGCCTAAAATAGTCTCACTAAATTTTGGTAACGCTGGTGGCAGCTTGGCGCAGCCATTTAGCTGTGAAGTACAGCGCAGCAAACGCAAGACCCTGGCCATTTATATCAGCCACAGGAAGGTGGTCGTGCGCTGTCCGCTGCGTGCATCGGGACTCGAGGTAAGACAGTTTGTTAACGCCAACCAACAGTGGATCGAGAAGCGTCTGTTGGAGGAGTCCCTGCGCGAAAAGGAGCTGCTGCGGATTGAGAAAGGGGGCAAAATTTTCTATCGTGCCCGGGAGCTGGAGATTGTATTCAAACAGGGGCGTAAACAGCGAATACTGATCAGCCCGGATCAGTTCATTATCCAGGGACACAAGCTCAACGCGGCCAAGGCCAGGATTCAGGTGGAAGACTATCTCATCGACAAAGCCAGTGAGTATCTGCTGCCCCGAGCCCGGGGGCTCGCCAGACACCTGGGGGTTCATCACAAGATCAAGGAAATAAAACTCAGGAAAACCAAATCCAAATGGGGGCACTGCACTTCAGCCGGCATCATCCAGTACAACTGGCTGATCATGTTGGCGCCATACAGCATCATTGATTACATAATTACCCACGAGGTTTGTCACCTGGTGCACATGGATCATTCGAGGAGATACTGGGCCCTGGTAGAGTCCATATGCCCGCGATGCGATCAGTATGTGGACTGGCTGAAGCAACATGAGCATCGGTTTTGGTTTTAAGGCTAGGCTAACCGGCGTTTCAGCGTTTGCGAAACAACAGGTCCCATACGTCGTGGCCCAATTTTTGACCTCTCCTGGAAAACTTGGTGGCTGACCGAATGGGGCACTCCCAATAACAGTTGCTTCCTTCTGCGTTTTCCAGCATATCGATACCCTCCAGAACGTCCATCATGTGTTCTGCATAAGCCTGCCAATCGGTGGCGAGGTGAATAGTGCCACCGGCTTTCAATTTTGCGCTGGCCAGCTCGGCGAACCCCGACTGCAGCAGTCTGCGTTTGTGGTGTCGTTTTTTTGGCCAGGGGTCTGGGAAAAATATCAACAGCCGGTCGATGCTGGCGCTGTCGAAACAATGCTGCAAGACCTCCTGGGCGTCATGGCAAATGATGCGCAGGTTGGTCAGTCCATGCTCGGCAATACCATGGAGTAATTTGCCGACACCGGGTCTGTGCACGTCGATGCCGATGAAACTGGACGCTGGTTGTTCCCGGGCCATCTGCAGAAGAGAATCCCCCATGCCGAAACCAATTTCCACAATCAGGCGTGTGCCCCCTGGGAATATTTCTTCCAGCGGCAACGGCGCCGCGTCGTAATCGATCCCATATTCAACCCAGTGTTGCTCGATCGCCGTGCGTTGGGAGGTCGTGAAGCGGCCCGAGCGGATCACATAACTGCGTATGGGTCTGTTGCTGTCTGGTTTACTGGAGCTGGTCATGGCGGCTGCACCGACGAATTAGCGCGGAGAGCGGCGGGATTCAAACTAAAAAAAGGTGCCGTCGACGGGTGAAGATGCGCTGGCGTAGAGTCGACGTGGCATGCGTCCCGCCAGGAAAGCTTCCCGCCCGGACTCCACCGCCTTCTTCATGGCGGAGGCCATCAGCACCGGATCCCTGGCCTCGGCGATGGCGGTATTCATCAGCACCCCGTCACAACCCAACTCCATGGCGATGCTGGCATCGGACGCGGTGCCGACCCCGGCATCCACAATGATTGGAACCCCGGCATTTTCCAGAATAAGGCGGATATTGTGGGGGTTTCTAATGCCAAGTCCAGAACCAATCGGTGCACCTAATGGCATCACGGCGACGCAGCCGATCTCCTCCAGCCGCTTCGCGATCAAGGGGTCATCACTGGTATAGACCATTACCTCGAAATCATCGTTTACCAGTGTTTCCGCAGCGAGCAAGGTCTCGGTGACATTGGGGTATAAGGTTTTCTGGTCGCCCAGTACTTCCAGTTTTACCAGCTTGTGTCCGTCCAGTAGCTCTCTGGCCATGCGACAGGTTCGAACCGCATCGTCGGCAGTGTAGCAACCGGCGGTGTTTGGCAATATGGTGTACTTCTGCGGGGAGATAACCTCCAACAGGCTGGGCTCATCTGCGTTCTGACCTAGATTTACCCGGCGAATGGCAACCGTAATAATTTCGGCGTTGCAGTTTTCCAGGGCCGCCAGATTCTCCTGGAAGTCTTTGTATTTCCCGCTACCGATGATGAGTCTCGAGGTATAGGATTTTCCCGCGATGACTAGATTATCTGTTGAGTTTGGGCTCATTACTCGTCCACTTCGGCTATTAGTTATCTAGCCACCGCCAATGGCTTGCACGATTTCGATGCTGTCGCCAACCTGTAGCAGGCATTGCTCGAAGCCGCTTCTCGGCACAATCTCCCCGTTGAGTTCAACCGCAATACGACCTCCAGTGATACCCAACTCCTGTAATAATTGTTGCAGGTTAGACTGGGCTTCAACTTCGTGCTGGCGGTCGTTAACAATAATTTGCATGGACTGATCTCTGATTCTGTTCTCGAATTAGCCCGGACCACGTATTTCTACTGTCACGCCTCTAGAGCATCACTGGCTTATTCAGAGGTGACCTAGACTTCAAACTGCTGACTAAGCGCGAACCAGCACAGACAACCCCAGCCTGCCAGCAGCGCGAGACCCCCGATGGGAGTGATGGCGCCCAGCCATCTAATCCCCGTCACGCTCAAGACGTAGAGACTGCCCGAAAACAGGATGATGCCTAGCATGAACAAATAGCCGCTGATTTTAGGTAGGACCGCGTTGGGAAAACTTAGCGCGAACACACCCACGCCCAACAACGCCAGCGCGTGAACCATGTGATACTGAACGCCGGTCTGAAACGTATTCAGCATCTCTGTACTCAAGCGGGTCTTGAGCCCATGGGCTGCAAAAGCGCCTAGAGAGACCGCAATAAATCCATTGAGGCTGGCAAGGAATAGGAGAAGCTTTGGCATGGCGACTTCATTGTGGATGGGACTGGGCAGGGATTCAAGTGTCACGCCGATTCGATCATCGACAAAAAAAAGCCGCGATCTGCTCGCGGCTTTACTTGAAACCAGATTCAGGCAGCCATGCTGGCCTTGATCTTGTTCATGGCATTCTTTTCCAGTTGTCGAATTCTTTCGGCAGATATGCTGTATTTTTCGGCCAACTGGTGCAACGTCGTCTTCTTATCAGTTAACCAGCGGCTGTTGAGAATGTCTTTGCTGCGTTCATCCAACTTTGCCATGGCCTCGTGCAGACTGTTGTTGGTAACTTCTTCCCACTGCGCATCTTCCACATTGGTGGCAAGGTCTGAGTTTTGATCTTCCAGGTAATATGCTGGTGCACGATAGGCGGTTTCGTCGTCACTGTCGACGTCGGCATCGAAGGCGGCGTCATAGGCAGACATTCGCCCTTCCATCTGTCGGACG
>CAJXIY010000004.1 GCA_913054495.1 uncultured Gammaproteobacteria bacterium | reverse complement strand
AACCAGATACGCCGCTTTTTTTCAACTGCCTAAACACCAGATTCGGTTATAACTCGTAAAATCAGGGTAGAACCCTAGTCACCACCTTGGGTCGAAGAGGGTTAGAGGATAGACTGGTAGACCAGTGAGGTTGCAATAAACGTGGTTTGTCCCCTATTCTACACATGAAGGCAGATGATATGAGCCAGTGGGACACACTGGTATACGAATGGAGGAATTTACAAAATGAAATCATTAGTACTCATGAGTTGTCTTCTGCTGGCTTTGCCCGGTCTTGTTTTTGGAGAAACGCATAAGGATGTGCAGGCGGCGTTAGATTATGAGCTGCGGGAAAATACTTGTTCGAAACCAAAGATCATCACAGCCGATACGGCTGTCAACCCACCAGTCCAAGCCGCAGGTAGTGCCCCCTTCTTTGTAGGCAGCAGTACCGCTGTAGTTTCGAATGTGGATAGCTATACACGCAGACGCCAGGAAAGAAAGGAAAGTCGCTGGAGAAGCTGTGTCGCTCGTTATAAGACCGATTTACTAAATGACATGGAAGAGCTAAAAAGTAGTGCCAGGCATGGAATCACTCGAGAGCAAGCAAATACTATACTGACGAACATGGCTATGATCCAACAGGTCTACATGACCCCGGATGGTGTCCTTGAGCAAGAAGAGGTAGCGGGAAATTCCGAGGAGCTAAACGATTAATAGGAAATAGGGGTCAGATTTATATTCGCATGTTTCACTTGGCTAATGTTGATGACAACCGGATCTCCGAAACAAAGCATCCACAGCCAGCCCATAATCCATTGCTTCGCCACGCCAGGCTGTAATGGCCGTTTGGGAATCGATTTCCAGACCCAGCTCCTCGTTCTCCGATTCAATGGCCAATAACTTGTCCGCTCCCGAATCCTGGGGCTCAAAATGTGCGTTCTTCAAATCTGAGGATTTGAATTGAGGAAACAGCGCCCGTTCAATTACCTGGCCTGTCGAACTCGTAAAAACCAAATGTGAAGTTCTACCTTTTCTGATTCTCTTAGTGTGTTCCTTGCCAAACCTATTCTCAACCTTGATAGAAAATCCCTCCTGGTGCAGCAAGCGATGATGATGCCTGCATAAAAGCACTAAATTATCCAGACTGGTCTCGCCACCATCACACCAATGTCTAACATGATGCGCATCGACGAAACGGGACTAACAGCAGCCGGGAAATCGGCAGCCTTGATCACGAACAGTAAGCGCACGGCGAATGGCGGGTGGGATCGATCGGGTCTTTCTGCCTACATTCAGCACATTGCCCTCAGAATCTTCAACCACCGTGACCAAACTGGCATCGCAGGATAGCCGGCGCATGGTTTTAGCCGACAACGGTAATTGAAACCCGTGATCATCTAGCTGGCAGCACGCTTGCCTGGTTTCATGGTGATCATTCAACTCTGTAGTGGCATCTATATGCACCATGACCTGGTATTTATCGCCTCCCGACAGTGGTTTTAGTTGAGGAGTTTGTCGTTGGCCGTGATCTTCTCCCTCGACAAGCGTAGCAAGCAGATGTTCGGACATTAATATCAGGGCATCGGCTCTTTTTTGGGTGAATGTCTCCTTAGTTACTCTCTGGCTTACTTCATCTGTAAAGTCCAATAAAGACGTTTCAGCTGAAACTTTTTCTGTTTCAGCCTGAATAGGGAAGCCTGCACGCGCTGCCGCGGGTTCTGGTTTTCGAGGATTTACTGTTTGTGCAGGTCTGCCTGTGTCGGAGCTTACTACTGAGCTAGTTTCACCTTGAGCATCGGCCGATTGATTTTTTGGGTTCTCCGCTGCTGGTGTTTGGCCTGCATGCCCGGACTTGTCCTCTCGAAATTGATCCAGCACTGCGTCCATCGCTTTTAGAAAAACCGCGCCGTCCTCGGCGGATAATCTGCCTTTGAACACCAACATGCCATCGTCGTCGTGGAACCAGGAAAACTCCCTGGCCGCGTGTTGCGCCTTATCCTGGCTACTCGAGTTCAAGCGTTGGCTGCGATGATATTTTCTGATCAGCATTTCCATATGCGCGGTGGTACCGTTCTTTGCGGTGTTCAATAAATACTCCTCATTTTCCGGAGTCGCTGCGCGGGTCATCGCCCGGACTTTGGAATAACTGATTGCCCCGGTGGAAAATGCCTGATCGATCAGAGGCAGTGAGGATAAACGCTTTGCCACTCTGACTTTCTCCCGTGCTGCACCTAAATCTATACCACAGTAATAGTTCAACCAATGTGCCGGCGATTTCATGCCGCTATCACCACCCCAGGCGTGACGTTCCACCAGCGCTGCCAATAGTTTCAGGAATCGGTACTGGGCGGCATTAATGTGCCCTGCGAGTCGCGTGATTTCATTGCTGAGGGCCTGGTCTGTTTCAGGAATAAAAAAAGCGGGAATGGAATCGACCCGGAAGCAAGTGGCGGGTAGTAAGCCCGGCAATTCTGGGGTAGTGATGCGGCTGGGAGCGATACCGTCGTTAACCGCGAGGCCAGACACATTGATTTCAAATTCACCTGCTGTCGTGGTGTAGGCAGAGGGATTACCGGCACTGATCCAGCCCAGCGGGGTGTCCCCATGACTTGCATTTGAAGCCAGCAATAGCATGGCGCACAAATATGACGGCACGATGCCGGTCAAACCGAAAACGCGTGGTTGCAGGGCTGGCTGTGATGGAGTATTTATTTTCATAAGGCTGTAATTATTAACACGTCACTCATCAAGTTAATGGCGGCCGACAGAGCTGGAATCGGAGTGCGCCGGATCACTTTTTCTGTGTCATTAAATTCGCAAATCGGATACACTCCAGGGCAATTAATTAACCGGTTTTGCAAATAAAATTCTAACTTTTCTTACCTGGAATTTAAGCTTTGCTTGCAACTATCCTGGCACATCTGCCAAGGCAAAAAGCAAGTCCCATAACCTTGTAGTATCGAATTGATGAAGGTTAGTGCTCCGAGTATTTCATGCGCCTGAAATGTATAAAATTAGCTGGTTTCAAAACCTTCGTAGACCCCACCACAATTTACTTTCCGTCCAGCCTCTGTGCAGTCGTTGGCCCTAATGGCTGTGGCAAATCCAATGTGATCGACGCCGTGCGCTGGGTGATGGGCGAAAGTTCCGCCAAGAACCTGCGCGGCGAGCAGATGACGGACGTCATCTTCAACGGCTCCAGCAGCCGTAAGCCGGTGGGGCAGGCCAGTGTCGAGCTGGTGTTCGATAACCACGACAAGAAACTACGAGGCGAATACGTCAACTTCGCCGAAGTCTCTATCAAGCGCAAGGTCGATCGCGATGCGCAATCCACTTACAGTCTTAACGGCACCCGTTGTCGGCGTAAAGATGTTACCGATATTTTCCTTGGTACCGGCCTGGGCGCGCGCAGTTACTCGATTATCGAGCAGGGCATGGTGTCGCGGCTGATCGAATCGAAGCCGGAGGAATTAAGGGTATTTATCGAGGAAGCCGCCGGCATCTCCAAATACAAGGAACGGCGCAAGGAAACTGAAAGCAGGATCAGACGCACCCGGGACAACCTGGAGCGTCTTACCGACATCAGAGACGAACTGGAGCGTCAACTTCAACACCTGCAGCGCCAATCTGTTGCCGCCGAAAAATATGGCGAATTTAAGCAGCAGGAGAGGCAGACGACGGCGAACCTGAACGCACTGCGTTGGCGCAATCTGGATGACGAACTACAGACCAATCAGGAGAGCATTAATTCCCTGGAAATCAAATTCGAAGCGACCACAGCGGAGCAGCGGGAAATAGACGCGAGCGTAGAAAAGCATCTGTCTGACAACGCGGATTTAACCGATAACCTCGGTGAAGTGCAGGAACATTTCTATAGCCTGGGAAACGATATTGCGCGTATCGAACAGTCGATCGAACACCATATCGAGCGCGTCGATCAGTTGCAGCTCGATCTCAGGGAGACCGAAGAGGGCTGGTCGCAGACCAAAGAAGAATTGGATGTGGATCTGAAGAAGATCACCCAGCTCGATGCCGAGCTTCGAATCGTTACCCCCGAGCTGGAAGCGGCAAGGAATTCTGAGTCCGAATCAGCCAAGCTACTCGAGGATACAGAGCAAACTTTACAGCAGTGGCAGCAGGAGTGGGATGCTTTTAATCAGCGAGCGGAGGAACCGAGGCAGACGGCAGAGGTGGAGCAATCACGGATCCAACAGCTGGAAAAAATCGTCGAGCGTGGTCTGGAACGAAAGCAGAACCTGGAACAGGAACGACAGGCTATCAGGGCAAATCCGGAAGATGCATCCATCACTAAGACCGCCCGGCAAATCAGCAAGCTCGAAGCAGATATTGCTTCAGGGCAGGCCAGGAATACTGAGCTAGGCGTACAACTGGAGGACCGACGCCAGGCGCTGGCCACTAATTCTGCCGACCTCGACACCGTGCGCAGTGAATTGCAGACGGCCAGGGGCAAATTGGCGTCCCTCGAGGCCTTACAACAAGCAGCATTGGGTCAGGACCAGCAGGAGATTAACCGCTGGCTGGGGCAGAAGGGCATGGATAACCAGCTGCGACTCGGCGAGAGTCTGAAGATAGCCGCCGGTTGGGAGATGGCAGTGGAAACCGTTCTCGGGGATAACCTGCAGAGTATCTGCGTAGAAGGGCTAGGCAATCTGGAATCTCTGCTGGCGAAACTGCCACAGGGCAAGTTCGGCCTGATCGATGTATTGGCGGTCGCCGCAGAGCCTGAGGCCGCGAATGCTGAGCTTACCCCGCTCATTGACAAAGTAAGCTGTGATTGGGACCTGGGCGATCTGCTGGCAGGTATCTACGTGGCTGAAAGTCTGGCAGACGCCCTGGCTCGACGGGATCAGCTCTCCGTTGGCGAATCTATTCTTACCGCCGACGGAGCTTGGCTGGGTACAAGCTGGATTCAGATTAGCACTGAGGATAAGCGGGATTCTGTTGTTGAAAGACGTGGTTTAATATCTGAATTATTCATACATATCAAAAAGTTAAGTAATAAATCAGATAAATTACTTAAAGAGCAGGATCGACTCGAGTTGGCCCTTTCAGAGGATGAGTCTGCCCGTGAGGCGACGCAGACTGAAATTACCAGCAAATCCCGTGAGCTCAGTGATCTCAAATCCCTGATCGGGGCCAGCATGGCGAAGGAAGAGGAGGCGAACTTACGCGCGCAGCGACTCCACCGTGAATTAGAGGAACTCGGGCGCCAGCTTGCGCTGGAGGAGGAGAATACAGCCGAGGCCAGGGCTCGCTTGCAGCTTGCTCTGGATGGCATGGAACGTGACATCGGTGGCCGCGAGCGACTGGAAGCCAGCAGAGACGAAGCGCGGGAGGCGCTGGAGCAATGCCGTGCTAACGCGACCACTGACAAGGACCTGGCTCATGAACTGGCGCTGAAACAACAATCCATTCAGTCGCAGCTGCAATCCACCCGGGAAACCATGGACCGTATGGCCAGCCAGGTGCAGCGATCGAAAGAACGAATGGAGTCTCTACATACCCAGTTAGCAGAATCAGACGAGCCGGTTCAGATCATGCGCAAAGACCTGGAATCATTGCTGCAGAACAGGCTTGAGGTGGAGAAGGAATTGGCCGTGGCCAAAGCCAGGGTCGATGACAACGAGCACAGCATCAGATCCCTGGAGCAACAGCGAAACCAGAAACTGGAACAGCTGAATGCGGTGCGTGAGTCCCTGATGCAAATCCGTTTGAAGAGCGAGGGCGCGACCGTAAAACGTGAGGGTATTCTGGAGCAGTTGCAGGCGGCAAAATTTGATCTCGACGTGGTTCTGGCAGGGCTTCCGGATGGCCTGGAACAGCAACAATGCGAGCAGGCGCTTGAAAAACTGGGCAACAGGATTCAGCGCCTGGGGCCAATAAACCTCGCCGCGATAGACGAATACAAGCAACAGTCTGAACGCAAGTTATATCTGGACAAACAGAACGAAGACCTTGAAAAGGCACTGAATACGCTGCAGAACGCCATCCGCAAGATTGACAAGGAAACCCGGGTCCGCTTTAAGGAAACCTTCGACAAGATTAACACGGGTCTGCAAAATCTGTTTCCGAAGGTCTTCGGCGGTGGTCATGCCTACCTGGATATGACCGGTGATAACCTCCTCGATACCGGGGTCGCCATCATGGCGCGGCCGCCGGGCAAACGAAATAGCACCATTCATCTGCTCTCCGGTGGAGAGAAAGCGATGACGGCCATAGCCCTGGTGTTTTCCATCTTTCAGTTGAATCCGTCGCCGTTCTGTATGCTTGATGAGGTTGACGCGCCTCTGGATGATGCCAATGTAGAACGTTACGCCAAGCTGGTGCGGGAAATGGCCGCCAACGTCCAGTTCATTTTCATCACCCATAACAAGCTAACTATGGAGATGGCGAATCAACTGCTGGGTGTCACGATGCACGAGCCCGGCGTGTCTCGGGTTGTAGCCGTCGATATCGACGAAGCGGCGGAATTGGCCGCCATCTAGTGGTTTTGAAAATCCTGCCTCAAAAGCCGTTTTCATGCTAAAGAAAATGCGGTAACTGTGAGATAACATTAATAATTTTTTGACTATTCCGGGCAGCGCCATAACGCTGCTTGAATTCCCACTATGAACATACGTGAATTAATCATCTTATTGCTGGGATTTGCCGTCATCGCGGTTATATTGCGGGGGCTGTACGTGGCATTCTGGGCCCGCCGCGGGCAGATTCGTCTGGCCATCGACAAGAATATTCCCCAGGATGTGGATCTGGAGTCCCTGGAATTAGCCGAATTGCCTGGTGGCGGGGCCAGAGTAGTCGATCGCGCCATGGAGGCGCAGGCGGCAGGCCTGAGCGCCGTCGCTGCGGCCAATCTCAAGGCCGAGGCGCTGGGCCTGGGCGCGTCGAGCGAGGAGGGTGAATCGATTCCTGTGCTCATGGATGCGGTGGCACTTGTTCATCCCAGCTCGGATGCCGCCAACGGCCGACTCCAGTTCGAGGATGAATTCGCCCAGGCGGCGGAAGACTTTGTTGAGGATCAGGCTCGGGTAGTTGCCGATGACTTCCTGGCTGAGGGTTATTTATCAGCTGAAGGCTCCTTATCATCCGAAGGCTCTGAATCGTCTGGCGCAGAAGAAGATCCGGATACGGTGCTACTCGACTATGATCAACCGCAGCGAGATGTTGATGATTTGGACGCCGAGGAAGAGGATGAGGGAGAGGAAGACCGGCTGCGGGCTAATTACGACGCCCTCGAGGCCGTCAAGCCCGATTATCCCGAGCTGGAAAATGACCTGGACATAGACGAGGAGCCTGCGCCTTACTATGAGAATGGGGAGGAAGTCGGGGCGGCAGCGGTAGACGAAGAAGACGGCTTCATCGATGACCCAGAGCAAGAATCAGATCGGCGCGCAGAGCCTGCAATCGAGGCAGCTGTCGGGGCGGAGGATGAGCTTGGCAGTTTCTCCATGGCCGCAGGCGAACGTATAGGCTATAGCGCGGCATCGGAGCCGCTTGCCTTGCCGGATGAGTCGGATGATGAAATTCCAGCCGAAGAATCCAGGTCCTGGCGGCAAACTGTGTTCGCTATCTTCCGTGCTAAAAAGAACAAGGAAAAAACAGAGCTGGCTGACCCGGTGACGCCGGTGATGGAAGCACCTGGCACAGAGCTAGAATCCACCGGCTCAGAGCCGGAGTCAGAGACGGAAATGGACGCCGATGATGCCATGCCTGCTACCAGCCTGGCAGCGACCGAACCGTCGGAGGTGATCGTCATCAACGTGATGGCGAGAGAGGGCTTTGTCTTTGCCGGCGATGATTTGCTAAGGGTGCTGCTCGGCGTCGGCCTCAGTTTCGGGGAAATGAATATCTTCCACCAGCGCCTGGTTGCCGAAGTCAGAGCACCGGTGCTATTCAGCGTAGCCAATATTCTTAATCCGGGCACCTTCGATCTGAATAACATGGACGCGTTCAGCACCACCGGCGTCAGCCTGTTCCTGGCCCTGCCGGCGGCGCTTAACAACCTGGAAGCATTCGAGCAGATGTTAGCCGTTGCCCAGCAGATTCAGGCAGCGCTTGACGGCGAGCTGAAGGATGACCACCGCAATGTGATGACGGCACAAACAATGGAACACTATCGACAACGCATAAATGACTTCGAGTTACGGTGCCTCAAAGCCGTAGGCGGCCGCGGCTAGACCTGCACCGCAAACAATCCATGGCAGTTCCTGACAAAATAACCCAGGAAGTAAGCGAGCTTCGAGCGCAGATCGAAACCCATAATC
Organism: uncultured Gammaproteobacteria bacterium; assembly: GCA_913054495.1. Lineage (GTDB taxonomy): Bacteria > Pseudomonadota > Gammaproteobacteria > Pseudomonadales > Pseudohongiellaceae > UBA9145. The sequence goes on along the minus strand of CAJXIY010000004.1, from coordinate 60,393 downwards.
GGCTGTACCACGCCCTGGATTCGCCAGAAATACCAGACGCCGACTACGACGTCTTGGTCGCACGACTCGAACTTCTCGAAGACCAATATGACCTGCTTATTCCGAGTTCGCCGACGCAGCGAATAGGCGGTGAAGCGCTGTCTCAATTCACCCAGCTCACCCATGTGATGCCCATGTTGTCCCTGGATAAAGTGTCAAACGAGAAAGATCTGGCTGACTTCGAGTTGCGGCTACAGAAGAGGCTAGGGGATGACGGCGAGCTGGAATACAGCTGCGAACCCAAGGTCGACGGTGTTGCAGTCAGCTTGCTTTACCGTGGTGGCGTGCTGCAACGGGGGGCTACCCGGGGCGATGGCGTCACTGGTGAGGACATTACCCACAATGTGAAAACAATACCCAGCATTCCCCTACAACTCGAGATAGCCGCAGCACCGGCTCTGATCGAAATAAGAGGGGAGATTTTTCTGGGCAAGAAAGGCTTTGCCCGTCTCAATAGGAGGGCGGAAGAAGAAGGCTCGAAAATATTTGTAAATCCCCGTAATACCGCCGCGGGGGCGCTGCGACAATTGGACCCCCGTCATACCGCGCGGGTGCCACTGCAGATGTATTGCTACAGCGTGGGTATCTTCGAAGGGCTTGCTTTACCAGACCAATTAGGCGAAATATTTAAGCTCCTCGCGAGCTGGGGATTGCCGGTCAATCCAGACATAAGCACCCGAGTGGGAATAGAGGCCTGCCAGACGTATTGCACGGAATTGCTAGCCAGACGAGATTCCCTGGAGTACGAGATTGACGGCGCTGTCATCAAAATTGATAACCTCGTCACCCAGCGGCGACTGGGTAGCAATGCCAGAACGCCACGCTGGGCCATGGCGTTCAAATTTCCAGCCGAAGAAAAAACCACGCGGGTACTCGATGTCGAATTCCAAGTCGGTAGAACCGGCACCATTACCCCGGTTGCCAGGCTCGAACCTGTGTTTGTCGGTGGGGTAACGGTCAGCAACACCACCTTGCATAACATGGATGAGATAGAACGATTGGGCTTGAGCATCGGCGATACAGTTATCGTGCGCCGTGCCGGTGATGTAATTCCCAAGATTGTAAAAGTCGTGCGATCCAGGTCGCAGAAAAACCGTAAGAAAATCCGCTTGCCCGAGGCTTGCCCCGCTTGTGGCTCTGCTATCGAGAAAGACGGAGAGGTATTCTATAAATGTAGTGCCGGCATAATTTGTCCGGCACAGCGTAAGGAATCGATCAAGCACTTTGCCTCCCGCACGGCGATGGACATCGAGGGCCTGGGAAGCAAATTGGTCGAGCAATTGGTGGATGAGGGCATGATCGGCAATGTGGCGGATATATTTCTACTAGGAATAGAAAGGCTGGCCGATTTGGAGAGAATGGGTAACAAGTCGGCAGACAACCTGATTGCCGCGATAGACAAATCGAAGCAGACGACGCTGCCACGGTTTTTGTTTGCCCTGGGTATACGTGAAGTAGGGGCAGCGACGGCACAGCAATTGGCGATGTATTATGGCGACATAGGACAGATCGCCGCCGCCGATGCGGAGAGCCTGGAACGGGTGCCCGACATCGGTCCAATAGTGGCCGCTCATATCAGGACTTTCTTTGAAAATCCAGAAAATCTCGCGCTGATTAAAGCTCTGCAGGACTATGGCGTGAGGTGGCCCGAAATTGCCGTCGATGCGAATGCCCAAGCCAGGCCATTGCTGGGGAAAACCTATGTCTTGACCGGCACACTGCAACAGATGCCCAGAGACGAAGCGAAGAGACGATTGCTGGCGCTAGGAGCAAAAGTGGCTGGCAGTGTCTCTAAAAACACAGATTGCGTGGTGGCAGGCCCTGGCGCCGGTTCAAAATTAATGAAGGCCGAAGCCTTGGCAATAAAAGTGATAGACGAAGGGGAATTTTTAGCCCTGCTCGATGCTCTAAGTCAGTAGTACCTGCCGGGCCAGGCCCGCCGTGCTATGGGGATACGCCGTGAATTTATTGAACAAGCAGAATCTGATCGTGTTGGCATGCCTCATGCTGCTGGCATCCTGTGCGAGTCCGCCACCCCGTGACGTCGCCGATGTCTGCAGTATTTTTGAAGATCGCCGTGCCTGGTACAAGGCTGCCAGCAATGCAGAACGACGATGGGGTGTGCCAATTGCGGTCAACATGGCGTTCATCTACCAGGAGTCTGCATTCGAGGCCCGGGCCAAGCCCGCGCGCTCGCGCTTTCTCTGGATTTTCCCGGGCCCCAGAGCCTCCTCTGCCTATGGCTACGCCCAGGCTTTGGACACCACCTGGGCAGAGTATGTGGTCAAATCCGGCAACCGGGGTGCCTCCCGCGCAGATTTTGCCGATGCGGTAGACTTTGTTGCCTGGTATAACGCCAATTCCAGTCGTATCAGCCGCATCGACCGACACGACGCCAGGGATTTGTATTATGCATATCACGAGGGTAACGGGGGTTATCAGCGTGGCAGCTACCGCAGCAAGCAGTGGTTGGTGGACGCGGCAGCCCGGGTACAGTCCAATTCAACCCGCTTCGCCACGCAGTTAGACAGTTGCAGACGGGATCTGAACAAGAATTGGTTTCAGCGCCTTATTTCCTAGTAAACTCCCCATTTCGGTAGCAGAGAGTAGTCTATGAGTTGGTGGGGAAAAGTAGTAGGCGGCACCTTCGGTTTCATGCTGGGTGGACCGCTTGGCGCGCTGATGGGTGCTTCATTGGGCAACTATTTCGACGGCGGCATCGAGGGCGCCAGACGCGGGCCTGCACTAGGACTAGGACTAGGGGATACCGAACGGGTCCAGTCCGTCTTCTTTACCACCACCTTCGCGTTAATGGGTTATATCGCCAAGGCCGATGGCGAGGTGACCGCGGATGAGATTGCGCTCACCGAGCAGGTCATCCAGCAGATGCATCTGGGGTCTGTGCAGCGCAAAGTCGCCATCAAACTATTTAATGCGGGCAAGAAAGATGGTTTTCCGGTGCACGAGGTGCTGGCACAGTTCAAGCGCGAATGTTTCAGACGCCGCAACCTCATTCAGATGTTCCTGGAAATTGTCACGGCAACCGCTTTTGCCGATGGCCGCATGGATAGCAGGGAACAAAGAATCCTGGAGGGGATTGCCGCCGATCTGGGTTATTCGAAAGCCGACTATGCCCAGTTTCGATCTCGCCTGTCGGGGCAGGCTCACTTTGCCAGCGATGAATCCGTCGAAGACAAACTCCAGGGCGCCTATACACTTCTCGACTGCAAGCCAGGCGTCGGTGCCGCCGAATTGAAAAAAGCCTACCGCAGACAGATGAACCAGCATCACCCGGATAAACTGGTTGCCAAGGGATTGCCGGAAGAGATGATTGACCTCGCCACCAGGAAAACCCAGGACATCAAGGCCGCCTACGAATTAATCAAGTTGCATCGCGATTAGTTCTTGCACTGGTCAACTAGCGCCGAGAGCGTGCGCCATGTAGTGCGGGTCAGTCATGCCACTACGTGAAGACTAACGAAAGGTATCGTTGATATCTGACATTACTTCGCTGCCGGGACAGAGGTCGTGTTGGGTGAGGGTGTTGAAAGGCTTGTCCGCCGTATCCTGTAATTCATGATAATCGGAAGTGGATTGGTTGATATACAACAGCCCAGTGGCGATCTTGCCATGCTTCTTGTGCTGGTTGATATGATGCAGCGCATTTTCCTTGTCGTAGGGATCGTAATTCATGCCGGTCTTGTGCAGGCGAATCACCGAACCATCGTGCAAGGTAATTTCCTTTTCCTTGCCAGCGTCATAACTGGTGGTGATCTCTTCGCGCATGGGCACGAAATCAATTTCGCTCAAGGAAACATAGTTTTCCCAGGTGTTTTTATAGCCCTGGGCGGAGGCATCGGTGTTGTTGAATGTTACACAGGGAGAAACGATGTCGATGAAGGCAAAGCCCTTATGGGTCAGGCCGGCCTGGATCAGAGGAATCAACTGCTTCTTATCACCAGAAAAACTGCGGGCGACGAAGCTGGCGCCCAACTCGATCGCCAGGGTTGCCATGTCGATATTATCGAATCGACTTTCCTCACCGAATTTGGTTTTGGAGCCGAGATCGGCGGTGGCGGAAAGCTGCCCCTTGGTAAGACCGTAGGTGCCATTGTTAGCGATGATATAGAGCATGTTGATGCGCCGCCTGACGATATGACAGAACTGGCCGAGGCCGATAGAAGCGCTATCACCGTCGCCAGATATGCCGAGGTAATGCAGTTCCTTGTTTGCCAGGTTGGCGCCAGTCGCCACCGATGGCATGCGACCATGAACCGAGTTGAAGCTGTGGGACTTGCTCAGGAAATAGGCGGGGATCTTTGAGGAACAGCCTATGCCTGAAATCTTTGCCACCCGATGAGGCTGCAGGGACATCTCGGCGGTGGCCTGGATGATCGCGGCGCTAATCGAATCATGACCGCAGCCGGCACACAATGTAGTGAAGGAACCCTCGTAGTCTCTGCGCGTCAGGCCAAGTTCGTTGGTCTCTAATTGCGGATGTTGAAATTTCGGTTTGCTGATATAGCTCATGGTTTGGTTTACCCTTGTCCCTGCCAGGTGTTCAGGCGGGGATCTCCCCGGAGTTTTCCAGGCTCTGCATCGAGTTCAGTATTTCCTGTTCGATACGTTGTGCACTCACCAGCACGCCATTGTAGCTGAGAATGGATTGCATCTTCTCGTGATTGGCATTGCATTCGATCTTCAACAGACTCTTTAGTTGCGCATCCCGGTTTTGCTCGATCACATAGGTCAGCTCGTGACGCTCTACAAATTCACCGACAGCAGGATGAAACGGAAATGCCCTCACCCGCAGGGTGTCGAATTTGATGCCTTTCTTGTTGAGGCTGTCGCGGACTTCCTGGATGGCCATGCTGGTGCTGCCGAAATACATCAGTCCCAGTTTGTTTTTGCCGCCGCCGGAAACTTCAGGTTCCGGAATATACTTGAGCGCGGTTTGTAACTTTAGCGCCAGCCGATCCATCATGTCGGCGTAGACATCGCCGTCTTCGGTGTAAGCGGCGTAGGGATTGTGTGAGCTACCGCGAGTAAAATAGCTGCCCAGGTCCGGGTGTGTTCCTGGATAGGTGCGATAGGTGATACCGTCGCCATCTACATCCAGGTAGCGACCGAATTTTTCTATCTCTTCCAATTGCGAGGCGTTCAGTACCTTGCCGCGGTCGTACTCATGCTTGTCATCCCAGTTCAGCGGGTCGCATACTTGTTCATTCATTCCCAGTTCCAGATCGCTCATCACTATCACCGGCGATTGCAGGCGGTCGGCGATATCAAAAGCCCGGGCTGCGAATTCGAAACATTCGGTTGGAGACGAGGGGAAGAGGAGCACATGCTTGGTGTCACCGTGGGAAGCATAAGCGCAGGCCAACAGATCGCCCTGCTGCGTGCGAGTAGGCATGCCCGTGGATGGCCCGACTCTTTGAATGTTAAATATGACAAGCGGCACCTCGGCGAAATAGGCCAGACCCAAAAATTCCTGCATCAGGGAGATGCCGGGTCCGCTGGTGGCGGTGAACGCCCTGGCTCCATTCCAACCGGCACCGATGGCAATACCGATCGCCGCCAGTTCATCTTCGGCTTGAATGATGGCATATTTTTTCTTGCCCGTGCCTGGGTCGATTCTCAGGCGCTTACAGTATTTGCCAAAACTATCTACTGCCGAAGTGGAAGGTGTAATTGGATACCAGGCGGCGATGGTGGCGCCGCCATAGACGCAACCTAATCCGATCGCCGTATTGCCATCGATCAGTATTTTATTCTTGGTCTTGTTGCCGGCTTTTAGTCGCAAGTCCAGGGGGCAGGAAAAATTCTCCTTCGCATATTGGTGACCGAGTTCCAGAGCATGAATGTTAGGTAGAATGAGCTTTTCCTTGCCGCGAAATTGCTCGCCTACCATCGAGGTCAGTATCCTGAAATCGATATTGAGAAAAGCAGACATAGCGCCCACATAGACGATGTTTTTGAACAGCTGGCGCTGGGCAGGATTGTCAAACTCCCGCAGACAAATATCCTTCAGTGGGATGCCCAGGTATTGCACATCATCTCGAATCAGATCGGCGCTCAGGGCCTTGGATGAGTCATATAGCACATAGCCACCGGGCACCACTGACGCGATATCTTTGTTGACGGTCTGCTCGTTCATGGCCACCATAAAGTCAATGCCTTCACGACGTCCCAGGTAACCGGCGTCGCTAATGCGGACTTCATACCAGGTGGGCAGACCTTGAATATTCGACGGAAAAATATTGTTCGGGCTCACCGGAATGCCCATACGGAACACGGATTTGACAAACAACTTGTTGGCGCTGGCAGAACCGGAGCCGTTCACATTGGCAAACTTGATGATGAAATCGTTGACTCTGGTGATGGTTTTCACCTTGCTGGATTTAATCAGTTCAGGCATCAGGCACTCGCCTTGGCAGTATCAAACAGATACTTGCGCATATCCCAGGCATTGGTCGGACAGCGCTCCGCACAGAGGCCGCAGTGCAGGCACAGATCTTCGTTCTTGGCCATGACTCTTCCGGTGTTCAGGGGGCCTGACACATAGATGTCCTGGTCCTGGTTTTCCGCCGGCGCCATCAGTGAGGACCGCAAGTCACTTTCTTTGCCGTTGGCGGTGAAGGTGATGCAATCGGTTGGACAAACATCTACGCAGGCATCGCATTCGATGCAGAGCTGATCGGTGAACACGGTCTGCACATCGCAGTTCAAGCAGCGCATGGTTTCCTTGAGGGCCAGCGCTTCATCGAAGCCCAGTTCAACTTCCATGTTGACGTCGTGAAGGGTCTTGTCCTTCTCGGCGTGGGGTACGATATAGCGTACATCGTTGCTTATGTCATTATCGTATGACCATTGATGTATACCCATTTTCTGACTGGCGAGAGAGGTGATGGGGTCGGGTCGGTCGTTTATGTCTTGCTCAGTGCATATCAGGTGGATCGACACGGCGACGTCATGTCCGTGGGCCACGGCGGAAATGATATTGTCCGGACCGAAGGCTGCGTCGCCGCCGAAGAAGACTCTTTCATGGGTGGTCTGAAAGGTAAGCTTGTTGAGGATAGGAAGCTCCCATTGATCGAACTCGATGCCGAGGTCACGCTCGACCCAGGGCAGACTGTTCTCCTGACCGATAGCGCACAAGACATCATCACAGGGCAGGATTACGGGATCTTCACCGGTGGGGATTAACAAACGTTTCCCATTCTTGTCATATTCCTTGCGCACTTTTTCGAATTCCATGGCGACGAGTTTGCCGTCTTCACAGATATAGCGTTTGGGGACGTGAAAATTGAGGATAGGGATGTCCTCGTTCATGGCGTCTTCTATTTCCCAGGCCGAGGCCTTCATTTCGTCGAAGCCGCTGCGGACCACGACCGTTACCTCCTCGCCACCTATACGCCTGGACGTGCGGCAACAATCCATGGCGGTATTGCCTCCGCCTAAGACCAGTACTTTCTTGCCGATGGAACTGACATGTTCGAAGGCGATATTGGCCAACCATTCGATCCCGGTGTGAATATTATCCCGGGCTTCTTCGAAGCCGGGTAGTTCCACGTGTTTGCCGAGGGGAGCACCGGTGCCTACGAAGATTGCGTCGAATCCCTCTGCCAGCAAATCCCTCATACTGGTAATTTCTTCACCGAAGCGGCAATTAATACCGAGATCGATGACGTAGCTAAGCTCTTCTTCAAGCACTTCCACGGGCAAGCGAAACCGGGGTATTTGAGTGCGCATGGCACCACCGGCAACCCCATCTTTTTCGAACAGGGTGATCTCGTAACCCAGCGGCAGTAGGTCCGCCGCCACCGTTAGCGCGGCCGGGCCGGCCCCAATCAGGGCGATGTGTTTTCCGTTCTTCTTTTTAGGAATAATTGGCAGATGCTTCGAAATATCGGATTTATAGTCTGCCGCGACACGCTTTAGCCGGCAGATGGCAACCGGTTGCTCGTCGATGCGCCCACGCCGGCAGGCTGGCTCACAGGGGCGATCACAGGTGCGCCCGAGAATGCCTGGGAATACATTGGAATACCAATTGATCATGTAGGCGTCGGTGTAACGCTTCTCGGCGATGAGCCTGATGTATTCAGGCACGGGCGTATGGGCAGGACATGCCCATTGACAATCCACTACCTTGTGAAAGTAGCTGGGGTCGTTAATATCGGTAGGTTTCATTAACTGGGGTAAGTCGAAATAATTCTGGCTGTAGTGAGTTTAACGGCCGCTGAGTGCATTTCAACAGCCCCACATTATAGGCAAAAGGACCGCGATTGTAATTACTTTATGACAGGCACCGGGCCTTCGTGGATTAACTGTGCTTGCGATAAATCCGCAGTTTGGCAATGCAGTCAAACTGCTACATTGCCGGTTTCAGCCTTTCGATATCGCCAGCCGCCAGCGAATCCCGCCCCATACCCACCAGGGTGACTCTGGGGAGGTCTTGCCTGGCATGGGGTAAAGGCATGGAGAGGCGGTGAAGACGGGGGTTCAGCTACAAAACTACAGAAGGACTAGCGGGCATAAAAAAGCCCAACGACCAGGGGTTGTTGGGCTGAATATACTATCAAGGGAGAGATAAATGAAACAAAACCCACAATTTTGAATAACATCTACCTACACATACTCAGACTGTGGCGCAGTACCAAAGTTCCCACTAAATCGAAAAAAGTTCGGCTTCTTTTTATAAATTCGAAACTAGATAATATAAGACAAATAAGAGATTGAATTTATTGAAGATTTATAACTTCGATTCCATCCAGCTTAGCTGCATCGATGGTCTCTCGGTTGCTTATTACGCCAATACTCGCGGTGGATGGGTCAAAATATCGCGCTGCTGTGGTCTTGAGGTCGGCGATGGTGGTGCCTAAAACCGCCATCCGGAAATTCATCCGATGCGCGAGTGTTCTGCCGAAGAGGCGATTATAGAATGCCTGTTTGGCCTCGCCGGCTGGCGATGAGGGTTTGTCCATGGCGGCGATAACACCCAGTATGGCCTCTTCCAGCTGGCGCGGAGAATGGCTCCCCGATATTACCCAGTCCACGGCGCGATCGAAGTCGTCCAGGGTCTCTGTGAGGCGGGGATCTCGATAGGAAAAAAACCGGAAGGAGGCAGAGTTGGCGTCTTGCCCGGCGCCGCCGCCATAGGCGCCACCCTGTTCCCGAATCGCTCTGTGCAGGAAGCCATTACGCATGAATCCTGCGAGTACGTGGAGGGTGGCATTGTCTTCATGACCGGAGGCAACCGTGGCGTACGCCTTGGCGCAAAAATTAACCTGGGTAGAGGTAGTCCAGGCCTGTCTAGTGCCTTCCCGGATCGGTGGCAGAGATAGATGTGAGCCACCGCTGTCGTTGCTCTGGCTTTCCCACACGCCGGCCAACTCCGCCAGCACCTGGTCCTGATGCTGTTTTTCGGCAATGAGGAGAAATTGGGTGTCGGCCTGCACGATGGCCCGATGTAATTGCGCAAAGCGCTCCAATACCTTGCTGCGTTCATCGGCATCGGCCATCTTGTCACGCAGGACCTTGAGCCCCTGGATGCCTGCAAGCCCGCCGGCACAATAGCTTAGATGGGCGGCAGGGCTCATCCTGCTGGATGCGAGGCTTATCGCTAGCCCATGCCCCTGGGCGGTAATGCTGCTCTCCTTGCGAGCACAGATCTGTTCGATTAATTCCCGCAGGCGCTGATCTTCATCGAAGCGCACTTGCGCTATGGTGGCGTTTAACAGCTCTGTTACCGCGGCATGATTGCGGACCAGAGATTTTGACGAAAACGTCAGCAGGGCATGGGTTTTTTGCACGTCTTGCAGGTCGCTATGGATACTGCTGAAGCAATTTACACCGCCGCTAATCTGCGCCTGCCAGGTCTGCACCTCGGCGTAGTCCTTGTCCCCGACACCGAATTCCGTGAGACAGGTGGTGTACAGGGGTAATAAGTCGAGAAGATCCGGTGCCAGCTCGGGGAGCTGCATCACTACCTGCTGATAACTCAAGCCATTGGTGCCCTGGGCATAATAGCTCACCGGCAATTTATTGGGTCTGAATTCGATCCGCTCGGGCTCGGTCAGTTTCTCCGGCACGTCTTCCAGGCCGACCTTGGGCAAGATGCCGGGGTCATCCTCCTGTGCCTGTCGTTGCGCCAGCGCCTTGGAGTCGGCGAGGATTCGGTTGCGCTGCTGCTCCGATAACCCGGCTTTGATCACGGCCAGTTGCTGCAGTTCACACTGCACTTTCCTGTTTGCCAATTCGGTATCCGGCTTCAGGGTCAATGTGACCTGATGGCTGTTGTGCAATAACAATTCCCGAATCAATCCCGGAATGAAGTTCTGGTCTTTTATCTGTGCCCGTAATTCTTCCAGTACCGGGTCAATGTCGAGTAGTTGAATTGGATCACCGCGGTGGGTGGCGGTGGAGAGCCCGGCCATGATAAGTTGCAGGCCGTATGGATAGCCGTCGCCAGATATTTCCCGCTGATTGAGTTCCAGTTGATGCAGGGCGGCCTCCACCTGGTCCATGGCGACGCCGGTCTTGCAGATCTCCAGCAGGGTGTGTCGAATCAGGCCTTCAACTTCGGCGGTCGAGGACGCTTCACAGCCTTCGAGACCCGCCATGAAACTCATCTCGCGGTTGGAGTCTTCGAGGCCACACAAGGGGGAGGGCGATGTACCCAGGCTGGAGGTTTCCAATGCTCTCATCAGGGGGCTGGCGCTGTTGTCCAGCAGGACGCTGCTCAGCAGCTGCGCCTTGAAAAGATCGCCGAGGCTGGTGCTGTGGCCAAGCAGCCAACCCATGACAATATGGGCCTTGCTACTGGCGGTGTTTTCGGCAGCATAAAACTCCTCTACCTTGACAGGTGACAGGTATCTTTTTTCATTACTCACTTCTATATTGATATCGAGTTTTTTGAAACTGGACAGTGCGAGCTCTTCGAAGGCCTGATGATGCTCACAGGCAGAGATGTCCCCGAAAGTCATAAACACCGAATTGCTTGGATGGTAGTGGGTCTTGTAGAAATCGACGAGCTGGGGGTAAGTCAAATCCGGGATCGTGTCCGGCTCACCACCGCTATTGAAATGGTATGTAGACGTCGGGAACAGATACCTGCTCATGGTCTGCCATAGCACGGTGTTGGTGGAGCTCATGGCGCCCTTCATCTCATTGTATACGACACCCTTATACTGCAGCTCACTCTCAGGATTTTCGGGTTCCGAAAATTCCAGCCGATGGCCCTCTTGGGCAAAATCCAGTTTGTGCAGCCGGGAGAAAAAAGCGGCATCGAGATAAACATTCAGTAGATTATTGAAATCTTTTCTGTTCTTGCTGGCGAAGGGGTACGCAGTCCAGTCACTGCTCGTGAGAGCATTCATGAAGGTGTTTAATGAGCGCCGGATCATCATGAAGAACGGATCCCTCACCGGGTACTTTTTACTTCCACACAGGGCCGTATGCTCCAGGACGTGGGCGACGCCGGTGGAATCCATGGGCACCGTACGGAAGGCTACGAGAAACACATTTTCGGGATGGTCGCAGCTCAAATGGTAATGCACGGCACCGGTCACCCGATGGCTGTACTCTTCCATAACCAACTGGAGCGAGGGAATTCTGTGGCTGCGTTTCCATTCGAAAGCGGGGTGAAAATCCTGGGGAGCAGGACTGTTGTCTGCTTGTGAACTGCTTGCTGCTGTCATCTTGAACCTGGGTCTGTTGCCGTACAGGGCGATGGGCCGTGGCCTGCCCCGAATCGGCTTGGTTGAATTACTCTGGGGGTGTCTCCAGAGAGAGGCTGCCTAGTTTACCTGAGCGATAATCGTTTAGTAATAATTCTGAGGTCTTGTGCCAGTCCGGATGGCCGCCTTTGCCCAGGGAGCCACGGATTTCTGCTATGTGTCGCAGCAGTTGCTCCGGCTCGGTAATACTCGCGGCGATATGGTAGCGCCGTGAGAGCGCATGACGATGCTCACTGAGCAGCATCTCGGCGGTGAACCAGGCGATGTCTTCGGCCTCGACCGCAGTGTTGCGGATGGTGCCCGTGCAGGCCAGCCTGTAGGCGGCGCCCTGGTCCTCGAGTCGCGGCCACAGAAGTCCGGGGGTGTCGACCAGATACCAATCTTCATCCAATTGCACCCGCTGTTGGCGGCGGGTCACCGCAGGTTCATTGCCAGTCTTTGCCAGTTTTCTGTCCGTTAGCTGGTTGAGCAGAGAGGACTTGCCCACATTGGGGATGCCTACAATTACCATTTGCCTGGCTCGGGATTGGCTGCCCCGGGGTCCACATAGTTGATAGGCACTTCTGAGTAGTGACTCGAAGGACAGGGGCTGGTCGCGACCATTGAGCAGGCAAATGCCGGCGGATTGGGTATTGAAATGGTTCAACCAGGCTCGGGTAATTTGCTTGTCCGCCAGATCGGCTTTGTTCAGAATCTTGATGATCGGCAATTGTTTCGTCATCGCGGCCAGTAGCGGATTGGCACTGGCCATGGGAATCCGGGCATCCAATACTTCGATGACGACGTGGATACCACGCAATAATTTAACCAGTTCCTTCCTGGCCTTGTTCATGTGTCCCGGGTACCAGGAAATTACCATGCCACTACTCTCATGATCACAGCAGCCCATGCCCAGGCGCCTCTGTGTTCTGATTTATTCGCCGCTTTTACGTTATACTGCGGTTAGGAAAGTCATAATTCGCAGCCGGAAATTTGAGCATATTTAGACTCAGACTCCAGTTAGGGCATCACTGCATTGTTCAGAGGTGCCCTGTCGAATCATACAGCAGAGGTGGTGGTACGCAATGACAGAATCGGCGGTGCAGGCGGGAATCGAATTCAAGCTGGGCGCGGATCTTAATCCTTCGATGTTGCTGGTGGAAAATGAGAGCCACATGCATGGCGGACCCGCCACCGAATCTCACTACCGAATTACCGTGGTCTCGGATTGCTTCGTACCCATGTCCCGGGTGCAGCGACACCAGCATGCCTATAAACTTTTGGCTGACGAGCTTGCCGGCGGCGTACACGCGCTGGCGCTACACTTGTATACCGCCTCAGAATGGCAGGACAGAAATAAAACTACTCCCTCGTCTCCGGATTGCCGCGGTGGCAGCAAGTTTGAAAGTTAACGACCTGGGCTTTTGTAAACCTAACATTCAGTAATTTTGATAAGCAGTGCATATGAGTAGCGCGCCTATGAAGACTCGTCAGCTGGAACTGTTGGCCGCGGCAGCTACTGCGGTGGCGATGCTGGTGCTGGTGATTTTGGTGCAACGACTGGCTGGACCTGGCAGCACGGAGGAAACTACGGTGGTGGCGATGCCTCCGATTATCGTATTCCCGGATTTCGCAGGGATACCGGATGTACTGGTAAAGAAGCAACAATTTTTCGATTTTCTCGAGGACTATATAGTCACGGAAAATACCCATATCCGCCGGCTACGAGAGCAGCTGCTAAAACGTGCAGATATCGTAAACGACGGTATCGCCTTGAGTTCGCGGGAACGGGAATGGATGCTGGAACTCGCACAAAGCTATGGCCTCGATGTGGCGCAGTCCAGTGATAGAGAAATCGCCAATGAGCTGATGCTGAGGGTGGATGTGATCCCGGTTTCCCTGGCCCTGGCTCAAGCGGCCAACGAATCTGCCTGGGGCACGTCCCGATTTGTTCTGGAAGGCTATAATATCTTCGGCCAGTGGTGCTACGAAGAAGGATGCGGAATGGTACCCCAGCGCCGCGCCAGCGGAGCGACTCACGAGGTAAGACGATTCGATTCCATTGCGCCGTCGGTCAAGGGCTATCTCAATAATATCAATACCCACCATTTGTACGCCTATCTTCGCGAATTGCGGGCCTTTATGCGCAATCAACAACAGACTCTCGATTCCATGGTGCTCGCCTATGGCCTCGGCAGCTATTCGGAGCGCGGCGAACATTATGTGGACGAAATACAGAATATTATTATTCAGAACAAATTGCGCAACCGGGATCGCGCGGCCAATTCAATCGCCGGTATTGATCCACTGCACTGAGTACCAATAGAAGCGGCGTGAATCCAGATCCGGTGCCGTGCAGATATAGCGCCATCGACGTCCCCGGTATGCTTCCGTGGGCAACAATTCGACGAGGCCCATATCCATGTCCAACCAATTCATCGGTATGGGTTTGCTATTGGCAAAGCAACCGAGCTGGGCGCGATTATAGTTTCCCGGGGCGAATTTCAGGGTGACATCGGGACTCCTATCGCCTGTCACCGGTGACAGTGGCTCCACCTGTTCGACATCGAAGGCGAGGGCCTCGAATTTGACCCTGGCAGTATCGAGATTGGCGTAGATACTGCCGAGGGGAAAGCGGGGTAAGGCCTGAAAATCGGAGTGGCTGCTCACGGCCCCTGAATTTTGTGCCAGGCCGACGAAACCAAGTTCTGACAACATCGCCTTTATCGGCCGATCATATTCACCATAAGGGTAGGCCAAATATCGATGGGACTGGCCTGTCTCCTTCAAGATAGTCTGTTCCGCCTGTAATAATTCCTGCCGTAGTCTTTGCAGACGTTGCTGATTGGATTCCCCCTGCTTGCCTTCGAGCATATAGGGGTGGTCTATCATATGGTTGCCGATAACGACGCCGGCATTCGACATCTCGCGAATCTGCTGCCAGGACATATAGTTTCTTTGTCCAGAGTCAATAGGCTCGGTGCTGAGGAATAAGGAGAATGGATAATCGAAGGCTTGCAGCATGGGAAACGCCTGCTCGTAGATGGATATGTAGCCATCGTCGAAGCTGATGACCACGGCGCGGTCGGGAAGCTGCCGGCCCTCGCGCAAGCTGGAAATCAAGGTGTCGAGGCCGATCACGGTAAAACCGTTATCCCGCAAATACTCCAGGTGCCGCCTGAATTGAACGGGAGAAATGCTGGTGGAAGGGGGCGTGTCATCGGCGACATGGTGATATGCCAGAATCACGCCGTGGTCGGCGGCGAGAGAGGCGGTGCTGCCAGCCATCAACACCACCAGCAATATTAGGAAAGAACGCATCTGTTCCGATTCCGGTAGAAACTCCAGCCGGTATAGTACCCCAAAAATCCTCTGATCCGGGCTAACTCGCATTTCTTAATTATTGCCGCTGGCGGTATAATGCGGCCCCCCAACGGGCCTGCTCAAACAGTGGAGTGATAGCAATGATTTATACAGGCAAGACGCTCAGCGTCCATGTGTTGCCTTCCGGCACCGCCCACCTGGTCTTTGACCTGGAGGGATCCTCGGTCAATAAATTCAATCAACAAACATTAAGAGAACTGCAGGAAGCCGTAGCAGCCCTGCAAGACGCCGAAGTTCGCGGCGTTATTTTCTCGAGCGCAAAATCGACCTTCATTGTTGGCGCCGATATTACGGAATTCACTGCCATGTTTCGCCAGGACAAGGAACAAATAATGGAGTGGGTGGTGGCAGCGAACAAGATTTTTTGTGACATCGAAGACCTCCCGGTGCCAACCGTGAGTGCTATTAACGGGGTGGCCCTCGGGGGTGGCATGGAGTTGGCGCTCGCAACGGACTATCGGGTCGGATGTGAGCAAACGGTACTGGGTTTTCCTGAAGTTAAATTGGGTATCTTGCCGGGCTTCGGCGGCACCGTAAGACTGCCCCGACTGCTGGGTGCGGACAATGCAAACCAATGGATCAGTAGCGGATCTCAAATCAGGGCGACGCAGGCCCTCGCCGAAGGGGCGTTGGATGCGGTGGTAGAAACAGACCGTTTGATCGATGCTGCGGAGAAGATTATCGAACAGTGTATTGCGGGCAAACTCGATTATATGCAGCTGCGGCAGCAAAAGACTTCGGCCTTGTCCCTGCAGGCTATAGAACTGATGGTGGCGTTCGATACGGCCAAGGCCCTGGTGGCGGCCAAGGCAGGCCCCAATTATCCAGCGCCGCTCACGGCGGTACAGGTGATGCAGGATGGGGCCACACTGGATCGGGCCGGGGCCCTCGAAGTCGAGCACCGGGGCTTCGTTAAGTTGGCAAGGTCTGAGGTCGCAGCGAACCTGGTACAGATATTTCTGAACGATCAATTCCTGGCTGCCAAGGCCAAGAAGCAACTGGCAAAAGCGGCCGATGTGAATAGCGCGGCGGTAGTGGGCGCTGGCATCATGGGTGGTGGTATCGCCTACCAGTCGGCACTGAAAGGCACAGCGATAATAATGAAGGATATCCTCCCCGCGGGCATAGAGCTGGGTATGCAGGAAGCGGGGAAATTGCTCGACCGACAGGTAGTAAAGGGTCGCATCGATAGTAAGAAGATGGTGAAGATTCTTTCCAGCATCACCCCGACACTGGAATATGCGGGCTTCGACAAGGTGGATATCGTGGTTGAGGCGGTGATTGAGAATGCGGATATCAAGAAGGTGGTACTGGCCGAACTCGAAGCCGCCGTCGGCACAGACACGATCATCGCCAGTAACACTTCCACCATCTCCATCGATGATCTGGCGTCCGCCCTGCAGCGGCCGCAGAACTTCTGCGGCATGCATTTCTTTAACCCGGTGCCGGTAATGCCTCTGGTAGAGGTGATTCGTGGTGAGCACAGCAGCGATGAGACGGTGGCAACCACGGTGGCCTATGCCAAAAAAATGGGTAAAACCCCGATCGTGGTGAACAACTGTCCCGGCTTTCTGGTGAATCGAATCCTGTTCCCGTACTTCGGGGCGTTTTCGCGCCTGCTTCACGATGGCGCCGACTTCAGGCAAATCGACAAGGCCATGGAACGTTTCGGCTGGCCCATGGGCCCGGCGTATTTGCTCGATGTCGTCGGTCTGGATACCGCCGTCCATGCCCAGGCAGTGATGGCGGCGGGATTCGAGCGTATGAATCTTGATTTTGACAGCGCCATCGACAAGCTATACGAACGCAAGGATTTGGGACAGAAGAGTGGGAGAGGTTTCTTCCTATATGAAATGGATGCCAGAGGCAGGCCGAAGAAATTACCCAATCCGGAGATTGATGCGCTGGTAGCGACGGTGCAGGCAAGTAAGCAAGATTTCGATGACCAGGAAATAGTCGAGCGGATGATGGTGGCCCTGTGTCTAGAAACCGTGAGGTGCTTGGAAGATAAGATCGTGGCGACGGCGATCGAGGCGGACATGGGCCTGGTGTTGGGGCTGGGCTACCCGGCGTTCCGCGGTGGCGCATTGCGCTATATCGACAGCCTGGGCGCGGCCGAGTTCTGCCGGGTCGCGGACAAGTATGTTGAACTCGGTGATTTGTACAAGCCCACCGCGGCGATGAGAGAAAAGGGCGCCGCTGGCGAGACCTATTACGCCTAAAAACGAGGAGATTCACATGAGTTTAAGTGCCACAGATGCGGTAATCATAGACGGGATTCGCACCCCCATGGCGCGCTCCAAAGCCGGCGCTTTTCGCCAGGTTCGGGCCGAGGCTCTTTCTGCCCACCTGATCGACGCGCTGTGCCAGAGAAACCCGTCGCTACCACCGGAAGCGGTTGAGGATGTGATTTGGGGCTGTGTTAATCAGACCCTGGAGCAGGGTTGGAATGTGGCGCGAAACGCGGCCTTGATGTCGGTGCTGCCACATTCGACCTGCGCCCAGACCGTCAATCGACTCTGCGGTTCTTCCATGTCGGCAATACACACCGCCGCCGCCGCGATTCAGAGTGACAATGGTGAGGTGTTTATCGTCGGCGGTGTCGAGCACATGGGCCACGTGGGGATGACCCATGGGCTGGATCTGAATCCCCGGGCCTCCCTGCATATCGCCAAGGCGTCATGGATGATGGGCGTCACCGCCGAAGTACTCGCCAAGATGCACGGCATCGGTCGCCAGCAGCAAGATGAATTTGCGCTGCGTTCACATAAATTGGCAGACGCCGCACGTAGGAGCGGTGGTTATGACAATGAGATCGTCGCCATAGAAGGTCACGACGCCGATGGTTTCAAAGTACTGATAGAACATGACGAGACCATCCGCGCCGATACCAACCTGGAGAGTCTGTCGAAATTGCGTCCCGTGTTTGATCCGGTAAATGGAACCGTCACTGCTGGCACCTCTTCACAGTTGTCAGATGGTGCGTCGGCGATGCTAATCATGTCCGCCGAGAAGGCACAGGCCTTGGGCTTAAAGATTCGTGCCCGCATCAAGTCCATGGCCTATGCCGGCGTCGATCCATCTATCATGGGTTATGGACCCGTACCTGCGACCGGGAAAGCTTTGAAAAAAGCGGGGCTGAGCATAGCCGACATAGATTGTGTCGAACTCAACGAAGCATTCGCTGCCCAGTCCCTGCCGGTTCTCAAGGATCTGGGATTGCTGGATGTGATGGAAGACAAGGTTAATCTAAAGGGTGGCGCGATTGCCTTGGGGCATCCACTGGGTTGTTCGGGGACCCGTATCACCACCACCTTGCTGAACAATATGGAAGACAAGGATGCCACCCTGGGTTTGGCGACGATGTGCATCGGCCTGGGTCAGGGAATCGCCACCGTCATTGAGCGGGTCTGATTTTTCCGACCAGCATTTATGGAGTCGCTATCGCAGATGAGCTCAGTTAACAGGAATCGCTTCAAGCTAAACCGCAGTCGTAAGAACCTGCGTCGTGACGTGGGTCGAGCCATCTCCGATTACAATATGATCGAAGATGGCGATTTGATAATGGTGTGCCTGTCCGGCGGGAAAGATTCCTATACCATGCTGGACATCCTTCTTAACCTGCAAAGACATGCACCCATAGACTTCAGCCTGCATGTGGTAAACCTGGACCAGAAACAACCGGATTTTCCCAAACATGTGCTGCCGGACTATCTTTCAAACCTCGGCATCGACTACAAGATTCTTGAGCAAGACACCTACAGTATTGTTACCGAGAAAGTGCCGGCAGGGAAAACCTATTGCGGGCTCTGTTCGCGCCTGCGGCGTGGCATTCTGTACAACTACGCCGACTCTATTGGCGCCAGCAAAATCGCCCTGGGCCACCATCGGGATGATATTATCGAGACCCTGTTTCTGAACATGTTTTACGGTGGCAAGCTGAAGGCGATGCCGCCAAAATTACTCAGCGACGATAAACGCAACATCGTGATAAGGCCGCTGGCCTACTGCAAGGAGAAAGAGATTAGTCTGTATTCAGATTTGGTGAACTTTCCGATCATTCCCTGCAATCTCTGTGGCTCTCAGGATAATTTGCAGCGACAGGCGATTAAGTTCATGCTGCAAAACTGGGACCGTGAACACCCGGGTCGTGTCGAAAGCATCTTCCGCAGCATTGCCAACGTCTCTCTGTCACAACTGGCGGATACCAGCCGTTTCTCGTTTTCTGATCTCAGGATAAGTTCCCATGCGGTTAAAAACGAGCGAGTAGAACAGAATGCCGAAAATGACGCCGGGCTGAATGTGCTGGAGTTGGCCTAGCGCTAATGGAGATACCCCATACACAGTTGGCCGATGATGTGTTAAGAGCGGTAATTGAAGAATATATTACCCGCGAAGGTACAGATTATGGGGATAGGGAATATACACTGGATGAGAAAGTCAAACAGATTATTAATCAATTGCGGCGCAGGGAAGTGCTGATCAATTACGATCCCGACACGGGGACCTGTCAGTTGGCACCTTGTGTTCGGCAGTTTAAGCAGCCCTGAATAGATCCCTTTCAAAATGTCAAAACCAATGACCGATGCAAACCCGAAAGATAAATCCCTGATCCCGAAACAGGAGCTCGATGCCAGGGGATTATTCTGTCCGGAGCCGGTGATGTTATTGCATAACAAGATTCGCGATATCGAAGTAGGGGAATTGCTGCGTTTGACCGCTACCGACCCCTCGACCTCCAGGGATGTGCCGAAGTTCTGTCTCTACCTCGGCCATGAACTGCTCGAGACGACACAGACCGATGCAGAATACACGTATCTTATTCGCAAGAGTGGATTTAGGAGCCTGTGATCCAACTACTCTTACTAGCCGCGGTGTGACGAAGGTGACAACGACTTCCGAGCAGCCAGAAATCGTCTACCTGCTCGATGCTTCGATCTATATATTTCAATCCCATTTTTCACCCTACGTGGAATGTCGCAGTACCGAGGGCACCGAGCTGAGTGCCTTCTATGGTTTCACGCTATTCCTCTTGCAGTTTTTGCGACGGGTGAAACCCACTCATTTAGCCATCGCTCATGACGCCAGTCTGTTCTGCGGATTCCGCCATGAACTGAGTCCCGACTACAAATCCAATCGTGAGTTACCGGATGAGAATCTCGCCATGCAACTGCAGGCCTGTTCCGAAATTTGCGGTATCCTTGGCTTGATTTCATTTGTCAGCAAGGTGTACGAGGCAGACGATATAATTGGCACCATGGCCAGCAACGTGCGTCAGGAATCCGATGCCTGTGCGATTCACATCGTCTCAAGAGATAAGGACCTGGCCCAGCTATTGGTTTCCAAGCAGGATTGTCTGTGGGACTACAGTGGCAATATTAAGCGTTTTAGTACTGACATTATGAATGACTACGGCGTGTGGCCTGAACAATTTACAGATTATCTTGGCCTGGTCGGGGATTCGGTAGATTGTATCAGTGGTGTACCGGGTGTGGGTCCGGTCAAGGCGCGGGCTCTGCTGGAGGCGTTTGGCAGCGTGGAAGGTATCTACCGCAATCTGGATAAGGTGGGGGCACTGTCCTTGCGAGGCGCGGCCCGCCTGCCCGATATTCTGGCGGCAAATCGTGAATCTGCCGAATTGAGCAAGCTGCTGGCGACGATTGTCTGCGACGTCAGCGATGACAATGAAGCGTTCTCGAATATTACATTGGAAACATTGCTGCGAGGGCGCCCCGACCTAAGAGGCTTGGAGAGTTTCCTGGCACAATACTGCTTTTCGGGTCGGGACCTCGACCACATCTTGTCCCAGGCGCGTCAACTAGGCTGAGCGCAAGCTCCCCGATAGATGTCCAGTCAATGAAAATAGTAGCCGACGCCAATATAATTGAGATAGAAAGCAGCTTTCGCGAGCTCGGTGAGTTGGTTCTAATTCCCGGTAGAAAAATCAGCAACGCCGACCTCGTCGATGCCGAGGCCCTGCTGGTAAGGTCTGTCACTCGCGTCGACCGCTCCCTGCTCGATGGCACTGCCGTTAGATTCATCGCCACCGCGAGCAGCGGCGTCGATCATATGGACCTCGATTATCTTTCCGATCAGGATATTGGCTTTGCCGATGCCAAGGGCAGTAACGCCAATGCTGTGGTCGACTATTGCTTCGCTGCTCTCGCCTTCGCGCTGCTTAGACAGAAAATTACAGTGGCCGAGCTCGAGGTGGGAATTATCGGTGGCGGCAGGGTGGGTGGTCTGTTCGCGAACAAGCTTGCCGAGCTCGGTATTGCCCATCGTGTTTACGATCCATTCTTGGAAGTTCGTGGCCGCCACTGCCGTACTCTCGATCAGGCCATGCAGTGTAAGGTAGTTTCCCTGCATGTGCCCCTGACTCAGGTCGGCCCTCACCCAACCGCCAGTCTGGTCGGGGCTAAACAGTTGGAATTACTACCCGCCGATTCGGTCCTGATTAACACCTGTCGCGGCGCAGTCGTGGACGAGCATGCCCTGGCTGAGTTGCTGACAGAGCGCGCTGACATAACGACGGTGTTCGATGTATGGGAAAATGAACCGGATATCGATGCAAGCCTGGCACTGCGTGTGGACATTGCCACACCGCATATTGCGGGATATAGCCACCCGGCCAAGGTAGCCGCTACCGAGTGTATTCTGCGTGCGTTCCAGCGGTATTTTTCCCCCATCGAACCAGGTCGGGATGCGGTGGCGAGAGCGGCGGGGAAAAACCCGCCGACCCCAATTGGCTGGCGCCAAGGAGGTGAGCTGCCGCAGTGGGCGGCGCTGTTGGATGTCTTGCCACTGAGCAAAATCAGCCAGGAATTCAAGCAGTCCCTGGCGAGGGGCGCCGGGATATCCGGTTTCGACGAGTTCAGGAATTCTCAGAGGCAGCGCTTAGAGTTCAATAATTACTCGATCGAGCGTGAACAATGGGATCGCAGTAGCCTGAAATTATTCGCGGCCATGGGGTTCGAGTTGCTCTGACTGGCGGGCGGGCCTGCCGTTATCGATACTGCTCCAGCACGCGAGCAATCTGAAGCACGGCTTGCTTCAGTTCATCTTCCCGCGGTAGAAACACCAGCCTGAAATGTTGACTGTCCTGAATATTAAAGGCGCTACCCTGCACCAGCAGTATCTTCTCCTGTTCAAGGATATCCATAATCAGCGCGACGTCATTTTCAATCCGGTAAACAGAGGGATCCAGTTTCGGGAACATGTATATCGCGCCGGCGGGCTTGACGCAGCTGACGCCAGGAATCTGACTGAGTAGTTCCCAGGTTAGGTCACGCTGTAGCTTCAGACGACCCCCAGGCAGGATCAATTCGTTAATACTTTGATAGCCTCCGAGTGCGGTTTGTACGGCGAATTGTGCAGGAACATTGGCGCACAGCCGCATATTAGTGAGGATCTCCAGGCCTTCGATATAGTCTTCTGCCGACGCCTTGTTGCCGCTTAGAATCATCCAGCCAGATCGAAAGCCCGCCAGGCGGTACGACTTCGAGAGTCCATTGAAGCTGACGATAAACAGGTCATCGGCGAGGGAGGCCAGCGGTATATATTGCGCTTCGTCGTAGACAATCTTGCTATAAATTTCGTCGGTGAAGAGGATGAGCTCATGTCGCCGTGCAAGCTCAATCAGTTCCAGTAAAATATCCTTACTGTAGACCGCACCGGTTGGATTATTAGGATTTATAATCACCAGCGCCCGGGTGTGAGGACTTATTTTGGCTTCGATATCCCTTATATCCGGAAACCAGTCGGCGGCTTCGTCGCACACATAATGTACTGGCTTGCCACCGCTGAGGCTGACAGCGGCTGTCCATAGCGGATAATCCGGAGCCGGAATCAAGACTTCGTCGCCGTCGTTCAACAGGGCCTGCATGGCCATGGTAATCAGCTCGCTGACACCATTGCCCAAATAAATGTCATCGATATCGACGCCGTCGATACCGATCTTCTGACACTCCTGCATGATGGCTTTACGGGCTGAATATAAGCCCTTGGAATCGCAATACCCCTGGGCGCTGGCCAGGTTGTGGATGACGTCATGTAGAATTTCATCGGGTGCATTGAATCCAAAGGGTGCCGGATTGCCGATGTTCAGCCGCAATATCTGATGACCGTCTTCCTCCAGGCGGCGGGCGTGATCCAGTGCGGGACCGCGAATGTCGTAACATACGTTGCTGAGTTTGTTTGATTGTTCAATATTGTCCATGGTTCGTTACTCAGGGTGTCTCGATGTTTCATTTAGCGCAGACGGCAGTCTTACACGGCTCTTGAACCAGCCTATAGATTTGTCCAGAATCAGCTTGGCTGTGGTATAACTACTTTTCCTTCGACCGCAGTACCAGCCTGACTGCGCTGGCAATCATCCAGTCGAATTAGTTGATACACAAGCCGAAAGGGCCTTATTTTACAACATGTTGCAGGTGAAACAAGTGCGATGAATATTGAGACTGAAGAGAACAATTCGAAATCCAACAGGAAGACGACAAGAAACGATAGTGATCTGCGCGAAGATCTTGATAGCGAGACCTACCGAATAACTCAGCTAAGGGGCACGGAAGCGGCATTCACCGGCGAGTACCTGGACCTGAAAGAGGAGGGAACATATCGCTGTTCTATTTGCGGAGCCGCGCTTTTTTCCTCAGACAACAAGTATGATTCCGGTTCCGGGTGGCCGAGTTTTTATGCTCCCTTGGGTGAGGGGAATGTGGGCGAAAATGTCGATCATTCCCTGGGCATGGTAAGAACCGAAGTTGTTTGTAGTGCCTGCGACTCTCATTTGGGGCATGTGTTTCCGGACGGTCCACCAGAGACGGGATTGCGCTACTGTATCAATTCCGCATCGCTGAAATTTGAGAAAGTAGATGACTGAAATTCGGGATTATTGGCGTCGATCAGCATGCTATTAACATAAGATCGACAAGCATTGCGCCCTGATTACTACCCATGGGAATTTCATAGCCCACCGCTCATTGGATCTGACTGTCACTATTACTATCACTACACGTTGACCCAGCTATGGCTTATCGCTCGATAGTATAAACCCATCAACCTGATTAAGAATGTTGATGTTGTCTATCAAGTTAAATCCCCCGACGAAGGCTCCTGCCTGGTTGCCGGTAAATACGCCGCCCAGATTGGCATCTATCGAGTTACTGATAAGCCCACCCGGGTTCATCAAGCTGCCACCGGTGGCTGTGATATCCACCAGGCCCTGATGCACAGAGCCGGCGAAATCGATCTCCCAGACCTGGCTGCCCGCCACTTCTACCTGCAGCAAACCATTGGAGATCACGCCGCTATTAAAATCCACATCCATACCGGCTACGAAGGAATCGATAGTGCCCAGTGCTGAGTTCGCCGAGGTATCTCGAACTTGAGTCATTACTTTTATTAGCCTGCAACAGGCAAGGGTGAGGTCGCTATCCAGATACGCCGGGCGATTGATCCCGGGTCAAAAATGGGGGCTGGGTTCTTGTTTGAGCCGCTTAATAAAGTGATTGAGGTTGCTCTCGGCCTCACAGCGATACCGAAACGGGCCGACTTCGTCGCCCTCGCGAACTTTGAAATACCACAGGTCCTGTTCACTAAACATGCGCTCACTGCGGGACTGGGTGCGCGTCGTCGCAGTGGAATCTTGCTGGCGTGTGAGTGGCATCAATAAAATCAACGACCGTGAGGGTATTGGTCTCCGCTAGCTTAAGGTTACTGCTAATAAAAATATTAGCCCCGACCGAGTAAGTCAGCAGGCAACCTTAAGCTAGCGAGTAAAAGCAGACTAAACCCTATTGACGGCTAAGAGAAGAGCGCAAAATATATGCCATGTGATTTTTATCAGCCGCAACCAGGGAAAACAGCCACTTTTACAATATTCAGTAATAACAACAGGATACGAGTCGTTTGAAAATACGCGCGATTTCTTTTTGTGATTGGAAACAAAGAGATAGAGAGGTTTTCTAAGAAACAAAAAATGTTTTGTGAATTTTATTTTTCAACAAAAAACCTTTTTTCAAGCTTCGATTAATGATTTTGCACGATCATATGATGCTTGTGTGTTGATATTCAGGAACTGGGCTGGATCGTCAGAGGAAAAATTGACCAGCACATTCTTGAGTCGTGGGATTAAATGTTTCGGCCCATAGATTCTATTTTCTATTGCCGCTTCAAGCGCAGGTAAAGTACTTAAAGCCCATAGTGAAAATAAGGGTTGCAGCTGATCGTTGCAGATCGACCAGGCGACCTCGGCATTGGCGTGGTCGAGTGCCGAACTCAGCTTCGAAACCAGCCTAGTGGGAAAGCAGGGCACATCGGCGGCGAAGCAGGCCAGGTATTTTAGCCCGGTGACATGATTGCCAACTCGCAGTGCTCGCATCGCACTGGCTATCCCGATTAACGGGCCGGCAAAAGGATCTCGATAGTCAGCTATCAAGGCTAGTCCAAGGTATTCATATTTCTTCCGGTTACGATTCACACTGATGAGTATTTCGGCGGACTCCGCTCTGGCACGGGCCACGACATACTCGATTAGAGCCTTGCCATGGAGTGGCAGCAGGGCCTTGTCCACCTGTTGCAGCCGAGAGGCCTTGCCTCCGGCGAGAATAACGGCTGCTATCTGGGATCGGTCTATCATCTGCCATGTTGCCTGAGCTGTTGAATGCCTGAGGCAGCACAGATTACCCCATAGCAAACCCTCGTGCGTGGTTTTTCATTCTCGGTAGCAGCCTCTAAGGAAAGATTGAATAGTCAATTTTGATATGGGAAAATCGCGCACCTTGCGGTCCAGGGAGCGCTATGAGCTGGTTGCTAGGCCTCCGGTTATAAAATCGCTAACTTGTTGAATTTTATAGTATTCGAAGCCCAGACTTTGTCAGTTCACCTAGCTGTCGCAACTTCCTGGTATTCTAGTAAGCACATCGATATTCGGGTAAATCACGTCGAAGATAGTTTTGCCCCGGAACAAAAGAGGTTTGACCATGCGAGTTTCAATAGAAACTACAGAAGGTTTAGAAAGGAAAATGACCATTGCCGTGCCCGGTGAACAGGTGAACACGGCGGTGAATGCCCGTTTACAGGAAGCGGCGAAAAATGTGAATTTGAAAGGCTTCCGGAGAGGCAAGGTCCCCTTCAAGGTAATCAAAGGTAAGTTTGGTAAAGGTGTGCGCCAAGAAGTGGTGGGTGAGTTAATGAGCCAAACCTACTATGAGGCGATTAGTCAGGAGAGCCTGAAGCCGGCCGGACAACCAAAAATAGAGGCCACGAATGTAATCGAGGGTGAAGATCTGGAGTTCACCGCAATATTCGAGGTGTATCCGGAGATTACCCTGCCTGATTTTTCGAAGATAGAAGTGGAACGGCTCAGCGCCGAGATTGAAGACGCCGATATAGATGAAATGATTATGACTCTTCGCCAGCAGCGACAGATCTGGGAAGTAGTTGAGCGCCCGGCCGCTATCGATGATCGGGTTAATATCGACTATGTTGGCACCCTCGGGGGTGAAGAATTCGAAGGCGGCAGGGGTAGTGGAATCAACCTGGTGCTTGGGTCGGAGCGCATGATTCCCGGTTTTGAAACCGGCATCGTCGGCAACAGCAGCGGCGAGGTTTTTGTGCTGACCCTGGAATTCCCAGGGGAATATTACAATGAGGAATTAGCCGGCAAACAGGTGGAGTTTGAACTCACATTGAACTCGGTTAGCACCCAGGTTTTGCCGGAGATAGATGAAGAATTTTTCAAGAGCTTCGGTATCGACGAAGGCGGTGAACCGGCATTCAGGGAAGAAGTGAGCAGCAACATGCGGCGCGAGCTGAAGGTGTCCAGTCGCAGCAAATTGAAGAACCAGGTAATGGATGCATTGATAGATGCCGTCGATGTATCGGTGCCAGCGACACTGATTGCGGGAGAAATCCAGCAACTACGCGACCAGGCTATTCAACAGATCGGCGCCGGGAAAAATATTGACCCAGCCATGTTGCCCGACGACCTATTCACGGACCAGGCCAGGCGCCGCGTCGTGTTGGGGCTGATCCTCGGTGAAGTGGTGCAACAGCATAAAATCACAGCCGACCCGGTCAGGGTTCGAGAGGCTGTCGAGGAGCTGGCTTCCACCTATGAATCTCCCGATGACGTAGTCAACTGGTATTACGGTGACAAGGAACAGCTCGGTACGGTCGAATCCACAGTCATTGAAGATCAGGTTTTTGACCACATAATAGATACAGCGAATGTGCGCGAGACCCGTTTGAGCTACCAGGAAGTAATCAAACCAGAGCCAAGTCCCGCTGCGGCGGCGAATACGGCAGAGACTGAAGAGCGGCCCGGCGGGTCTAATTCCGAATCGGTGCCATCACTACCAGCTTAGGTTTTGGGAACCTGGGTCGTTATTAATACAAAGGTGACTGCCGTTGGCGAGGGCTGGTGTCACCCAAGCAGAGAGAATTCAATTCATGTCAAAAATGCAAGTTGTTACCCGTGCCGCGCTGGTGCCCATGGTGGTGGAGCAGACGGCACGGGGAGAACGCTCCTACGACATCTATTCGCGCCTGCTCAAGGATAGGGTCATCTTCATGACCGGTCAGGTGGAAGATCATATGGCGAATCTGATCGTGGCTCAGATGCTGTACCTGGAATCGGAGAACCCCGATAAGGATATCCATCTCTATATCAATTCACCGGGTGGCTCGGTCACTGCCGGCTTATCTATTTATGACACCATGCAGTTCATTCAACCGAATGTCAGCACGATGTGTATCGGCCAGGCCGCGAGTATGGGGGCGATGTTGCTGGCGGGTGGCGCCAAGGGAAAGCGTTATGCGCTGCCCCATTCCCGCTTGATGATCCACCAACCTAGCGGCGGGGCGCAGGGACAAGCATCAGATATTGAAATACAAGCTAATGAAATCATTAAGATGCGAGAGAATCTTAATGATTTACTTTCAAAACACACCGGTCAGGAAGTGGAGACAATAGCCCGTGATACAGAGCGTGATCATTACATGAGTGCGGAGCAGGCGCTCGAATACGGACTGGTGGATAAAATAATTGAGACAAGAGCAGGCAATAAAGCAAGGAAAAAGACCAAATCTGTCTAAAATCAACGTTCTCAGGCTTGCAATTGCAAGGCATTGCCTGCACTTTACAGCGTGGATCTGTCTACCGATGAGCGTGAGGACTGCTTGAAATATAGACCCAAGGCAGCCAGTCCACCGGTTTGGTTGCTACGGCAGTGATATGACAGTTACCGTTGCCGAATAATCAGTAAATCAAATTTCGATAAAGACAAGGCTAAAACTAAGGCTAGACATGTCAGATGATCGCTACAACAAGGGGGATGATACCGGCAAACTGCTGTATTGCTCCTTTTGCGGCAAGAGCCAGCATGAAGTACGAAAACTCATCGCCGGCCCGTCGGTTTTTGTCTGCGATGAATGTGTAGATCTTTGTAATGACATCATCCGCGAGGAAATACAGGAGAAAGATACCGACCCTGGGAGTCGCAAATTACCCATTCCGGCAGAGATCAAGAGCACCCTGGATGAGTATGTGATTGGCCAGGAAAGTGCCAAGAAAGTACTTGCCGTCGCCGTCTATAATCACTACAAACGCTTGAATTACGACAAGGGCAGCGAAGACGTTGAGCTCGGCAAGAGCAATATTCTTATGGTGGGGCCAACCGGTACCGGCAAGACCCTGCTGGCAGAGACGCTGGCACGACTGCTGGACGTCCCATTTACCATAGCCGATGCAACCACGTTGACCGAGGCAGGCTATGTCGGTGAAGATGTGGAAAATATCATCCAGAAGCTGCTGCAGAAGTGTGATTACGACGTCGAAAAAGCACAAATCGGTATCGTCTACATCGATGAGATCGACAAAATTTCCCGCAAATCTGACAACCCGTCTATCACCAGGGATGTTTCCGGCGAGGGTGTTCAACAGGCTTTACTGAAATTAATTGAAGGTACGGTGGCGTCGGTGCCACCACAGGGTGGGCGCAAGCATCCTCAGCAGGAATTCCTGCAGGTCGACACCTCGGATATATTGTTTATTTGCGGTGGCGCTTTTGCCGGTCTGGAGAAAATTATTCGAGACCGTTCCGACAAGAGTGGAATCGGGTTTACCGCAGAGGTTCGGGGCAAGGAATCGGAAAAACAGGTCGGTGACACCCTGCGCGATGTGGAGCCGGAAGATTTGGTCAAGTATGGTCTGATTCCGGAGTTCGTGGGTCGCCTGCCAATAATAGCTACCCTGGATGAATTGGACCTGGATGCGCTGGTCCGCATCATTCGGGAGCCGAAAAATTCCCTCACCAAACAATACATCAAGCTTTTCGAGATGGAAGGTGTGGATATTCAATTCAGGGAGGACGCCCTGACCGCTATCGCAGGCAAGGCACAGGAACGAAAGACCGGGGCCAGGGGTTTGCGCTCGATCATGGAACTAGTACTGTTGGATACCATGTACAAGATTCCGTCCCTGGAGAATGTAAGCAAGGTTATAATCGATGCCGCCGTTATAGAGGGTGATTCCGAGCCCCTGCTCATGTACGAAAATATCGAGCAGCAGAGCAAGTCGGCCGCCGACGAATAATTCTGTGCCCGGACCTTGATATTCTGAGTCCCTGGCTCCATCTTGGACTCGGAGAGACACTGAATACGTATTCAGAGGCTCCTTAGCTTCCCAGTGTGTAGCTACACTTACAAAGAAGAACATCATTCATTTCCAAGAGTAGTCTATGAGCGTGTCTACGGATCTTAGCAGTAAGACCACATTGCCCCTGCTGCCACTGCGGGACGTGGTGGTTTACCCTCAAATTGTGCAACCTCTGTTTGTGGGCCGGCCGAAGTCTATCAAGGCGCTGGAGATCGCCATGGCCAGCGACAAGCAGGTCTTGCTGGTTGCGCAAAAGAGCGCATCGGAAGATGAACCCGGACTTCGCGATCTGTTCAAGATCGGGACCATATCTACCATCTTGCAATTAATCAGATTGCCCGATGGCACCGTGAAGGTGCTGGTCGAAGGCCTGGATCGTGCCAGCATCAGGAATATCTCCTTCGATGACGATTACTATAAGGCTGAAACTACCTTGTTGCCGCAGGAAGCGATTCCGGATAAGGAATCGGCGGTGTTAATACGATCCCTATTGTCTCAGTTCGACCAATACGTGCAGTTAAGTAAAAAAATCCCTCCGGAGGTGATGACTTCTATCGCCAGCATCGATGAGCCTGGGCGCCTAGTGGATACCATCGCTTCACACATGGCCTTGCAGCTGCAGGAGAAACAAAACCTACTGGAATTAGCGGGATTGAAGACGCGTATAGGACATCTTATGGCGCTTATCGAATCCGAGATCGATCTGTTTCAGGTCGAGAAACGCATTCGCGGCCGGGTCAAAAAACAGATGGAAAAAAGCCAGCGCGAGTACTATCTGAATGAACAGATGAAGGCCATTCAGAAGGAAATGGGTGAGCTGGAAGATGTGCCCAACGAGGCAGAAGAAATAATGCAGCGCATCGACGCCGCCGGTATGCCAAAGGATGCAAAAGCGAAAGCCTTATCTGAGTTAAATAAACTCAAACTGATGTCACCCATGTCCTCAGAAGCATCGGTGGTAAGAACCTATCTCGATTGGTTAACTGGTATTCCCTGGAAGAAACGCAGCAAGGTCAGGCTGGATCTGACCAAGGCGGAAGAAATTCTTGAGGCTGACCACTATGGCTTAAAAGAAGTAAAAGAGCGAATCCTGGAATATCTGGCGGTACAGAAGCGGGTAAAGAAACTCAAGGGTCCGATCTTGTGTCTCGTCGGTCCTCCCGGTGTGGGTAAGACATCCCTGGGTGAATCGATCGCCCGTGCTACCAATCGCAAATTTGTGCGCATGGCGCTTGGCGGTGTCAGAGATGAGGCGGAGATTCGCGGCCACCGTCGCACTTATATTGGCTCACTGCCGGGTAAGTTATTACAAAAATTATCCAAGGTAGGAGTGAGAAATCCACTGTTCCTGTTAGACGAAATTGACAAAATGGGTATGGATAACCGGGGTGATCCAGCTTCCGCCTTGTTAGAAGTTTTGGATCCCGAACAAAACAATCGCTTCAACGATCACTATCTCGAAGTAGACTACGACCTCTCGGAAGTGATGTTTGTCTGTACTTCAAACAGTATGAACATCCCGGATGCCTTGTTAGACCGCATGGAAGTGATTCGCCTGCCAGGCTATACAGAAGAAGAAAAGTTGAATATCGCGGAACGTTATCTGGTACCAAAACAGAAGGAAAATAATGGCCTGGCCGATGATGAACTGAAGTTCGAAGAAGGGCCGATTCGAGATATGATCCGTTACTATACCCGGGAGGCTGGGGTTCGAGGCCTGGAAAGAGAAATCGCCAAGATTTGCCGCAAAGTTGTCAAGGCGAACACCGACACCAAGAAACCAAAGCCTATTACCCTCTCCTGCGAGCAGCTGGAAAAATATTCCGGTGTTCGGAAGTACGATTTCGGCAAGGCGGAAGAGGAAAACATCATTGGTCAGGTTAACGGTCTGGCCTGGACCCAGGTCGGTGGCGAATTACTGACCATCGAGGCGATTGCTGTGACCGGCAAGGGCAAGACGATCATGACCGGTTCCCTGGGTGATGTGATGCAGGAGTCGATACAGGCAGCCATCACCGTGGTGCGGAGTCGGGCCCAGTCCCTGGGTCTGCGAACAAGCTTTCATGAAAATTTTGATTTGCATATTCATGTCCCTGAAGGAGCCACGCCTAAAGATGGACCCAGTGCAGGTGTCGGTATGTGTACAGCCCTTGTGTCTGCACTAACCGCAATTCCAGTGAGGTTCGATGTGGCAATGACCGGGGAAATTACATTGCGAGGACAGGTGTTAAAAATTGGCGGGCTCAAGGAAAAATTGTTGGCAGCCCATCGCGGAAACATTAAAACTGTAATCATTCCAGCCGACAACGAAAGAGACTTAATTGAGATTCCAGATAATATAAAAGCCGATTTGGAAATAGTTCCAGTGCGCTGGATCGATCAGGTCTTAGAACACGCACTGCAATATCAACCGACTCCGTTAAGTAGTGATGAAAACCAGAAACAGGAAAAAGAAGCGAAGCAGGAAGATATTGATAAAATTGGTGACAAGAAACACATAAATACCCACTGAAACCGAGTGTTTTCGGTTGACATGGCTTTCTTGCTATTGGTATAAAGACTCGGTCATACAGCAGGTATAAGACAAACTTGGGGAATCAATATCGTTCCAATCACTGCCCTATAATTTTGTACTAAAATCATCGAAAGATATTTTGTGTCTGTACAAAATTTGAGCATTCATCGATAGAAACTTTACACAAATAAAAAGGGGATAACGTGAATAAATCAGAATTAGTAGATGCTGTTGCTGCCAGTGCGGACCTTCCAAAAGCTGCTGCGGGTCGGGCAATTGATGCGATGATCGATGCTATTACAGATTCGTTAACGAAAGAAGAACCCGTGGTGCTGGTAGGATTTGGTACCTTCGCAACGAAACATAGAGCGGCGCGTATTGGTCGTAATCCTCAAACCGGTGAGCCGATTCAAATTAAAGCGGCGAAGGTGCCTAGTTTTAAGGCAGGTAAAGCGCTTAAGGATTCAGTTAATACGCTTAAGGATTCAGTTAATACGCTGGCTTAAGTCGTTTTAAAACCAATTCGAAAACTGCTGCTCTGGGATAATGTTACAGGAGTGGTAACGTTGGGTAGCAGTTTGCATCAGGTAAATTTGGATAATTATAGCTGACATTAGGTGGCTAGCAATTAGGTCATAGATGCTTATTGGTTCATTTGATGCACTCGTCTTCGACGAGTCTGGCATCGACATTCAGGGGCGCATCTGGTTTGATGCGCCTTTTTGGTTTTGCTTATTTTTTTATCGAGTCAGTTTGAGTAGTACCAAAGCGGGCAATGATACTACCATTTTTTTTTCTGGCCTGAGGAAGGTGATAGACAATCATGTTGCAAGATATTCGAGACAATTCACAGGGCATCGTCGCTAAGGTCATCATCGGTCTCATTATAGCGGTATTTGCGCTGTTCGGCGTTGACTCCATCATCGGCGGACTTACCAGCGCGCCGTCAGTGGCAGAAGTTAACGGCGAGGAGATTAGCGAAGCCCAATTACAGTTCAGTACCCAGTCGCTGATTAACTCGATTGGTGCCGGGATCGATTCCCTTGATCAAGGTCTGTTGCAACAAATTGCATTGAGCCAGCTGATAGAAGAGACGGTGTTGCGGCAGTCGGCAGAGAATGCCAATATGAGCATCTCCAGCGATCACATCGACCGTGCAATTATTCAGACCCCTCAATTTCAGCTGAATGGCGAGTTCGATTCAGACCTAGCGATTCGAACCATGGCCAGTCAGGGCTATAGCGTGCCAACTTATCGCCAACTCTTGCGCCAGCAGATGCTGCTGTCGCAGGTGGCGAGTGCCTATTCGAGTTCAAATTTTATCACCGAATCCGAATTGAAACGGCTGGCAGAACTGTCGGCACAGACTCGCGATTTTAAATATCTGTCCATACCCATGGGCACCAGGACGCTGGGTATGGCGATTGGCGATGACGAAATTCAATCCTACTACGATGACAACCAGTCGAATTTCGTCGAAGAAGAGACGGTAGTGGTGAGTTACGTGCTGCTGGATCAGCTGGCGATCGCCGCCGCAATCGAAGTAGGCGGAGACGAACTATTAGCCCAGTACGATCAGGAGCGCGACGCCTTCGAAGGTTCGGCCGAGAAGCGAGCCTCACATATCCTGTTCGAAGTAGGTGGCGATCGATCGCAACAGCAAGCCCTGCAGCAGGCTGCACAGGCCCGGCAGCGCATCGTCGACGGCGAGGATTTCGCCCTAGTAGCATTGGAACTTTCCAGCGATGTGGTATCGGCGCAAGAGGGCGGTGATATCGGCTATACCGACGGCAGCGCGTTCCCGGCAGAAATCGAAACTGCATTGGACAGCATGGCGCTCGATGAGATATCTGCACCGCTTGTGACCGAGTTTGGAGTTCACATCGTCAAGCTCACCGAAGATTCCGAAAATGAATTTCAATCCTACGAGGAAGTTTCCGCCAGAATAGAGCGGGAGTTCAAGAGCGCTCAAGTGGCCCTCATCTACGTCGAGCGTCTGGAAGACCTGTCCAATCTTGCGTTTGAAACCGGTGATTTACAGACGATCGCCGCAGACCTGGAGCTGGAAGTCCTGGAAAGTGAGGCCTTCGGTCGCAGCGGCGGCGGCGGTATTTTTTCCAATCAGGCGGTGATTGCGGCGGCATTCTCCGATGACGTTTTGCTGGAAGGCAATAACAGTGAGGTATTGGAATTAGACGACAGCAAGAGTGTAGTGCTGAGGGTTAAGCAACTTAATGAATCCAGCATTCGAGTACTGAGTGAAGTAGAACCTGAGATTGCAGTCCTGTTACGTACCGAGATGGAAAGAGACGCGGTGCAGGCCCTCGGTGATGAAATCCTGAGCGCCATTGAGACTGGCGCGGGCCTGGACGAGGTGTTGGCGAGTAACGAACTCGAGTGGATTGAGGAAGAAGCTGCGGCGAGAGTCGCCTTCAATATTAACAGGCAAATACTGCAACAGGTCTTTGCCATGAGGACGCCACAGGATGGCCCAGAACGGGCCGATATGACTCTCGACAATAGCACCTTCGTGCTTATCGAACTAACTAAGGTGAACCCGGGGTCCCTGGAATCCCTGCAAGAAGAAGAACGAAATTCGATGACCAATGCCGTACTGACAGATTTGGGTTCCAGTGATTTTCAGGCCTTCGTCGCTAACTTACGAGAGACTGCGGATATCCAGCAATCTACCACCATCTTCGACACATTCTAGGTGGATACCGGCCGCTCTAAGGCCGAGACTTTGAATGTTTAATCAGTGCTCGATGGCGAGTGTGAGCGGTGCTAATCTGTCTCCGCTTGATTCAGAGATCCCATCGCGGTGGTGTTGAAGCCGCCATCGACATACAAAATTTCTCCGCTGATCCCGGAGGCCAGGTCGGAACAGAGAAAGCTTGCTGCGTTGCCCACTTCCTCGATAGTGATGTTGCGACGCAGCGGTGTTTGCCCGGCATTGTGTTGTAGCATCTTGCGAAAACTCTTGATTCCCGCAGCCGCCAGCGTTCTTATGGGGCCGGCAGAAATGGCATTGACCCGCGTCCCGGTCGGCCCCAAGCTGGCAGCCATATAGCGCACATTCGCCTCTAGACTCGCCTTGGCCAATCCCATCACGTTGTAATTTGGCAGGCTGCGTATTGCCCCCAGATAGCTGAGCGTCAGCAGAGAGCCATTGCGGCCGTCCATAAGTGATCTGGCGGCCTGTGCCAGCGCCACGAAGCTATAGGAGCTGATCTCGTGGGCCATCAGAAAGCCCTCGCGAGTGGTCACATCGACATAGTTGCCATCCAGTTCATTGGCCGGGGCATATGCCAGACAGTGAACCAGGCCATCTAGGCCGTCCCAGTTTGTGGACAGCGACGAAAATAAGGCCTGAATTTCCTCATCCTTGGTAACGTCACAGGGATAGACAAGATCCGAGCCCCAGGATTCGGCAAATTTCAGGACCCGGTCCTTGAGTCTTTCGTTCTGATAGGTAAAGGCGAGCTCGGCGCCCTCTCTATGCATGGCCGCAGCGATACCCGAGGCAATAGAGAGTTTACTCGCCACTCCCAAAATTAATACACGCTTACCTGCTAAAAAACCCATATTTCAATCCCACAGAAACGTTGTCGAAAGAGGCCTTATTTTACTGCAAACAAAAACTATTTTCCCGTGGTGAACGGCTAAGAATTTAGCCGGGGAAACACATAGTTCGTCGCGCCCGGCTGCTGCGCTATTTGATGCCATGCATAAAGTATTTCAACAAGGGTACCAGCGCGATGCACAGCACGCCGGCACCGATGCTATACCAGCCAGCGGTACTGTAGACTTCCATGTAGGTAGTCAGCGCCGCCCCGGGGTCGACAACCTCGCCCCCAACCGTGTCTGAACCGGTCATCGCGGCAATCGTCCCCGACACATAGTTGCCGGCGGCTGAAGCAAGAAACCAGCATCCCATCATCATGCCCACAACCTTTGGTGCCGATAATTTTGTGGTCATCGACAGGCCTACCGGCGAGATGCAGAGCTCACCGGTGGTGTGCAGCAGGTACAACAACACCAGCCACACCAGTGCCACTTGGGTAGGGTCGGTGGCCAGGGATGCGCCATAGACCAGGAACAGGAAGCCCAGCCCCAGTTGTATCAACGACAGTGCAAATTTCATTGGCGTGGAAGGCTCCCAGCCGCGACGAGCAAGGTATAACCAGAGCGCACTGAAGATCGGTGCAAGAGTAATGATGAAGAAGGCATTCACCGACTGAAAAGCGGCGGCGGGAATTTCGAAACCAAAGACGATGCGATCTACGTTCCTATCGGTCATCAGATTGAGTGAGCTGCCGGTCTGCTCAAACAGGCCCCAGAAAATAATCTGATAACTCATCAAGAACAGGCAGA
Source organism: uncultured Gammaproteobacteria bacterium (assembly GCA_913054495.1). Lineage (GTDB taxonomy): Bacteria > Pseudomonadota > Gammaproteobacteria > Pseudomonadales > Pseudohongiellaceae > UBA9145. The sequence continues at coordinate 23,705 of CAJXIY010000004.1, read as the reverse complement.
CGATCATCCTGTTCCTGTCTTCACGTTCGCATTTCGTGAAGGCGTAGCCAATAACGATGGCTGTCATGGAAACCAGGGACAGGCTGAGAATGCCCCCTACTACTGTGCGATATTGAATCAGTTGCCAGAATACCAGCACGCCAAGCAGGGAAAGTGCATAGACCAGAATTTCGCGGTTAAGCCCGAAACCGATATTCCGTGACAATAAGGCGGGATTAGCGGGCAGACCCGCATCACCAAACAAATGGCGTCCACGTAGAAATACCACGAGTCCCGCCAGCATGCCGACGCCAGCAGCACCGAATCCCCAACTAAAGCCCTTGTACTGCAATAGAAATCCACAGGCGATAGCGCCGAGAAAGGATCCCAGATTGATACCCATATAAAACAGGGTAAAGGCCCCATCCCTTCTGGGGTCCTTGCGTTCATACATGGAACCAACCAGAGTCGATATATTTGCTTTAAGGAAACCCACTCCCATGATAATGAGAGCCAGGGACAGGTAGAACAGCTGCAGGTAGAACGGGTCCCGCTGCACCTCGATCTGACCGCGGACGGTGACCTCTATGGCCTGCGCCCCTTCGATCGCCATACCCGCGTGGCCGGCGACCAGAAGCAGGGCGCCCAGAATCACGGCCTTAGAGGCCCCCAGGTAGCGGTCGGCGACCATACCTCCTATGACAGGCGTTATATACACCAGGGAGATATAGGCACCGTAGATTCCGGCTGCGGTCCCATCCGTAAACAGGAAGTGCTGGGTAAGATAAAAGATCAGTAGGGCACGCATGCCGTAGTAGCTGAAGCGCTCCCACATCTCGGTGAGGAAGCAAACCACCAGGCCGGTGGGGTGTCCAAGGAATTCGCCGGTGCCGGTACGATTGAGGGCAGACTCTGTCATGATTAATTACGCTCCGATGATCCTAACTGCAGAATTTGTCCAAGTCGCAATATGGAATCTAGCTCTATCTGATTCCAGCGGGCGATATTTTTGGATCTCAGGTCGTATCGCCTCGCTATGCTCCATAAATTATCGCCCCGTCTTACCCTGTGGCTGGCGGGTAAAGCCACGGGTGTGCGCCGGCTTTGGGGTGGGAGAATACTGGAAAGTGAGAGATCGCTGCCGAGCTTGTCGAGGCGGGGAATCAGGAGAGACCTTCCCGCAATGATCTGACTGCCCCGAAGTTGGTTAACCGTTTGCAAGATGTCGACCCGGGTCCCCAGTTTGCGGGCGATAGCACCCAGGGTGTCTCCTGCTGCAATCTGATAACGATCCCAGCTCACCAGTTGGCTCCGGTCCAGTGTCTGTAATCCGGCCAGGAGCGCCTCGGCGTTCTCGGCCGGCAATAGAAGGGTCTGGGGATGATCCGGATGGGTAGCCCACTGCAGATAGCCCGGATTCAATGCCCGCAGCTCGGCATAGCCAATCTGTGCCAATTTTGCCGCTTGGGCGATATCGATTTGGGCTCCGATTTCCACCGACGACAGCGCCGCAGAGTTTGGAATCCGGCGTAATTTGATTCCATAAGCTTCGCTGTCGGAAATAATTTTGGCCCGGGCGAGAATCTTGGCGACGTGGGCGTGGGTTTCGCGGGGGAGGGGCAGGTTCCAAAAGTCGATGATTCCAGTCCCCTGGCCACTCTTTCTTATTGCCCTGCGCAGATTGCTGTCGCCGGTGTTGTACGCGGCCAGCGCCAGCATCCAGTTCTCGTTGAACTGGCCATAGAGAATTTGTAAATAATCCAGTGCCGCGATGGTAGCGGCCCGTGGTTCTCTCCTGGCGTCGTACCACCAATCCTGCTGTAGTCCGAAACTCTTCCCGGTAGCGCCCACAAATTGCCATAGACCCACCGCGTGTTCACCGGAATAGGCATTGGGGTTAAAAGTGCTTTCTACGATCGGCACCAGGGCCAATTCCTGGGGCAGGTGACGGCGATCCACCTCCTCCACAATCCAGTAGAGAAACGGCGCCGCCCGCTCGCTAACGAGATCAAAATAGCGTTGATTGTCGGTGTAGTATTGCAGCCGTGACACCACTTCTGCCTGGGCATAGTCATCCCGAAGTTGAAATCCGGCCTGCATGCGGCGCCACAGATCATCGTAGCTCGCAGCCACGGCTGTGGCGATGTTAATTGTAGTGACGGTAAGGTCAGTGACGGTCGTGGCCGCGGTCTTATTCGGTGCCGCCACGGCAACGACTGCCGCCGTATCGCGGGTATTTTCCGGCATGGTCTGGCAGGCGAGAAGGGTGCCGATGCAGACTGACAGGCACAGGTTTCGAATTAGGGGAGGATTGAATTGATGCATAAAATACAACGAGGATTTCAGAAACCGCCTTTCCGGCCTCTCGCTGTTGCGAACAATGTAACTGGTTCAGGACCAGGCTGAATTCCCGTGCTGCGATTCAATGCCGAACCCGATGTGGCACTGGATTCGCCTTTGAAGCTGCTAAGCCCGCACCTTGCCATCGTCGCTCTTATTTGCCACAAATCCGACATGATATAGTGACCTGTCTTTAATACAAGCCAAAAAGGCAGCGGGGCGCCTCTGATTCAGCACGCAATGTCTCTGGGCGGCCTCAAACGTATTTCGCGTCGTCGAAACTCGGCTGAGAGTGTATTGATTGGATAAAGATGGTTAAATCCTGGTCTGCTGGCAGATAAATGAGAGTCCGGGCAAAGCGCATGAACTTACTGTCTAAACACGAAGCTCGAAGACGGCTGCTTCGGGGTGCGCCGGACTCCGACCCGCTGAGTGAACTGGTGGGTCGATGGTTCCAGTCGCCACAGGGTATAGCGGTATTGCGGGCCGAACAGGCCCTGGTGACGCCGATCATCAGCCGCTTGTTCGGATATCATATCCTTCAGGTCGGCTGCAATAATGAAGTGTCTCTGATCGGGGACAGCCCGGTTGGGCATAAGATAAGCTTCGTCCCGGTACATCGCCCGGGATCGACGCAACCAGTGGCAAATAACGAGGAGTTACCCTTGGCAAACGACAGTATCGATGTCGTGGTTTTACATCATGCTCTCGATTTTACCGATGACAGCCACCGCTTGCTGAGAGAAGTGACTCGCGTATTACGTCCCGGGGGGCAGATGCTGATCGTAGGCTTCAACCCCATGAGCCACTGGGGGCTGTGGAAACTTTTCAAACGCAAGATCAACATTCCCTGGCGCGGGCGATTTATTTCCCGCAGGCGCATCAGCGATTGGCTGCGGTTGCTGGATTTACACATCGAATCCGTGGATTACGGCGTGCATTTCCTGCCGCTTAATTTTTCACGACTGCTGCGCTACGCCGATAACATCGAAAAATTTGCTACCTCGATCAAGAGCCCGTTAGGGGGTGCGTATTTTATACTCTGTGTCAAACAGCGCATTCCTTTAACGCCAATCTTGCCAAAGTGGCGATCATTGCGGAGTCGGGTCACAGCCATACCGGCGGCGGAAAACGTCCGCGCTAGAATTCATTAGCGGCAATCCATTAGCCAAAACAAAATCCGAAACCGATCCCTGGTAGCGAGAATCATCCATGCAACAAGTAGTTGAAATGTTCACAGATGGCGCCTGCCGCGGAAATCCAGGCATAGGCGGTTGGGGGGTTCTGCTACGCTATGGAGGCGTTGAAAAGTCTCTATTTGGTGGCGAGGCGATGACAACCAATAATCGCATGGAACTGACCGCGGCAATCAAAGGCCTGGAGGCGCTTACCAAATCTTGCAGCGTGCGAATTACCACCGATTCCAAGTACGTGTTAACTGGCATCACCGAATGGGTGAGTAACTGGAAGCAGAAAAACTGGAAAACCGCTAACAGGAAGCCTGTTCTTAATGTGGAATTATGGAAACGGCTTGACGCACTCGTCGAGTTGCACCAAATTGAGTGGCATTGGGTGAAGGGTCACAGTGGCCACCCCGAAAACGAAATTGCCGATCAGCTCGCCAATCGCGGCATCGACGAGATGGACCTCTGATTCCTCAGCTCGGCGATCAAGAAACCCCAGGGATGAATTCATGCGACAGATAATCCTCGATACCGAAACCACTGGACTGGATCCGCTGCAAGGCCACCGGATTATCGAGATCGGCTGCGTAGAGCTGGAGGATCGGAAACCCACCGGCAATCACTATCAGTGTTATCTCAATCCCGAGCGAGAGGTCGATATCGCCGCCATGGAAGTGCATGGTATCAGCAATGAATTTCTTGCCGACAAGCCTGTCTTTGCACAGGTGGAGGCCGAATTCATTGATTTTGTCCGTGGCGCCGAATTGCTTATTCACAATGCGCCCTTCGATATCGGATTTCTCAACAATGAGTTGCGGTTATCGAATGCTGGCAACGGCCCGATGGAAGATCTGTGCCAGGTGCTGGATACCTTGGTGTTGGCTAGAGCGAAGCATCCCGGGCAGCGCAATAGCCTCGATGCCCTGTGTAAACGCTACGACGTGGATAACACCCAACGGGAGCTTCACGGCGCGCTCCTGGATGCGGAGATACTGGCCGATGTCTATCTGATGATGACCAGCGGCCAGTCCAGCCTGTCGCTGCAGGACGAGTCCGAAGAAGTCCTGAAGCGCCGCCGCCGGGCCAGAAAGTTCGATCCGCAGCGGACGCCGCTTCGCGTTATTGTGGCCGGGACCGATGAGTTGCGGACACATCAGGATCGACTGCAGGAAATCGAAAAGAGCAGCGAGCAGGGTTGCCTCTGGCTGGATCTCGATACCAACTGAGGCGCCTGCCAGTGCCAGCAAGTCAGACCTTCGCCGGACACTTGATCTGACCGGTTTATCTTGAATAGGTCAGGCATAAGCTATAATATCTAGCGCTTTTGAGCCAGTCAGTTTCACCAAAAATTCAATAAATACAGAGAACTGAAGTACATTAGCTTAAAAGCGCCGCGTAGCTTTGGCGGCCATCGCCGCAACAACAGCCGCAAAACTTGATGAGGAATTAGACGTATGGAAGAGATTGTCTGGAATACCAATATGCTGATTTCCGCTGTGATATTGGTTCTCACATTTGTCGCCATATTTACCGAAGGCATTCATGGTATTCACCGAGTGAAGTGCGGTATGGCCGGTGCCGCCGTGATGATAGTCGCCGGCCAGATTTACGGTTTTTATGATATTGAGGGGGCTAAAGACGCAATAGACTGGAATGTCGTCTTCCTGTTAGGTGGCATGATGACCATCGTTGCCATCATGATACCTACCGGCGGCTTTCAACAACTTGCGTACGCCATCGCCGATTACAGCAAGGGTCGGTTATTTCTGCTCATGGTGTTGATGGGAACGCTGGTCACGGTGCTTTCCCTGCTATTGGATAATGTCACTACTGTGGTGATATTTGGGCCGCTGATTATCCTCATCTGTCAATCTTTACGTGTCAGTGCGATTCCATTTTTGTTGGCGGCCGCGCTGCTGTCCGACACCGGTGGTGTGGCGACACTGGTGGGTGACCCACCAAATCTGATGATCGGCTCAGCCGCTGGCATCAATTTTAATGACTTTGTCATTCACATGGGGGGCATGGTTTTTGTCGCCTGGATCATCATCGTATTTTTTCTTCGCTACCTGTTCAAGGAAGAGCTCTCGGTCACTCCCCATGAGTTGGACATCTCCGATCGAGCCCCCCTGTCGGACCCGAAAACCTGGTATGCCTCCCTGGCGGTACTGGGGGTTATGGTCATCGGCTTCATCATGCATGGAAGACTAGGGTGGGAGCCTTGGTTTGTGACCGCCCTGGGGTTGACGGCATTGGTGTTCATAGGCAAAGACATCGATATGGAAGAGGCGTTCGCCCATACGGAATTAGCCCTGCTGATGTTTTTTATCTCCTTGTTCATCATTGTCGGTGGGGTAGAGCACAGTCAGTTTCTCGAATATCTGGGCACCTTCATCGTGCCTTATGTGGAGAGCGATCTACTCAAGGCGACTCTTATCTTGATGTGGGTGTCGGCGGTGATGTCGGCAGCAATCGACAATATACCTTTCACCGCCGCCATGATTCCTATCATCCTGGGAATGGAGGCGCAGGGAATCAATGTGACGCCTCTGTGGTGGGGATTGGCTGCGGGAGTGGGCATGGGGGGTAACGGCACGCATCTGGGCTCTACCGCCAATGTCTTCATCGTCACCATCTCCGAAAAGATGGCGAAAGATGCCGGCGATCCAAGCCTGGCGATTACTCCTGGCCTGTGGTTCAGGAAGGGATTGCCGGTGATGCTGCTGACCTTGATGGCCTGTACAGTCGTCATGTATTTTTTCTTCGATTTCTTCGCCGAACCTCTGACTTAATTCGGGTAAGCGCGCTGCAGCTGTGCTGTGGCGCGCAAGCCACCAGCACTGACCCCTGCAATGCGTTCCTCAACTCGCCCATGGATTATTGCTTCCCCTGCGCTGGGCATCGCGATCGGGGTAGGCTAAGTTAATCAGAGGTTCCTTAAGGCTCATGGTTCAACGCGGCTATTTTCCAACATTCGACGAGCTGTTAGAGACGGACCGATTCGTCCTGATTTATGATAATCAGATCGTGGTCCGAGGTAATGAATTCGTCTGGGAAAAATCGGAAATAGACGCCGTATTGTCTATTGGCGCCGAGCTGTTCTTGCTCGAAGAAGGCCCGGCAACGACGTTTATTGCAGTGCATATCAGGGAAAACCCGGCTAAGTTACTGCGGGCAGAAAACCGTTCTTTACGCAGCTTACTATTTGAGCGCGGCGAACTTGCCCTGACCCTTGCCGGTAAGGCCAGCCAGATTCTGGATTGGTATACTGCACACAGGTACTGCGGCGCTTGTGGCGCGCCGACCACTCAACACAAATCTGTAAGAGCGGTTCAATGCACGGTCTGTAGTCGGCAGTATTTTCCCCGCATCAATCCCTGTGCAATCATGCTGGTGGTGAGGGGGGATCAATTACTACTCGCTCGCAGCGCCAGGTTTAAATCTGGATTTTTTAGTTGTCTTGCAGGTTTTATAGAAGTAGGTGAGACTCCAGAACAAACTGTGGTGCGGGAAGTCAAAGAAGAAGTGGGCATAGAGGTCGAGAATATCCGTTACATCAAGAGCCAGTCTTGGCCTTTCCCGTCACAGTTAATGCTGGGCTTTATTGCCGATTACAAGGCGGGGGAGATCGTGGTGGCACCCGAGGAGATAGAAGAGGCGCATTGGTATGACGTATATTCGCTGCCGAAGGTACCATCGCCCGCTATCAGTGTAGCCGGAGAATTGATTCAAACCTTTGTAAATCATGTCAAACAGCACCAGTTTGGAACCAATAGCTGAGGACAGGATTCACAGTCCTTATTATTAGTTACAGGAGTAAGACCCTTGGAATATTTAATCCAGTACGGGATGTTCTTCGCCAAGGTGGCGACAATCGTCGTAGCAATCATCATCGTGCTAGGTGCGATTGTGGCCAGCGGAAGTCGACAGAAAAAAATTGGCAGAAAAGGCACCATCAGGGTCACCCCTCTGAATGACCACTTCGACGACATGCGAGAAATTTTGCGGCATTCTGTACTGGACAAGGATCAACTGAAGAAAATTCACAAACAGGAAAAGAAGGCAGCCAAGGCGGAACTTAAACAAGCCAGGGAAGAAGAAAAGCAGAGACAACGGGCCGAAAAAAGCTCGGAATCAGATTCAGGCGCTGTCGGTGATCGGAAAAAACGCAGCTATGTGCTGAATTTCAAGGGCGATATGGCTGCCGAAGCGGTGACCACATTGCGTGAAGAGATAACAGCGATTCTCACTCTGGCGGAAACGGACGACGAAGTAATCCTGAGGCTGGAGAGTCCTGGTGGCATGGTACATGCCTATGGCTTGGCTTCATCTCAGTTGTTAAGAATAAAAAACGCCGGCATCCCGTTGACAATTTGTGTCGATAAGGTCGCGGCCAGCGGAGGTTATATGATGGCCTGCCTGGCGGATAAATTGGTTTCGGCGCCATTTGCCATCATCGGGTCTATTGGCGTGCTGGTGCAGTTGCCTAACTTTCATCGAGTCCTGAAAAAGAACGATGTCGACTATGAGATTATCAGCGCGGGAGAGTTCAAGCGTACCCTGACTACCTTCGGTGAGATAACGGAGAAGGGCAAGGCTAAGGTGCAGGAAGATGTGGAGACGATACACGGTATATTTAAGCAGTGGGTAAAGGACCACCGCCCCAGTGTCGACATAGACAAGATTTCTACCGGTGAAACCTGGGTGGGTATGCAGGCAAAGGAGCGTTATATGGTTGATGAGATCAAAACCAGCGATGAGTGTATTCTGGCTGCCTGTGAAACCTCAGATGTATTCGAGGTGGAATTCGACTTAAAAAAATCTATTCAGGACAAGTTGAGTTCGGCCATACCGGGAGTAGTAGAGAAGATACTTATGAACTGGACCAATAAATCGAGAATTAACGATTATCAATAATACGTTTCTATTTAACTGGGTGGATTAGATCCTTGCAAAAATTTAAAGCATTGCTAGTAGAAGAAGTAGCGGGAAAGCAATTTCAGGCAAGTGTTACGGAACGCGATCTCGCAGAATTACCGGAAGGTGATGTGCTTATTCGTGTGCAGTATTCATCCCTGAACTATAAAGATGCTCTGTCGGCAAGCGGCAACAAGGCGGTGACGCGATCCTATCCCCATACGCCGGGTATCGATGCGGCTGGCAAGGTAGTGATGAGTACGAGCCCGGATTTTGCCGAAGGCGATGAAGTCATTGTTACCGGCTACGACCTGGGAATGAATACGTCTGGTGGATTTGGTCAGCTTATCCGGGTGCCTGGGAACTGGGTAATCAACTGTCCCGAGGCGATGAGCCTGAAACAGGCAATGATTCTCGGCACCGCCGGATTTACCGCTGCGCTATGTGTCGAAAAGCTCCTCGTCAACGGCTTGACACCGGCAAGCGGTAGCGTGTTGGTGACGGGTGCGACCGGGGGCGTGGGCAGTGTCGCTGTGGCGCTCTTGCATAAGCTCGGATTCACAGTGGTCGCCAGCACCGGCAAGCGCTCCTCCCACCCGTTTCTCGAGCAATTGGGAGCGGCGCTGATAATTGACAGAAACAGTCTCGCCGAAGTGAACTCCAGGCCGTTATTGAAACCGCAATGGGCGGGCGCTATCGACGTGGTTGGCGGCGACACCTTGTTCAACGTGATCAAATCCATAAACTATGGAGGTAGTGTCGCCTGCTGTGGTCTCGTGCAGTCGCCCGCTTTGCAAGGCACCGTGCTGCCTTTTATTCTCAGAGGCGTGAATTTGCTCGGCGTCGACTCGGTGGAATTATCGGCACAGACGAAGGCGGATATCTGGAATAAATTGGCCCGTGAGTGGAAGCTGGAAAATCTCGATACAATTTATAAGGAAATAGATTTTTCAGAACTGGAAGCCAACCTGGGCAAGGTGTTAAAGGGTGAAGCGGTGGGGCGTTACCTGCTGAATCTGAACTAGGGAACCTCCGATTGGGTAGAACCGGTGGTAATACTCTTTTCGGTTATCCCGATCGATGCTCTGTTTAATCTCGTCGCAGTTTTGGATTACTGGCGATGGGTGTTGGACAAAACATCACGACGACATAGGAAGAGACCAGGAAGGTCATTATTGCAGCCGCTTGAATCACCAGCGAAGCCGTCTCTCCAATCATCCCCGATTGGGTGGCGACGAAGGCGATCAATAGAGAAAATTCGCTTATCTGTCCCAGCCTTAAACCCGCATCCCAGGCCAGCCTGTTTCTCTCGCTGAAGCGTCGCAGCAGAAAGTGGAAGACCACCGGTTTCACACTGAGTGCCAGCGCCGCTAACAGCAAAGCCGGGGCGATGACCTGGCCCAGTAGGGAGGTGTTAAATTGAGCGCCCAGTGAAAAGAAAAACAGAATCAGGAAAAAGTCTCGCAGGGGTTTTAGATTCAGGGCGATAAAGAGTGAGATAGGACTGGTGGCGAGGGACACGCCAGCGATGAAGGCACCAATTTCGGCGGACAGACCCATGGCAGAGGCGAGTGCCGCTAATCCCAGACACCAACCGATGGCCAGCAGGAAAATATATTCTTTGAACTGATCGAAGCGCGCAATCAATTTAATCAAGATGAAACGGGTTGAGAAGTAGGCGATCGCCAGTAGCAGAGGAAATGCCAAGAGAACTCTGAGGGCACTGGATTGCTCAATATTCCCCGAATCCAGAAACACCAACAAGAAGATCGCGATGAAATCCTGCAATAACAGAATCCCAACCATCAGCTCTCCCATGTGTTTCTGATGCAATACTGTCGTGGGCAGCAGCTTGATACCAATGATGGTGCTGGAGAAAATCATGGCGAAGCCAATCACCAGGCTTTCTACGTTGGAAAAATTAAACAGTAATCCGGTGCTATAGCCCAGCAAGACAAACACGATTGAGCTTGCCAGGGTGACGAGGAAGGTTTTCTTAAGGGTGTGAAAAAGCTTACTCGGTTGCATGTCCAGTCCGAGTAGAAACAGCAGGAAAATAATGCCAAATTCCGCAATATCGGTAAGCAAACTGGGGTCCGAGATGTATCCTAAGCCGAAGGGACCCAGCAGACCCCCTATAAAGATGTAGGCAACCAGTAGCGGCTGTCGAAAAAACAGGGCGAGGGTCGATGCCAGCGCGGCACCGCTAAAAATCAGGAAAAAGGAAAAGAGTAGAGAATCTGGTTCCATGACCGGTCTATGGTGCAGCCACGCTGATGAGACACAGCCAGAATATAATCTGTTAGCGCCTTCTGAATAAGGGGATTGGCTCCGCCACCGTCGCTTGGTAGCCGGTGGTGAAATCGTCGAGGGCGGCAATGCATCTATCCGGATCCTGGTCATGGCGTAGACTGAAGGCATCGAAGCCGCAGCGAGACATGTAATAGAGCTGGTCACGCAGGACGTCGCCGATCGCTCGGATTTCACCGGCATAGGCGAACCGCTCTCTGAGTTCTCTGGCATTGGAGTATGAGCGGCCGTCGGCGAAGACTGGAAAATTCAGGGCGATGAGCGGAAACTCACTGAGGAGGTCACCGATCTCGCTTACGGTCTCGTCGCTGTCCAGCCAGATGCCGATGTCACCGGCATATCCTTCCAGTTCGATTGCATAATCCTGCCAGAACCGCAGTGGCACGATCAGGTTTTTGCCGGGTATGGCAGTCAGTACTTCCGGGCCGGTCGCATCTTTTAGAAGCGTCCAGCGATCAATTGCAATCGCCCGGTCCTTAATCAGATTTGGCATAGACGGTTTCCTTGAATGGCGCCATGCCGATGCGCTTGTAAGTGTCTATGAATTTTTCGCCGGACTCTCGATTTACTTTATAGACCTCGATAATTTTGCCGATGACAGCGGGGATTTCTTCCTGAGCGAACGCAGGCCCCATGATCTTGCCGAGGCTGGCGACGTTTTTAGATGAACCGCCTAGGGATATCTGGTAGAACTCGGCACCCTTTTTGTCCACACCCAGTATGCCGATATTGCCGACATGATGGTGGCCGCAGGCATTCATGCAACCGGAAATATTGATATTCGCTTCGCCGATGTCCGTGAGTTCGTCGTGGTCATGGAAATGCCGTTGGATGGATTCGGCAATAGGTATGGACTTGGCGTTTGCCAATGCACAGAAATCGCCACCGGGGCAGCAAATGATATCGGTGAGCAAGCCAAGATTGGCACTAGCCAGGGCCTGGGATTTCAATTCGCAGTAGAGCTCGGCCAACTGCTCCTGCCTGACGTCGGCAAGAATAATATTCTGCTGGTGGCTGATGCGTACTTCGCCGAAACTGTAGCGCTCGGCCAAATCGGCAATATGCTCCAACTGTTGGTCCGTCACATCACCCGGCGCCACGCCGGTCTCCTTCATGCAGACGGTGACTATCGCATAGCCGGGGCGTTTGTGGGCGCGCACGTTCTGCTGGTGCCAGCCACTGAACAGCACATCCTCTGCCAGTTGCTTGGTCAATGCTTCCGGTTTGTCTGTCAATTCTGCATAGGCAGGATCTTTAAAGAAAGCCTTGCAGCGCGCGATTTCGACGTCGGTCAGGGTCAATGCCGAGTCTTTAATGCGCCGCCATTCCTCGTGCACTTTTTCCCGGAACACGTCGACCCCGGTCTCGCGAACCAATATCTTGATTCTGGCCTTGTACTTGTTGTCGCGGCGACCTTCCCGATTATAAACCCGTAGAATCGCCTCCAGTGCTGTGAGTAGATGTGGTTTTTCGACGAATTCAAAAATTTCCTGGCCGATTACCGGCGTGCGCCCGAGTCCGCCGCCGGCGAGAATGCGGAAGCCAGTTTCACCGGTAGGGCCTGGGACTATGTAGATGCCGATGTCGTGTACCTGGGTCGCGGCCTGGTCGATCGCGGTGCCGCACACTGCAATCTTGAACTTTCTTGGCAGGTAGGCAAATTCCGGATGAAAGGTGGACCATTGACGAATAATCTCGCAGTAGGCCCTGCTATCTTCCAACTCGTCAACCGCAACCCCGGCAAATTGATCGGTAGTGGTATTGCGTATGCAGTTGCCACTGGTCTGAATGGCGTGCATCTCCACTTCGGCCAGTTGCGCCAGCAGGTCTGGAACATCTTCCAGATGCGGCCAGTTGTACTGTATATTCTGCCTCGTGGTCAGATGGGCATAGCCCTTATCGAAGTGCCTGGCGATGAAGGCGAGTTTTCTTAACTGCCGGGAAGAAAGCATGCCGTAGGGAATGGCAATTCTAATCATCGGCGCCAGGCGCTGTATGTAGAGACCATTTTGTAGACGCAGTGGTAGAAACTCCGCATCGCTCAACTCGCCAGCGAGGAAGCGATCGGTCTGATCGCGAAACTGGGCGACCCTGTCCCTCAGCATCTGATGGTCATAGCCGTCGTATCTATACATAGTCGGTCACCGTCATCGGGGCTCGTTACCCGTATTTTAACCAAGGCGTTACGAGATTGTCAGCAGATGTTTGATCAAAAGCTGCTCAGGGCACCTCTGAACAATGCAGTAATGTCTCAGCGAGTCCTGAAGCGTTCAGTTGCAAGGCAGGCTTCGCAGGTAATGGCCTTCTTAGTCCTTGCCAAGAAGTGTAACGCCGCAAATGAGCGCTTCAGGGCTCGCCCTACGGGGCTTTCAGGCAGCTTAGCACTCGGCGTTAGGACCGCTTGAAAGGTAATACATTCCTGCGCGATCCTGCCTTGATTGCTAAGCCGCCTGAAAGCCTGAGGCATCACTGCATTGTTCAGAGGTGCCCGAGATTTGGGGAGAGCAGGCGCGTAAGCTCGGCCAGCCCGGTGTTTTTTCGGGTGGCCAGATCTTCAACTTGCTCCATGCTGATCTTGCCCACCGAGAAGTAGCGCGATTGCGGGTGAGAAAAATACAGGCCACTCACCGTGGCCGCTGGCATCATCGCAAAACTCTCGGTGAGTTCTACCCCTATTGCATCGCTGGCCTGGAGTAACTCAAACACGGTGGTCTTCTCCGCATGGTCCGGACAGGCCGGATAGCCGGGTGCCGGCCTGATGCCCCTGTACTTCTCCTTGATGAGGTCGCCAAGGGATAGGCTCTCCACAGGCTCATAGCCCCAGAATTCCTTTCTTACCCGCTCGTGTAACTGTTCTGCGAATGCTTCGGCCAGCCTGTCGGCAAGCGCTTTAACCAGCAGTGCGGAATAGTCGTCGTGTTCGGCTTCAAATTTGGCCGCCAGTGTATCGGCACCGATGCCGGCGGTTACCACGAAAGCACCCAGGTAGTCTCTGTAACCCACCGTTGCCGGCGCCACATAATCGGCGAGACACAAATTAGGCAAATCCACATCCTTGGGTATTTGCTGCCGCAGGAAATGCAGGCGCGCCAAGGCTTCATCGGAGTCGTCGGGCTGGTATAGCTGAACGTCATTGCAGCCGACGCTATTAGCTGGCCAAAAACCAATGACCGCGCGGGCTTTAAGGAGTTTTTCTGCCAGAATTTGCTTTAGCAGGGCCTGGGCATCGGCAAACAGTTCCGTCGCCGCCGCGCCGACCTTGCCGTCTTTCAGAATAGCGGGATACTTTCCCGCCAGGCTCCAAGTGATGAAGAAGGGAGTCCAGTCGATATAATCAAGCAATGATTCCAATGGATAGTCATCGAAAACCCGGGTGCCAAGAAAGTCGGGAGCAGGGGGCGAGTAGGCGTCCCAATCCGGAGCAAACAGATTTTCGTTGGCGTCAACATAGCTTAGCAGTACGCGCTTGTTGCTCCTCTTTGCAATCCGCTCACGGATTACGCCGTATTCTTCCCGTAGATCCTGCACATAAGCTGGCTTTTTATCGGCATTGAGGAGCTTGCTTACAACCGTCACACTACGAGACGCGTCCGGGACGTAGATGGTGCTGTCGTTGTCGTAGTTCTGCTCAATTTTTACCGCGGTATGGGCCTTAGACGTGGTCGCCCCACCAATCAGCAGGGGAATGTCAAATTGCAGGCGTTGCATCTCGCTGGCAACGTGTACCATTTCATCCAGGGACGGTGTGATGAGTCCGCTGAGGCCAACGATGTCCACATTTTCTTTTTTCGCCACCTGTAATATTTTTTCACAGGGCACCATGACGCCGAGGTCGATGACATCATAGTTATTACATCCCAGGACCACGGCGACGATATTCTTGCCGATGTCATGGACATCGCCCTTGACCGTGGCCAGCAGAATCTTGCCCTTACTCTTGATCTCGCCCCCAGCCTGTTCGGCGTCGATATAGGGCAGCAGATAGGCCACCGCTTGTTTCATTACCCGGGCACTCTTGACCACCTGGGGCAGAAACATCTTGCCGCTGCCGAATAGGTCCCCAACCTCGTCCATGCCCTTCATCAACGGGCCCTCGATAACTTCGATGGGTTTGTCCGCCTGTTGCCTCGCCTCTTCGGTGTCTGCCTCGATGAACTTCGTAATGCCTTTCACCAGGGCATAGCTGAGCCGAGCCGCCACCGGTTTTTCTCGCCAGGCTAGATCCTCTGTCGACTTTGACTGGCTTATTCCACTGTATGACAGGGCGACTTCCATGAGCCTGTCCGTCGCCTTGGGGTGCCGGTTCAGCACCACATCTTCGACGGCAGTTTTCAGGTCGGCAGGAATGTCGTCATAGACAGCGAGCTGCCCGGCATTGACGATTCCCATAGACAGGCCGGCTTCGATGGCGTGGTAGAGGAATACCGAATGAATCGCCTCCCTGACGGTATTATTGCCTCGAAATGAAAATGACACATTAGAGACGCCACCGGAGATTAACGCACCGGGCAGGTTAGACTTAATAAAGCGGCAGCTTTCGATGAAATCTACGGCATAATTATTGTGTTCGTCGATACCGGTCGCCACGGCGAAGATATTGGGATCGAAAATTATATCGGCCACTGGAAACTTCAGTTGTTTCACCAGAATATCGTAGCTACGTTTGCAGATGGCTTTTTTCTTCGCCAGTGTATCGGCCTGTCCGTTCTCATCGAAGGCCATGACGATCACGGCCGCGCCATATTTCTGGCATAGCGCCGCCTTGCTGAGGAAGGCTTCTTCACCTTCTTTCAAGCTAATAGAATTGACGATGGCTTTGCCCTGCACGCACTTGAGGCCAGCTTCGATGATCTCCCATTTCGACGAATCTACCATCAGGGGGACCCGGCTGATGTCGGGTTCTGACGCCACCAGTTTTAGAAATTTCTCCATGGCGGCTTCGGAATCGAGCATGCCTTCGTCCATGTTGATGTCTATAATTTGAGCCCCGGCTTCCACTTGCTCGAGCGCGACTTCCAGGGCCTCGTCGAAATCCTCCTCCTTGATCAGGCGGGCGAATCGCGCGGAACCGGTGACATTGGTCCGCTCTCCTATATTCACGAACAGCGAATCACCGTCGATGTTGAATGCTTCGAGGCCGCTAAGGCGACATGCCGGTTTTAGCACGGGCAACGTTCGCGGCGGGATATGGGCGACGGCCGCTGCCACCGCGGCGATGTGTGCCGGGGTGGTGCCGCAGCAGCCGCCCACAATGTTGACGAAGCCACTGCTGGCAAATTCCTTGATGATGGCGGCCATTTCTTCTGCACCCTGGTCATAGGCGCCGAACTCGTTCGGCAGGCCGGCGTTAGGATGCGTTGACACATAGGTGTCGACAAGGGCGGCGGTCTCTTCGATGTGGGGACGCAATTGTTCCGCGCCCAGCGCACAGTTAAACCCGATAGACAAGGGATTGGCATGAGCGACAGAATTGCAGAAAGCAGCAACGGTTTGTCCGGACAGGGTGCGTCCGCTGGCATCTGTTATGGTGCCCGATATCATCAAGGGCAGGCTCAGTTGTTTCTCCTCGAAACAGCGCTGGAGCGCGAAGATAGCGGCCTTGGCATTGAGAGTGTCGAATGCCGTTTCAATGAGAATAATATCTGCGCCACCGTCGATTAGCCCGTTCGTGGAATTGCCATAGTCCTCGACTAACTCATCGAAACTGATACTTCTAAAGCCAGGATCATTGACATCGCCGGAGATGGAAGTGGTCTTGCTGGTTGGGCCCAGCACCCCGGCTACGAAACGGGGTTTCTCCGGTGAAATCTGGTTGACCTCGTCGCAAACCGCACGCGCCAGCCTGGTCGCCTCAAAATTTAACTCGTAGCTAATGTCTTGCAGCTGGTAGTCAGCCTGGGAGCTGCGGGTGGAGTTGAAGGTATTGGTTTCGATGATGTCCGCACCAGCGTCCAGATAGGCACGGTGAATCTTGCTGATGACATCGGGCTGAGTCAGGGTCAGCAGATCGTTGTTGCCAGACAATTCATGGGGATGGTCATTGAAGCGGTCGCCGCGAAATTCAGCATCCGACAGCTTTTCTGCCTGGATCATCGTCCCCATGGCGCCATCCAACAGCAGAATCCGTTGAGTGAGCGCTTGCCTCAGCAATCGTTCCGAAGCCTTTGTTTGCTTTACTACTGTTTGCATTACTACAGCCTGTATCCCGGAGCTAAAAAGCTCGCAATTCTAGCAGAAGTCAGCGCTGGCGCCACCCGACAAATAACCAAGTAAATCACTCGGGTATTCAAATTTTCATCCGAATAGCGTATGATTAGCCGGTGTTGTTCCCTGATTATGAGAGGGTTTTATGGTTAACATCACCGAATCCGCGCAAGAATACCTGATAGAACTGCTAAAGAAGCAAAATTGTGAAGGTATTTCGGTACGAATTTTCATACTGGATGCAGGCTCACCGAAAGCTGAAACCTGCATATCATTTTGTCGGCCGGGAGAAGAAAAAGCCGACGACGAAGTGAAGCAATATGAAGGTTTTCAAACCTTCATCGAACGGCATAGTATCCCTTTTCTGGAAGATGCGGTAGTGGATTTTGCCAAGGATTCCATGGGTGGTCAGCTCACCATCAAGGCGCCTAATTCTCGCCTGCCTAAAATCTCCGACGAAAGTAGTATCGAGGATCGTGTTAACTACGTGCTCTACAACGAAATCAATCCGGGGCTGGCCGCACACGGTGGCAACGTCACCCTGGAAGAAATCTTCGAAGAGGATGTGGCCGTGCTGCGCTTCGGAGGCGGCTGTCAGGGTTGTGGCATGGTGGATGTAACCCTCAAGGATGGTGTGGAAAAGGCCCTGCTGGAGCAGATACCGCAACTGAAGGAAGTGCGAGACGTGACGGATCATTCCGTGAAGGAGAATGCGTACTACCAGTAAGGTCCCACCGGTAACCGCAGCGTAGCATTGCGGTTCACGCCACCCTAGCCCGGGTAGTATTTCGTCAATTCGGCGTAGACACTGTCCTTGAATCCGGGTTCCACCGGATCGAGCCCTGCCATAATTTCTACCAGGTACTCGTTGTCCTCCCGGCCCCGCCAGATCTTTTGGTAGCTGCCTTCTTTATAGCCATGATCCTGACGAAAGAAGTTAAGCACATTCTTGCCGACATACTGGCAATATAGCTCGGTCCATTCCATCTCGCAGTCCACCATGATCGCCGCAAATACCGCGATCTCAATGCGGCGGACAGCGGCGAGGCCGATTAACAATTCCAGTTTGCTCACCAGATCTAGTTGCTGCAGTTCAATTTGCCGGCCATCAAATTCGACGCCCGTCTGTTGCTGGCTCGCCGTCAACAGTTGGGTGAGCTGTTGTTTTGATGCGGACTCGTCGCCCGCGTTGGCTAGCAGTATTTCAGACAGAATAAAATGCCAGATGTCGATGAGTTCCATCTGTAGTTGTGGCAGATCTTTGTCCTGCTGTTTCCACCATTTCCAGCCGTGATGCTCGATCGCCTCGGCCGCTTCGATGACCACCGCTCGGAGATAGGGGTAACGGGCATCAATCCAGTCTGGATCGACTCTGGTGTTCATGCCGGCCTGTAATGACAACATGATTTCGGCTTGAGCTGCTGACAACATAGGCTTGTCTAAGGGCATAGGAAGCGGGGGTGGGAATTTCCGGGATTGATTATTTATGCTGGGTTCTGGTTTGAATCGTAGTGGCCACAGGCTCCGATCGGGATCTGGCTCAGCCAGCGACTGCCTGGCGCGCGGCCTGTTTGGTCAAGGAACTTAGCATCTCTTTTCTGCTGCGCAACATGTCATCGTACGATTTACGCATGGCGATGGTCTCCGCATCCCGGGCATCCTGCTCTTCCAATTCCACAAGCCATGCCTCCAGTACCTCAATCTCGCAGCTAAGCTGGTGGGTTCCTTCCTCGATAAGCTGTTGATCGATAGTAATACTGCCGCCATCTGACTCTGATGCAGTCGGTTCTGTGCTCATGATGTTGTCTCTTTGTATCCCCGGGTCGTCACATTTTTATCGGCAACACTTCAGGATGTCATAGACTAAAACAGGGGTCAAGAATCAAACTCATCAAGTTCGTGCTCGATCGGGTAGCAGGCAGTCGCTACCCCGGTTAGAGGCTCAGAGCAGTTCGCTTATGGTATTACGCCACCAGTCCCGATGTAGCTGTCGCGGGGTTTGATGCTTGCCCGGACGCCCCCAAAGGGAATGCATGAGCTTGATGTCCTGTTTGCGAATAAGTCTGAGATAGGCATAGCCCAATTCCAGATAGGGCATGTCCAGTTGCCTGGCGGTTTTTAGGTCGATGCGCTGACGCCGCCTGGCGGTTAAGTGAACAAATTCGGGTGACTTATCATGCAGCAGCTCTGCCAGGGCAGCCGTCCTGTACAACCGCATGAGGTCGTGATCCATTTGCTTCGCCGAATTTTGAGAAAGTCTTAGATGGCTGCGAATGAGTATACAAGCCTGGTTAAAAGCACCCCAGGCCGGATACGCGCTCTCGCAAACCGCCAGCGCGCCAGCGCTATCGCCGGCCTGTTTCAACTCGGCAAGCCGTGTCTGCCAATTCGGGACGTCGGCGCTGGCAGCCTGCCTCCCTGTAGGTGCTGGCGTGCGCCGTTTCGTTGCTTTCACATCAGGCCTGTTAGACCTGGGTTTGCCCTGGCGCTTAAGGTCTTTATCGAGTGGCGGTAGCGGCAGTATACGATCGGCGCTGAATTCGACCTCCATGGTCTGGTACCTGTGCAGGCAGTAGACGATCAGCGTGAGCAGGGCGATGGTGATAGCGATGAGGAGTAATGCCAGCATGAAACGTGTTCGATTAAGTATCAGTTCCCATGGCTTAGTGAAGCCAGCGGCTAGAGTCAGAAGGGGAGGCAGAGTCTACCAGGCTGACGGTCTCGCCGTCGATTAAGGGTTAGAACGTGTGCACTCGGCTCGTTATTGACGGCCGCAAGTTTACCGAAACTGGTCGAAGCTGTGCAATGACCCGCCTCACGCTATTGCGATTAGTTGCCCTAGCCCGGTTATTTTGTCCAATTGCCCTTGACTGCACGGGCCAGGCTTCTTAGAATCCCCCGCTGCCTGAATCAGCTAGTTCAAGACTGTTCATCTGTCCCCTTCGTCTAGAGGCCTAGGACACCGGGTTTTCATCCCGGCAACAGGGGTTCGAAACCCCTAGGGGACGCCATTTTCTTGATTAAATATAGAAGCCCGGTGACCGCCGGGCTTTTTTATGGCTCGATTTCCGGGTGATATCTGCACGCTTGGCGGGATTTGCTTATCCCAGTGACAATCGACATACTCCAGCGGCGCTTTTTAGCTAAAGAATGTCCCATGACTATCGCCATCTCACTCAAAGATGTACACAAGGTTTACGCCAACGGATCTGAAGCCCTCAAGGGCATCTCCCTCGACGTAGAGCAGGGGGATTTCTTTGCGCTGCTGGGGCCAAATGGTGCTGGAAAGACCACGATCATCGGCATAATTTCCACCCTGGTTAATAAAACTGCCGGCAGCGTCGAGGTGTTCGGCAAGCGCGTCGATACCCACATATACGAGACCAAATTGGATTTCGGCGTGGTGCCCCAGGAAATCAATTTCAGCCAGTTCGAAAGAGTCCGCGATATCGTCATGACCCAGGCTGGTTATTATGGACTTCCCCACAAGCTGGCGAGCCAGCGCTGCGAGAAATATCTGCGTAAGCTGGGTCTCTGGGAGAAGCGTAATGAGAGGTCTCGCACCTTATCCGGTGGCATGAAGAGACGGCTGATGATTGCCAGGGCCCTGGTGCACGAGCCCCGCTTGCTAATACTCGATGAGCCTACGGCCGGGGTAGACATCGAATTGCGCCGCTCCATGTGGGAGTTTCTTACCGAAATAAATAACAAGGGCACGACTATTATTCTTACCACACATTACCTGGAGGAAGCGGAACAGCTGTGTCGCAATATTGCGATTATTGACGAGGGTAAAATCATTGAGAAAACGAGCATGAAGAGCCTGCTTGCGGACCTTGATTCCCAGGTATACATCCTCGATTCGGCGGCAGAGTTACCAGCGCAGTTGAGCCTCGATTTGTCGAACACCGGTTTACGCCGCATAGACGGGCATAGTTTTGAAGTTACCGTCAGCGGCGATCAATCGATTAATGAAGTATTCTCGAGACTCGACCAACAGGGTGTGCAGGTCAGTAGTATGAGAAATAAAACCAATCGTCTGGAGCAGCTGTTTCTGGCGAGACTACGAGATAGTTGATTTCTGATAACAGAAAACACAGGAACTGCGGCTACACCATGTTTGCGAATCATAAATTAATTGCATTTGAAACTATTGTCATCAAAGAGGTGCGGCGATTCTCCAGAATCTGGCTGCAGACCCTGGTGCCGCCAGCAATAATGATCACCTTGTATTTTGTGATTTTTGGCAACCTCGTAGGTCGTCGTATCGGCGAGATGGGTGGATTTCAATATATGGAATTCATAGTCCCTGGCCTTATCATGATGTCAGTTATTCAAAACTCTTACTCTAATGTTGTGTCTTCATTCTTTAGCCACAAATTTCAGCGCAGCATCGAAGAGCTATTGGTATCGCCGGTGCCTAACTACGTGATCCTGACTGGATTTATTGCCGGGGGCATGGCCCGGGGCTTAGCCGTGGGAGCTATCGTAACGATCACCGCCATGTTTTTTACCGATCTGAGTATTCAATATCCCTGGATAACCATCGCGGTAATTTTGCTGACCTCGATCGTGTTTTCTCTGGCTGGATTTATTAATGCGGTGTTCGCCAATAGTTTCGATGATATTTCTATCATTCCAACATTCGTGCTGACTCCGCTTATTTATTTGGGGGGCGTCTTCTACTCGAGCCAGCTATTGCCGCCGTTCTGGCAATTCGTATCCGGTCTCAATCCCATTTTTTACATGGTGAATACATTCAGGTATGGCATCTTGGGAAGCTCGGATGTCAACGTCTATTGGGCTTTCTTGATACTGGGAGTGTTCATCGGGGTGCTGTATAGCAGTTGCATCTGGCTGCTGCGCCGGGGCACCGGGATCAGGAGCTGAACGCTGCTCGCCTCGAGAAGAGTAATATGTCAGACCAGCCACTTGGCGAGAAAATTCCAATTCCCAGCAAATATGACCCCGGGATTCTATACCCGATTCCCAGGTGGGCAGCGCGATCCCTGCTCGATATCGATAAGAAGCTGCGCATGTATGGCCTGGATCACTGGCATGCCTATGAACTATCCTGGCTGAACGGACGGGGTAAGCCCCAGGTGGCAATAGGAGAATTCTATTTTAGTTCCGATTCGGAAAATATTGTCGAGTCGAAATCACTCAAATTCTATCTGTACTCCTTCAATCGGGAACGGTTCGATTCCGTGGAAAAACTGGCAGCAATAATCAGCAATGACCTTTCTGCGGTGAGTAAATCCGAAGTGAAAGTTTCTCTTAAGTTACTGGCTGACATGCATGCCGCCCCGGAACAATCTCGAATGGGAAAATCCATCGATACGCTCGATATTTCGATTGAGCGCGCGCAGCCAGATCCAGCTTTGTTGCAAACAGAAGATGCTGCTGTCTTCGATGAACGGCTATTCTCCGACTTGTTTAAATCTCTGTGTCCGGTGACGAAGCAGCCAGACTGGGCGAGTTTCGAGATTCAGTACACTGGAACCAAGATCAACGAGGCGAGCCTGCTGGTCTATCTCTGTTCCTTTCGGGAACACCAGGGCTACCACGAAGAATGTGCCGAGAGAATCTATCGGGATATCATGGACGTGTGTCGACCCAACGAGCTGAACATCGCCTTAAACTTCCTGCGCCGGGGAGGGCTGGATATCAACGTCTACCGAAGCTCGGAACCGATCGGTGCGGAGGTGGTGAAGGCTCGATTATTGCGCCAATGACAGGCTTGCAATCTGGAGTTTGCTGGGCTAAGGTTGCGGCCGTTTTTGGTATCAGAACACAGAATACGGTGAGGTGTCCCAGCAGTGCAACGGCATCTACTTATGAACCTTTCGAGGAGCTAACAACGAATGACATTGTTTACTACAGTGATATTCGAAAAGGGATGCTGATTTAGTCAAAATCGATCACCTGGAAAGCGTGTAAGTCGCAAGGCTTCGAGGGTTCGAAAGGCGCGTTAGCGCCGCAGACGGCTGTAAGCCGACCTGGCAAAACGCATGCAACATGCTAAAAAAGAATACGGTGAGGTGTCCGAGTGGCCGAAGGAGCACGCCTGGAAAGTGTGTAAGTCGCAAGGCTTCGAGGGTTCGAATCCCTCCCTCACCGCCAGCATTGCCTTAAATCGCCCGGTGTCTATGCTATTATGCTTCATGGCATCTCTTGTCGGTCCCCGCGCAATGATAGGTTACGAACCCCGCCAGGCCCGGAAGGGAGCAACGGTAGTGGCTGACTCATGTGCCGCGGTGTGGCTGGCAAGGGTTGCCTCCAGCATCGCCCCGCGAAACTGATCTACCAAAAAATTCACACCCTAAGACGAACCGGCAAAATGAGCTATCAAGTACTCGCCAGAAAGTGGCGACCCAAAAACTTTACCGAAGTCGCGGGTCAGGCTCATGTTCTCAAGTCTCTTATCAACGCTTTGGATAATCAGCGTCTGCATCACGCCTATTTATTCACCGGAACCCGGGGAGTGGGCAAGACTACACTGGCCCGCATATTGGCGAAGTGCCTGAATTGCGAGACTGGCATCACCTCGGCACCCTGCGATAAATGCGGTTCCTGCATCGAGATCAACGAGGGCAGATTTATCGACTTGATGGAAGTCGACGCGGCTTCCCGCACCAAGGTCGAGGACACGCGGGAGTTGCTGGACAATGTTCAGTACACCCCAACTCGCGGTCGTTACAAAATCTACCTGATCGACGAAGTGCACATGCTCTCCAATCACAGCTTCAATGCCTTATTAAAGACGCTGGA